>JBIKMO010000157.1:0-9762 GCA_044359175.1 Burkholderiaceae bacterium | reverse complement strand
CATCGACAGTAGTCCGAAGTACTGTACGCATCGACAGCCCGGGTCGCGAGGGCGGCGATGCGTCGGCGCGACGCGGCGGCGGGGGCTGCGCGTTCAGACGTCCAGGGGCGCGGCGAGCGCGGCCTGCGGCATCGCATCCTCGGCGCGCCCGATGCCGGCGTAGCGGCCGAAGTCGCGCGGCTCGAGCACCCGGCGTCCGTCGACCACCAGCGGCGTGCGCCCCAGCTCGCGCAGTACGCCCGCCAGTGCCCCGAACTGCGGCCAGCGCGTGACCAGCACGACCACCTCGGCGTGCGCCAGCGCCGCGCGCAGGTCGGGTGCGAAGCGCACGCCGACGAGCTCGGGCAGGCGGTCGGCGCCGGTCGCGGGTCCGACCACCGGGTCGTACGCGGTGATGCCGGCGCCGCGGGCGCGCAGCCGGTCGATCACCGGGAAGGCGGGCGACTCGCGGGTGTCGTCGGTATCCGGCTTGAACGCCAGACCGAGCACGGTCACCGGGACGCCGGCCAGCCGAGGACGGTGGGCGTCGACCAGCGCGAGCAGTTCGTCGGGCTGACCCGCGTTGACCGCGAGCACCGCCCGCAGCAGCGGCACCGCCACCCCGAGCGACTCGCCCTGCGCGGCAAGCGCGGTCACGTCCTTGGGCAGGCAGCTGCCGCCGAATCCGCAGCCGGCCTCGAGGAAGCTCGCGATCGGCGCGCGAACCTCGCGCCCGTCGGGCAGCCGCGTGGTGAAGTACTGCGCCGCGTGCACGCCGCGGGTGACCTCGGCGATGTCCACGCCCGGCAGCCTGCGGGCGATGCGCGACAGCTCGTTGGCGAAGGAGATCATCGTCGCGAGCGCCGCGTTCGACGCGTACTTGATCATCTCCGCGGTCGCGTTGTTCGTGCGGACCACCGGCACGCCCGCGAAGCCCGAGTACAGTTCGGCGAGGCGGTCGCGGGTCGCGTCGTCCACGCCGCCGAGCACCAGCCGATCCGGCCGGCTGAAGTCGGCCACCGCGGTGCCCTCGGTCAGGAACTCCGGGTTCATGCCCAGCCCGAAGTCGCGGCCGGCGACGCGGCCGCTCGCCGCCTCGAGCGCGGCACGCACCGGGCCGTCGGTGGTGCCGGGCACCACGGTGCTCTTGACCACCACCGTGTGCCGGCGCGCCAGGCCTCGCATCGCCTCGCCGATCTGCGTGGCGGCCCCGAGCACGTGCCGCAGGTCGATGCGGCCGTCGCTCGACGGCGTGCCGACCGCGATCATCGTGAGCTCGCTGTCGCGCACCGCGGCCGCCAGGTCCTGGGTCGCGAACAGGCGCGTGCCCGCGTGCCGCGCGACCAGCTCGGCCAGCCCCGCCTCGTGGCAGGTCGGCCGTCCGGCGCGCAGCATCGCCACCTTGGACGGGTCCAGGTCGATGCAGGTGACCTCGTGCCCCGACTGCGCGAGGCATGCGCCGGTCACGATGCCGACGTAGCCGGTGCCGACGATCGAGACGCGCATCAGCCCTCCGCCCCGCGCGGATTGTGGTGGTACCAGGCGAGCGTGCGCCAGATGCCCTCCTCGATGCCCACCCGCGGCTCGAAGCCGAGCTCGCCGCGGATCTTGTCGATGACCGGGCAGCGGCGATTCGGGTTGTCGACCAGGTACGCGGCCTCCTGCGAGCGACCGAGCGTCACCTTGCCGGTGTAGCCCAGCAGCGGACGTGCGGTCGCCGCCATCAGCTCGGCGAGCGCCGCCATCGAGATCTCGGGCTCCTGGATGCCGACGTTGTACGCCTCGCCGGCCCGTCCCGACACCAGCACCTTGAAGTAGCCGGTGATCGCGTCCGACGCATAGCAGAAGGTTCGCGTGGGGCTGCCGTCGGACAGCATCACGATGTCGCGCCCGGCGAGGATGTCGCGCGCGAAGTCCGGGATCACCCGCCCGTCGTTGATCTTGAGCCCGGGCCCGTAGTTGTTGAACGGACGCGCGACCCGCGCCGGCACCTGCTCGGCCTGCGCGAACACCACGCACAGCGTCTCGCCGAACCGCTTGGCCTCGTCGTAGCACGCGCGCGGGCCGGTGCACGACACGAAGCCGCGGTAGGTCTCGGGCGTGGGGATCGCGTCGGCCGAGGGGTCGCCGTAGATCTCGCTCGACGAGAAGAACAGCAGGCCGGACACCGGTGTGCCTGCGTCGCGCCGTGCAACCGCGTAGTCGAGCAGGTTGCGCAGCCCGTTCACGTTCGCGTCGATCGTGCGGATCGGCATCGCGCGGTAATAGATCGGCGAGGCGATGCTCGCGGCGTGAACGATCCAGTCGAAGTGGCCGATGTCGGCGGGCAGCGCCCGGGTGAGGTCGTAGTCGCGCACCGACAGGTGCGGCGTGCCCTCGAGCGCCTGCAGCCATTGGGGCCGGCCGCGCAGCCAGTTGTCCCACACGACCACCTCGATCGGCGCACGCCCGGGGTGCATGCGGTTCCAGTGCAGCGGCGCCTGCACCAGCGAGTAGCCGAGGAAACCGCCGCCGCCGGTCACCAGCAGTCGGCCGCCGCTCATGCGGTCGAACTCGGCGGCGGCATCCGTACACACGCGCCCCAGGTCCTCGTCGAGCAGCGTCGCCAGGGAGATCATCGGACGATCCATCGGGTCCTCACAGAATGAGCTTGCGGGCGTGGAAGGCTTCGGCGAGCCGCTCGGGCGCGCGGCACTCCAGGCCGCGCACCCGCATCAGGCCGAGGAACGCGTCCTCGTCGAACCAGTCGCGGCCGGCCTGCGAGGGGAAGCATTCGAGCAGCGTTCGAACCTTGCGCCGCGCGACGTCCCGGCTCACCGGCACGAACAGGTTGGGCTGGCCGAGGTCGCCTTCGTACTTCGCGATCTCGTACTCGAGCACGAGATGGTCGCGAAAGGTGTTCCAGGTGAGCTCGGCCACGGTCCGGTGGTCCTGGTGGCGGTCCTCGAGGCGATGCGTGAACACGATCGCCGGCGACATGCGTGCGGCCACCGCCTCGAGCAGGTCCTTGGCCTCCCCCCACTGGCCCGGCAGCCAGCTGGTGCGCAGCCCGTGCACCTCGACCGACACGCGTGCGGGGTCGAGCAGCCGTGCGGCCGCCGCCCGGGTCTCGGCCGCCCGTCGATCGTCGGACGTGAACACCACCCAGTGGAACCGCAGCCGCGGGTGGCGTGCGGCGAGGGTCGACAGGGTGGCGCCGCAGCCGATCTCGATGTCGTCGCAGTGCGCGCCCAGGCACAAGGCGATCGGCTCGGCCAGGTCGTCTGGAATCAGCAGCGGAGTCATCTCGGAGAGGTCGGCGGCGTATGTCAGCGACTCGCGACCGTCTGCCCACTCGGTCACGGACGCTTCCGGTGTGCCCGACTACAGTCGCTGAGGTCAAGATCCGACGGTCGACCGGCATGACCCGACCTACAGGCGCGGTTCCGTTGCGTTGCAGGCTGTGCGAGACACCGCTGCGGCATACGTTTGCCGACCTCGGCTCGAGCCCGCTGTGCCAGACCCACGTGGCGCCCGCGCAGCTGTCCGAGCCCGAGACCTTCTATCCGCTGCACGCGATGGTCTGCGAGCGCTGCTTCCTCGTTCAGCTGCCCGCGTTCGTGCCCCCCGCCGAGCTGTTCGGCGAGTACGCGTACTTCTCGAGCTACGCCGACGCGCTGGTGCGTCAGGCCGGCGAGTACTGCGACGCGATGACGCAGCGCTTGGGGTTGGGGCGGAGCAGCCGCGTGATCGAGGTCGCGAGCAACGACGGCTACCTGCTGCAGCACTTCGTGGCGCGCGGCGTGCCCTGCCTGGGCATCGAGCCGGCCGCCAACGTCGCCCGGGCCGCGCGCGAGCGCGGCGTGCCCACGGAGGTCGCGTTCGTCGGCGTCGACAGCGCCGCGCGGATCGTCGCCGCCCACGGCCGCGCCGATCTGCTGATCGGCAACAACGTGCTCGCGCACGTGCCCGACCTGCACGACTTCGTCGGCGGCCTGGCGACGCTGCTCGCCCCGGCCGGCACGCTGACGATGGAGTTCCCGCACGTGCAGCGGCTGATCGAGGCGCGGCTGTTCGACACGATCTACCACGAGCACTTCTCGTATCTCGGTCTGGGTACGGCGCGGCGGGCCTTCGCCGCCCACGCGATGACCGTGGTCGATGTCGAGGAGGTCGACTCGCACGGCGGCTCGTACCGGATCCACGTCGCGCACGAGGCCACCGGCAGAGCGGTGTCGCCGCGCGTCGCCCAGGTGCTCGCGCGCGAGCGCGACGCCGGGCTCGAGCGCCTGGAGACCTACACCGGTTTCGGCGAGGGGGTGGCGCGCGCCAAGCGCGACATCCTGTCGTTCCTGATCACCGCTCGCAGCGCCGGCAAGCGGGTGGCCGGCTACGGCGCGCCCGGCAAGGGCAACACGCTGCTGAACTACTGCGGCATCCGCACCGACTTCCTGGACTTCACGGTCGACCGCAATCCGTACAAGCAGGGCAAGTACACGCCGGGCACGCGGATCCCGATCCTCGCGCCCGAGGCGATCCGAGAGCACCGGCCGGACTACGTGTTCGTGCTGCCGTGGAACCTGAAGGACGAGATCGTTGGACAGATGGGGTACGTGCGCGAGTGGGGCGGGCGCTTCGTCGTTCCGCTGCCGCGGCTGGAGGTGATCGGATGAGCGCACCCTTCGGAAGGAGCGGGCGATGAAGGTGGTGCTGTTCTGCGGCGGACTGGGCACGCGGCTGCGCGAACACTCCGAGACCATCCCCAAGCCGCTGGTCAACGTCGGCTACCGCCCGATCCTGTGGCACCTGATGCGCTGGTACGCGCACTACGGCCATAAGGACTTCGTGCTGTGCTTGGGCTATCGCGGCGACCTGATCAAGCGCTTCTTCCTCGAGTACGACGAGTGCGCGTCGAACGACTTCGTGATGAGCGAGGGCGGCCGACGCATCGAGCCGCTGGCGCGCGACATCGACGACTGGCGGATCACGTTCGTCGACACCGGGCTGCACAGCAACGTCGGGCAGCGGCTGCTCGCGGTGCGCCACCTGCTCGAGGGCGAGGAGATGTTCCTGGCCAATTACGCCGACGGACTGAGTTCGGTGCCTCTGGACCGCCTGATCGAGGCGGTCCGTTCGCGCGACGTCGACGCCGGCGTGATGGCGGCCCGTACGCCGCACAGCTTCCATGCGATGCGCGCGGCCGAGGACGGCACGGTCGAGTCCTTCGGCGAGCTCGGCGCCGAGACGCTGTGGATCAACGCCGGCTTCTTCGTGTTCCGCTCGACGGTGTTCGACCACATCGCGCCGGGCGACGAGCTGGTCGAGGCGCCGTTCCAGAGGATGATTGCCGCGCGGCGCCTGTATGCCTACCGGCATGCCGGGTTCTGGGCGACCATGGACACCTTCAAGGACAAGATCACCTTCGACCGCCGCTACGCCCGCGGCGACGCGCCCTGGGAGGTCTGGCGCGACGACGCGTGTGCCCATCGGGCGAGTACCGCGCCCGCGGCCCGGGCGGCCGCGCCGTCGGCGTCGTCGCCCACGTCGTCGTCGCCCACGTCGTCGTCGCCGGCCCGCGCCGGCCGGCGGCTCGGGGCGGCCGGATCGCCGCGGCTCGCCGCCGCCGGCGACGCCGCGCTGCCGGTGCGCTGAACGTGCGCGTGCCGGTCGGCGGAGCCCGGTTCGCCGGGCTGGATCGGCTGCCGCGGCGCCTCGCGGTCGGCGTCGACCCGCCGGACGCTGCCGACGCGGTCGCCCCGGAAGACGGCGCAGGCGAACGGGCGGCCGCACGACGGCTGAGCGTCGCGGCGCTGCTCCTGGTGCTCGTCGGCCTGCCGATCGCGGCCGCGGCCCTGGGCCTGCGAGGGCTGGGCCAGGCCGGCCTCGGGCTCGCGATCGCGTCGATCGCGGCGGCCTGTGTCGCGGCCGGCCTGGACCGATGGGGCGCGCAGGCAAGCGCGGGGCTGCAGCCGGCCGCCGCCGGCCGGGTCGCGGCGCGCGCGATGCGTCTGCAGGCGGCGGTGGCGCTGCTGGTGCTGCCGACCACCGCCGCGGCGCTGCTCTTGCTGCCCGCCGAGCCGGCGCCGCCGGAGCAGATCGCGTCGGTGCTCGCGCTCGCGCTGCTCGCAGGCACGAATCCGCGGTGGTGGTTCGTCGCGCACGGCCTGCGCGCCGCGCTGCAGCGTCCGGTGACGATCGCCTGCGGCGCCGCGCTCGCGCTGCTCGTGGTGGCGATGCATGCCGCGCCGTCGGTGGCGGCCGCAATCGCCTGCGTCGCGGTTGCGTTCGCCTGGACGCCCTGGGCCGCGTGGCGGCTGCATCGGGGCGCAGGCGGTGCGGGCGACTCGACCGTGCCCGGGGCGCTCGCGGTGCCTTGGCATGCGGCGCTGCGAGCCGGCGCACCGTGGCTCGCGCGTCGGCTCGCGGCGCTCGCGGCGCTGTTCGCGCCGGTGGCGATCGCCGCGCTCGCGCTCGGACCGCAGGCCGCGGGCGTCGTGCTCTGGGTGGGAGCGACCGCGGTCGCGGGGCTCGCCGCGGGGCTCGCCGCGCGGCGCTGACCGCGTCGGACCGCGGCGCATCCGACGGCGCATCCGACGGCGCGCGGCGCGCGGCGCGGCCGGTCGCAGCGCGGTCGGCTGCGCCGCGCCCGGTACACTCGCGGGGCGTTCGCGCGCCCGCCCATGTTCCGCTACCTGCAGTCCCGAATCCGCGGCACCGCTTCCCCCGGGCCGGGCACGCCACCGGCCACGCTCGCCGGCTTCTACGGGCACTTCGTGCGTCAGAACCGGGGCTGGTACGCGGCGACGTTCGCCACCAGCCTCGCGGTCGCGCTGGTGGACACGCTGATCCCGCTGTTCATCGGTCGCGTCGTCACGCTGATGCAGGCCGACGACCGTGCCGCCGAACTCGCACGCCAGGCGCCGGTGCTCGTCGCGATGCTGCTCGCCGTGCTGGTGCTGCGCCCGCTGGTGCTGTTCGTCGACGTCGCGATCCGGCACAACGTGCTGATCCCCGGCGCCACCAGCCAGATCCGCTGGCAGAGCCACTGGCAGGTGATCCGGCAGGGCTGGTCGTTCTTCCAGAACGACTTCGCCGGGCGGATCGCCAACCGCGTGATGCAGACCGCGCAGGCGCTGCGCGAGAGCGTGATGGCCGGCATCCGCGCGGTCTGGTACATCGTCGCCTACGGGTTGTCGACGCTGGTGCTGCTCGCGCTCGCCGACTGGCGGCTGTCGATCCCGACCGCGCTCTGGTTCGCCGGCTACCTCGTGTTCCTGCGCGGTTTCGTGCCCCGGCTGCGCGAGCTGTCGCGCGCGAGCAGCGAGGTGCGCTCGCAGGTGATGGCGCGGGTGGTCGACAGCTACACCAACGTGCTGACCGTCAAACTGTTCGCCCGGATGGCCGACGAGGACGCCTGGGTGCGCGAGGCGATCGACGCGCACCAGGACGCGATCGCCGCGCACATGCGGGTGATCACCGGGTTCATGACCGTGCTGTCGCTGCTCAACGCGATGCTGCTCGCCGGCACGGCGGCGGTCGGCCTGTGGCTGTGGTCCGACGGCACGGTATCGGCGGGGACCGTGGCCACCGCGCTGCCGCTCGCCTGGCAGATCGCGAACGTCGCTGGCTGGGTCAGCTGGGAGGTGGCGTCGATCTTCGAGAACGTGGGCGTGGTGCAGGAGGGCATGGAGACCCTCGCCGTGCCCCCGGGCGCCCTCGACCGCCCCGGTGCGCGCGAACTGCGCGTCACGCGCGGCGAGGTCCGGTTCGAGGCGGTGCGATTCGCCTACGGTCGCCGCGATGGGACGCCGGTGATCGACGGGCTGGACCTGGTGGTGCGCCCGGGCGAGCGGGTGGGGGTCGTCGGCCGGTCGGGCGCGGGCAAGACCACGCTGGTCAGCCTGCTGCTGCGGTTCTTCGAGCCGGAACGCGGCCGCGTGCTGATCGACGGTCAGGACCTCGCCGACGTCACCCAGGAGAGCCTGCGCGCGGCGATCGGCGTGGTCACGCAGGACACCGCGCTGCTGCACCGTTCGATCGCGGCCAACATCCGCTACGGCCGGCCGGAGGCGACCGACGACGCGGTGCGCGCCGCGGCACGCAGCGCGCAGGCCGAGGGCTTCATCGACGCGCTGGTCGACTGGAAGGGTCGCCGCGGCTACGACGCGCACGTCGGCGAACGCGGCGTCAAGCTGTCCGGCGGCCAGCGCCAGCGCGTGGCGATCGCGCGGGTGCTGCTCAAGGACGCGCCGATCCTGGTGCTGGACGAGGCGACCTCGGCGCTGGACAGCGAGGTCGAACAGGCGCTGCAGGAGCAGCTCGCCGCGCTGATGCGCGGCAAGACCGTGATCGCGATCGCGCACCGGCTGTCGACGCTCGCGCTGATGGACCGCCTCGTGGTGCTCGAGCACGGGCGCATCGTCGAGCAGGGCACGCACGCGGCGTTGCTCGCGCTCGACGGCCGCTACGCGGCGCTGTGGCGGCGCCAGTCGGGCGGGTTCGTGGCGGGCGAACCGGCCGGGTCCCAGCCGGTGCGGGCCTGAGCGATCCGGGCGCCGGACGGCCGAATGCGCCGGGTGCGCGCGCTCGCCCGGGGACGGGCGCTGAGGGTAGAGTCGGGGGCCCCGACCCGACCAGGATCGCCCCGCCATGACGCTCTCCACCGCGGTCGCGCTCGTCGCGCTGCTGTTCGCCGGCACGGCCGCCGCGCAGCCCGCGCCGCCTCCGTCCGTGCCCGGTACCGACCGTGGATCGCCCGCGCCGGCGGTCGTCCGGCCGGCACCCGCTGCGGTGCCCATGCGTCCGCCCGCCGATCGGGCCGCACCGGCGTCGGTGCTGCCGATCCCCGGCCGCCCGTTCGACTGCCCGCCGGTCGGCGTGGCGCCGGTCGGCGGCGCCAGCCCGAGCCCGAGCCCGAGCCTCGGTCAGCCCGCGCCGATGCCGGGCTGCCTGAACTGACCCCCGGCGTCGCCGGGGGCGGGTCGCCGGCGGCGCGCGGCTGCGGTACGCTGCGCACCGCAACCGACTCCAGGAAGCCCACCATGCCCAAGGGACAGCGCGCAGGCAAGGAACAGAAGAAGCCGAGCAAGGACAAGCTCACCGGCAAGTCGACGTCGCCGGCCCCCGCGGAGGTGCGGCCGACGATCGTCACCGTGGTGCCGGAGAAGGGGAAGCGCAAGAACGTCGCCTGAGTCACCGCCGCTTCGCCCCGCCGCCCCGCCCGGGGCGGTTGCGGCCGCGTCCGTTCCGACTCGCCCCGTCCATGTCCGCCGTCGCTCGCGAGCCCCCCGTCCGGGGGCTGGTCGCGCTGTTCGCCTCGACGATCTTCTGCAGCGCGTTCCTGCTGTTCCAGGTGCAGCCGCTGGTGTCCAAGTCGATCCTGCCGTGGTTCGGCGGCAGCCCGGCAGTGTGGACCACCGCGATGCTGTTCTTCCAGTCGGTGCTGTTCGCGGCCTACGTGTACGCGCACCTGCTGGGCCAGCTGCGCTCGGCGCGGGCGCAGTCCGCGATCCACCTCGTGCTGCTCGCCGCGGCGACCGTGGCCGCGGCGCGGGTGCTGCCGGAGGCGTCGCTCGAACCCGACGGCGAGGACGCGCCCGGGGCGCGGGTGCTGCTGATCCTCGCGGCGAGCGTGGGGCTGCCGTACTTCTGCCTGGCCACCACCGGGCCGCTGGTGCAGCTCTGGTTCGCGCGGGCGGGGCTCGGCGCCTCGGTGTTCCGGCTCTACGCGCTGTCGAACCTCGGGTCGTTCCTGGCGCTGCTGAGCTTCCCGTACCTGTTCGAGCCGTGGCTGGAGCTGCCCTC
>JBIKMO010000156.1:0-9808 GCA_044359175.1 Burkholderiaceae bacterium | reverse complement strand
TCCGTCGACGATTCTTCGCCGCACACCGCTTCGGTATCCGCAGCGCCGACCGCGCGTCCGGGCCGGCGAGCGTCGACGAGCGGCGTGCCAGCTGGGTCGATCGCAGCGGGCACCCGCTGCTGCAGCGGTTCGACGACGTCGGTGTCGCCATCGCGCACCCGCGGTTCGACAGCCCGCTCGCCTTCGCCCAGGGTACGGGTGAACGTACGTTCCCCGGCGCGGTGAGGGTGGTGTCGGATCTGGCCGGGCCCGGACGGTTCGGCCTCGATCTGCAGGGCGGGCTGATCGAGGCGACGGTGCACGCAGCCACCGCGCGCGACCGGTCGGCCGACGGCTGGCGGGCGTCGCTGTCGCCGACACCGATCACGCTGCGGGCCCAGGTCGCGCTGCTGGTCGATGCGTGGAACGCATCCGGGCCGTACGGTCCGCAGCCGGATTCGGTCGAGACGCGGGTCGCCGCCGGCGCCGAACTGCCTTGGGTCGATCCGCTGATCGATGCGGCGTGGCTGCCGGTGCGCGGGCTGCTCGCAGTGGCGGGTGCGCTTGGAGTCGAACCGGCGGCGCGCTCGCTGCGCTGGCACGAGACCGACGTGGACCGGGTGCCGCCGGACCGCATCGCCTTCCGGCCGCAGGCCGGCTCAGAAACCGCCGACCGCCCCTGAGCGAGGAACACGCATGGACGCCTTACCCGCCGACCTGCACCAGGAGGTGCTTACGAGCGCGGCCGCCGTGGACGGACAGACGTTCGCCACACACCGGTTCCGGTCCGATCGCACGCCGGCGGAGCTCGCGCTCGCGCTTCGCGAGCGCTGGCGCGCGGCGGGAGTCCGAGTGGTCGAGTCGCGGCTGGGAGACTGGACGATCGTGTCGGTCCGCGACGCGGCGGGCCTGCAGACCGTCCAGCTGCGGGCACAAGCGGGCGGCACCGAAGGGTTGAGCTCGAGGTGGCATCGCGCGCCCGGGGCTCCAGCAGGGGATCTGCTGCACGTGCAGGCGCTCGAGGATGCGGTTGCGCCGCCGACGCTGCGCTGGCTCGACGGGGATGCGAGGATCGTGCGCCGAGTCGCGCATCGCGATCCGGGACGCAGCGCCTCGACCGTGGTGGCGCTGGTCGGCGGCACGCCGGCGGCTACGGCCGAGCGCCTGCGCGAGCGTGCCCGCGCTGCAGGCTTCGCTGACCAGCGTCCGGCGGCGCCCGAGCCCGCCGCGCGCACGGAGGGTCAGGCGCTGGCATTCACGCGCGGCGCCGAGGAGGTGGTCGGCACGGTGGCGGCGCATCGCGACGGGACGGCGGTGGTCATCCACTGGAGTGCGGCGCGATGAGCGGGCCGCGAACGCGCTACGCCGGGCAGGCGATGGTCGACGCATTGCTGGTGGCGCTGCTGGTGGTCCTGGCCCTCGGCATCGGCCGCAGCAGTGGGGTCCACGCCGTGGTCGCCGCGCTCGCCGAGCAGCACGCGCGGTTCACCTGGGCGATCTCGCTGCCATGACCCGGTTTGCTTCCCGACTGGCGGCGCTGCACGGGGCACTGCGTGCCCGTCGCGCGGCGTGGATGGCGCTCGGCGCGATTGCGTTCGGCGTGCTGTCGATCATTGGTGCACGCAACTACATCGACGCGCGGCTCGCCCGCGAGAAAGCCCGGCTGCAGCCGAGCCACGAGACCGTGGAGGTGGTCGTCGCCAAGCGCGACCTCAGACGAGGCGATGCCGTGGGCGCCGACACGATGGCGGTTCGGCGGCTGCCCCGGACGTACGCCCCCGGGGGCGCGGTCGCGCCGGACCGATTCGAGGCGTTCGCCGGCGCCCGCCTGCTGCTGCCGATGCGTGCCGGCGAGCCGCTGCTGCCCACGGCGCTCGCGCCTCTGGAGCCGGCGTCGATCTCGGCACGCGTGCGTCCCGGCATCCGCGCGATGACCGTCGCGGTCGACGAGGTCAACTCGCTGTCGGGTCTGTTGCAGCCGGGTGACCGAATCGACCTGCTGCTGTCGGTGCGACCACCGTCCCCGGCGGGTGTCGTGCAGCCGGAGGTCACCCGTACGGTGCTGCAGGACGTGCCAGTGCTCGCGACCGGGCGGCAGTCCCGGGTCTCCGCCGGCGAGGATGCCCCGGCCGGCCGGCCGTTCACGGCGATCACGGTGGAGGTCCTGCCGGAGCAGGCGCAGCGGCTGGTGGTCGCGCAGCGCAGCGGCAAGCTCACCGCGGTGCTGCGCAATCCGAACGACCGCCGGCCGGTGCCCGAACGCCGGCTCGACCTGAACATGCTCCTCGGCCTGGCGCCTCCGCCGCCGGCGTCCGCGCCGGTGGCCGCGCCACGGCCGGTCACCGAGGTGATCGTGGGCGGCCGGGGCCAGGCTACACCTCTGCCTGGCACCGCCGCGCCGCCCGCCGCATCCGTGCCGGACGCAACCGGTGTGCCCCGGCCGGCGCAAGCACCCGAGCCCGCGCCGGGCGCCCTACCGCCGCGTACCGGGTCGCGACTCGCTCCGCTGCCGGCGGCCGGCAGCGAGGGCGACGCGCCGCCGGCCTGGCTCGCACCGCCCGCGGTCGTACCGGTGTTCCGATGAGCGCGGCTCGAGCGACTTCAGGAGAGGGCATGCCCGATCGAGTGTCCGGTATCGTTCGCCGCCGCGCCCGGCGGACTGGTGTCGCAGGCTTGCTGATCGCGCTCGCGTGCGCGGTGGGACCGGTCCCCTCGAGGGTCCACGCCGACGCCGGCGGTGCCTCGCGGACCCAGCGGGTGGCGACCGTCACGCTGTACGTCGGCGAGGCGTACGTGCTCGACGAACCCGACGTACGTCGCATCGCGGTCGGCAACGGCAAGGTGATCCAGGCCACCGCGCTCGACGAGCGGCAGGTCCTCGTGCTGCCCGAATCCCCCGGCCAGAGCACGCTCGTGCTGTGGGGGCGCAGCGGCCCCGAACGCAGCTACGTGTTCAACGTGCTGCCGGCCGACACCGGCCGGCTGCTCGCCGAGGTGCAGGCGATGCTCGGCTCGCAGCGCCGCACCACCGCGCGCATCGTGGGCGACAAGGTGGTGATCGAGGGTAGCGACGTGTCGGAGGAGCAGTCGGCGCGTATCACCGAGATCGCACGGCGCTACCCGCAGGTGGTGAACCTCGTGCCGCGCATCGGGCTCGAGCGAATGATCGCCATGGACGTGAAGTTCATCGAGATCCGCCGTGAACTGCTCGAGAACATCGGCATCAAGTGGAGCGGATCCGCCCAGGGCCCGAGCTTCCAGGTGATCGGTGATCTGCAGCGCAGCCGCGCGCTGCAGCCGGGCGGCGGCGCCGAGGGTGTCGCCGCCGACGTGAGGGCGCGTGTCTCGCCGTTCGCAAGCAGCCTGTCGCTGCTGTCCTCGATCAGCTCGGTGCTGAACCTTCTGGTGCAGAACGGCGATGCGGTCGTGCTTGCCGAGCCTCGGCTGTCCTGCCGCTCGGGGGGCTCGGCGCGCTTCGTCGCGGGGGGCGAACTGCCGATCCCGGTCTCCGGGGCGCTCGGCACCGCGTCGGTCGCCTTCAAGGAGTACGGGATCAAGTTCGACGTCGCACCGGTCGCGAGCGACAGCGGGACGATCGCCGCGAAGATCGCGACCGAGATCTCCTCGATCAACTTCGAGGTGGCGGTGCGCGAGGTGCCCGGGCTGATCAAGCGTCGCGCCGAAACCGAGGTCAACCTGCGCGAGAACGAGACGCTGGTGATCGCGGGGCTGCTGACCGAGGAGGGCACCCGCAACCTGGACCGGGTGGCTGGCGCCTCCGAGCTACCGGTGCTTGGGCCGCTGTTCCGCTCGCGGCAGTTCCGTGATCGCCAGAGCGAACTCGTGGTCTTCATCACTCCGCGCTTCGTCGACGGCGGGGCGATGAGCGAGCCGGCGGCGGCGGTGACGGTCGGGCCGCCGGCGATGCCCACACGACTGCTCGCACCGACCGTCCCGGTCAAGGAGCCGGGAGCGAGCGTCGGAGAGTCGCCGCGGGTGGGGGACCCGGACTTGGCCGTGCGCACGGGTCGTCCCGAGCATGCGGTCGGAGGCGGGGCTGCGGCGGCGGTGCAGTCCGAACCGGGTACGGAAGACGGCGAGGATCGCGGCACCGCGCGCCGCTTCGTCCCGGCGCGCCAGCGCGTCCGGATGGTCGACTGAGCAATCGCCTCGCCACGGATGCACGAGATGCTGCTGATCGTCGTCGAACAGGCTGGGCACGCCGCCCGTACGCATCGGGTCGACCGGTCGCCGTGCCGAATCGGTCGCAGCCGGGACTGCGACGTGCAGCTCGCGAGCTGGCGGATCGGACGGGTCCACGCCGAAGTGCACGTGAGCGGCCGCGCCGCGCGCATCGTCGATGCCGGCACCCTGGCCGGCACGCTGGTCAACGGCGAGCGGGTGGCCGAGTTCGGTCCGCTGGACGCTGCAGACCTGATCGAGATCGGCGGCTACCGGTTGCGGGTCGACGTCGAGCGGGACGCGCCGGATCGCACGCCCGCCGAGGGTGCGAGACCGCGCCAGGAGGCGGTCGCATGGCGTCGGCTCGTGCACCGGCAGCTGCTGCAGACCATCGACCTGCGCCGCCGGGACCTGCGGCTCGCCGATCCCGAGGCGCTGCGGTCCGAGATTCGCGCGCTGGTCGAGCAGCTGCTGCAGGACACGATCGTGCTGCCCTCCGAGGTCGACCGCGAGTGCCTGATCGTCGAGGTGATCGACGAGGCGGTCGGTCTGGGTCCGCTCGAGCGGCTTCTCGAGGATCCGACGATCGGCGAGATCATGGTCAACGCCGCCGACGAGATCTGGATCGAGCGCGAGGGTCGGCTGTCCCGGCATCCCGGTGCTTTTTCGGACGACGACGCGGTCCGTTCGGTCATCGAGCGCATCGTTGCGCCCCTGGGTCGTCGCATCGACGAATCCTCGCCGATGGTCGACGCGAGGCTCGCCGACGGCTCGAGGGTGAACGCGGTGATCCCGCCGCTCGCGATCCGCGGCCCGGCGCTCACGATCCGCCGCTTCAACCGGACGCTGCTGCGCCCGCAGGACCTGCTGGACGCTGGCGCCGCCTCCGAGCGGATGATGGCCTTCCTGAAGGTGTGCGTCGAGCGCAGGCGCAACGTCGTCATCTCGGGTGGGACGAGCTCGGGCAAGACGACGCTGCTCAACGTGCTGTCGAACCTGATTCCCGACGGCGAGCGGATCGTCACGATCGAGGACGCGGCCGAGCTGACGCTGCGGCACGCGCACCTGGTGCAGCTCGAGGCACGGCCGGCCAACCTCGAGCAGCGCGGCGAGGTCACCATCCGCGATCTGGTGCGCAACGCGCTGCGGATGCGGCCCGACCGCATCGTCGTCGGTGAGTGCCGCGGCGGCGAGGCCCTGGACATGCTGCAGGCGATGAACACCGGGCACGACGGCTCGCTCACCACGGTGCACGCGAACGGGCCGCGCGACGTGGTGTCCCGGCTCGAGGTCATGACGCTGATGGCGGGCATGGATCTGCCGGTGCACGCGATCCGGGAACAGATCGCCGCGGCGATCGACGTGGTCGTGCACCAGACCCGATTCGCCGACGGCAGTCGCCGCGTCACCTCGATCATGGAGGTGACCGGCATCGAAGCCGGGCGGATCCAGATGCAGCCGCTGTTCGAGTTCAGGCTGCTGCTGTCGCGGCGCGGTGAGCCGGTCGACGGCCGGTTCCGCGGCTGCGATACCGTACCCACCTTCTACGAGGCGCTGCGGGCGGCCGGCGCGGAACTCGACCTGGACCTCTTCGCCGGCGGCGACGATGACCGCTGAACTGATCCCCACCTTGGCGAGCGTGTTCGTCGCGGTGGCGCTCGGCGCGGCGGCGATCGCCGCGGGCGTGACCGGGTTCGCCCGACGCTGGCGGGAGCGGTTCGGCGCGGAGCTGGGGCTCGGGCTGCAGCAGTCGTTCGTCTACCTCGACGTCGGCCGCTTGTTCCGTCTGAACCTCGGCGCACTGGTGCTCGTCGGACTCGGCGTCGGCTTAGCGAGCGGCGAACCGATCGCGGCACTGGTGGCGCTCGCGGTGGTCGGTTGCGTGCCAAGCGCCGCGCTCGCGTGGCTGCGCGGCCGACGCACCGCAAGACTGCTGAGCCAGCTGCCGGACGCCGCGATGCTCGTGGCCGGCGCGGTGCGTTCGGGCGCGAGCCTGCCCCAGGCGATCGCCCAGGCGTCGCGCGAGCTGCCCTCGCCCGCGGGCCGCGAGCTGGATCTGGTCGCCCGCGAGCAGCGGCTCGGCGTCTCGCTCGACGCGGCGATGGCCCACCTCGAGCGACGCGTGCCGATCGAGGAGGTGACCTTGCTCGTCGCCGCGATCCGCCTGTCCCAGGAGACTGGCGGCAACCTCGCCGAGACCCTGGAACGCCTCGCCGACGCGCTGCGCCGCAAGGCGGCAATCGAAGGGAAGATCGACGCGCTCACCGCGCAGGGCCGGTTGCAGGGCTGGGTGATGGCGCTGCTGCCGCTGGCGGTGGCGGTGGCGCTGTTCGTGATCGAGCCGACAGCGATGCGTCCCCTGCTGACCACCTGGCCAGGGTGGCTGGTCTGCGCCGCCGTGCTCGCGATGGAGTTGCTGGGGCTGCACTGGATCCGCCGGATCGTGGACATCGATGTCTGACCTCGACGGCCTGCTCGTGCTCGCGTGCGTCGGGGTCGCAGCGGTGCTGGCGATCGGTGCGGCGCGTGCGACGCTCGTCGCCGTGCCAGCGCCGGACGAGGCCTGGCGGGCGAGGCCGCCTCGCTACTGGCGATTCGCCGCCTGGGTGATCGGGCCCACCGCCCGCCTGACCGCACCGCTGATGCCGACGCCGATTCGCCGCGGCGCCACGCGACTGCTGAGGCACGCCGGTCTGGATCACGCACTGGACGCGCAGCGGCTGCTCGCCGGCTGCTGGGTGGCCGGCGCGGCACTCGGCGCATCCGCCGGTCTGGCTGCATCGGGTGCAGGCATCGGTGCGTCGGTCACAGCCTCGGCGGCCGCGGCCGCCGTGGTGCTCGGCGCCTGGCTGCCCCTGTCCTGGGTACGGGAGCGACGGTCGGCGCGCCGTCGTGCGATCACTCGGGCGCTGCCGTTCTGCCTGGACCTGATCACGCTGTCGGTCGAATCCGGCGCCAACCTGACCGGCGCCCTGCAGCACGCGGCGACCAAGGGGCCTTCCGGGCCGCTGCAGTCAGAGATCGAGCGCGTGCTGCGGGATCTTCGCACCGGCCGTACGCGAAGCGACGCGCTGCGTGCGCTCTCCGAGCGGCTCGAACTGCCGGAGGTCTCGAGCTGGGTCGGCGCGCTGGTTGCGGCCGAGCGCAACGGCAGCAGCCTCGGGCCGATCCTGCGTGCCCAGGCCGACCAGCGTCGCCAGGAGCGGTTCCAGCACGCCGAGAAGCTCGCGATGAGGGCGCCCGTGAAGATGCTCGCGCCGCTGCTGCTGTGCTTCTTCCCGTGCACGTTCGTGCTGCTGTTCTTTCCCGTTGTCGTTCGCCTGCTCGAGGAGGGCCTGCTGCGATGAATCCATCGTCGATCGTCGTTCCGGTCGTGCGTGCCCGCACGCCCCTGCAGCGTTTCGTCGGTCTGCTGGGCCGATGGCGGCCTGCGCCCGGTCACGGGCTGCTGTTCGAACGGTGCCGAGCGGTCCACACGTTCGGCATGCGTCGACCGATCGACGTGGTGTTCGTCGATCGCGACGGTCGGGTGTTAGAGCTGCGCCGCGGCTTGGGCGGCGGACGGATCGCCGCGTGCCGGGCGGCGGCGATGGTGATCGAGCTGCAGGTCGGGGACGCTTGGCGGCTCGGGCTGTGGCCGGGATGCCGGATCACTCCGATCGACGTATGGGGGTCCCGATGAGCCGCCCCGGATCCAGCGTGGGCGCGGCCGCGCTCGCCGCACTTCTCGTGGCGGTGCCGACCAGCGGCTCGCCGCAGAGCGCGCCGCGTGCGACCCCAGCCGGCACGATCGGTGTCGTGTCACGCCCGGCGATCGCGCCGCCGGTCCTCGGCCGCAGTCAGGTCGAGGCGCTGCTGGGGCCGTTGCGGCTGGTCCGTCCGCTCGCATCCGAGACGCTGGAGCGGCTGATCGAAGAGGGCGAATCGGTCTATCGCGCGCGCAACCTGCCGCAGGCGTTCGACGCGTTCGCGACGGTGGTCGAGCTCGAGCCGGACGCGGTCCATGCGTGGCTGAGGCTGGGTAACCTGCACCAGCAAGCCGGCCGGCACGCCGAGGCGCTCAACGCCTACCGGCAGGCGGTTCGCGCTCGGCCCCGTTCCGCCCGGGACGACACCTCCCGCGGCAAGGCACTGCTGAATGTCGCGATGTTCGGTATCGCTCAGGCCGAGCAGGCGCTGGAGACCTTCGAGCGGGATCACGATCCGGACGATGACGAATCGCTCGTGGAGTCGCTGGTTCCGACCCGTGACGATGCGGCTCAGCGCCTGGCCGACGTTCGGCGGCGCGCCGATCGGCACGTGGAGCCTGCGACCGTGACCGCGTCGCGTGGTCCTGTCCGCGCCGAGGGTGCGGGCATGCTCGAGCGTACGCCCGCGGCGCGACCACGGGGGGCCACGGTCGGCGGCGGCGACCGCGCGGCCGCGGATCCGCCACCGACTCGGCGGGCCCGCGGCGACGCGGACTCCGACGACGACGTGTTCGAGCCCTATACGGTGGACCGCTGGACCGGACGCGCGCGCCGCGCGGCCGTCCGCCCGGCTGCAGGCCGGGGCGCTTGGGTCGAGCCGGTCTCCGAGGTTCCGTCGACGGCGGCGCCGGCGGTCGAGATGCTGCGCGGGGTCGCTCCCGGGCGGGCGCGTCCGTGATCGCTATCGGCCGCAGGGCGGTCACCGGGGTCGGTGCGATCGAGACGCTGCTCGCGCTGCCCGCACTGCTGCTCGCCGGCCTCGCGACCGTGCAGCTCGCGCTGCTGTATCGCGCGCAGCACGCGCTGAACCACGCGGTATTCGAGGCGGCACGGGCCGGCAGCCTCACGCACGCGTCACCCGAGCGCAGTCGCGACGGCCTGGCACGAGGCCTGGCGCCCTGGCTGTACGGTGCAGCCACGCTGCAGGAACACGCGGGCGCGCTCGTCCGAGCGCGCGCCCACGTCGCCGAGGGTGAGGCCGCCGGCTGGCTACGAATCGAGCAGCAATCGCCGACCGCAGCGTCGTTCGCCGACTGGGCCGAGCCCGCGCTCGACGCCGCCGGTCTGCCGATGC
Source organism: Burkholderiaceae bacterium (assembly GCA_044359175.1). Classification (GTDB taxonomy): domain Bacteria; phylum Pseudomonadota; class Gammaproteobacteria; order Burkholderiales; family Burkholderiaceae_E; genus UBA4615. The sequence continues at coordinate 604 of JBIKMO010000156.1, read as the reverse complement.
CCGAGCTGCGAGAGATCCCGAACGACGGGCTCGTGCACCGCGCGCGACGCGGTCGGCCGAGCGGAGACGTCGCCGGGCTGCGCGGCGAGGAGGCGATCGGCGCCGCCTCGGGTCAGACCCTCGCCGACGCGAATCTGCTCCGGCTGCGCCTGCAGTACGGGGTTCCGCTGGTGGTGCCGTTCGCAGGCCGCCTGATCGCGGCGACGCTACGCGCATGGAACGGCTGCGAGCCGGGCACCGCGACCCGGGCCGGGCTGCTGGTGCTGCCCGCCGCCGAGCCGCTCGCTTCGCCACAGTGGCAGGCGTGCGCGTTCTACGGCGACGGCCGTCTCGGCACGCTGCGCGTGCCGGTCAGCGCCTCGGCGACCGTACGAATGCAGTCGCCTGCGCGAATGAGCTGGGCTACGCCCGAGGGTGCGCCACCGTACTCCCCAACGACCGCACCGGCGTCCGCACCGTCGCAGGCCCCCCACTCGCCGGAACCGGATCCGACCGCGACCGGTCCGCGAGGATCGCAACGACCGTCCCCGACGCCGCCCGCTGCGGGGCTGCCGCAGGCTCCTCCGGGAGCGGGACCCTCGCGATCCGGACCGCTCGTCGCCAG
>JBIKMO010000017.1:0-29813 GCA_044359175.1 Burkholderiaceae bacterium | reverse complement strand
CAGCAGCGGCCGGGCGACCGGCGCACCCGACCGGTCGGCACCAGCGCCGAACAACCTCGGGTTGGACAGCATCCGCACCGCATGGGCGCGCCCGTTCGGACGACCCTCGGCAATCGCGGCCATCGCGAGGCGGAACGCCTCGCCTGGATCGGACAGACCCGCAGGGTCCTGTGCCCAGGCGGGAGCGACCTCCGCGGTCGGCGCGGCCTCCAGACCGATCGCCGCCGGCGGCGCCGCGCGCGCGGTTGCCGCGATCCCGTCGAGCCGCGCCGACGGTGCGCGTCGCGCGGCGGAACCAGCCGCGCGGACCTGCGGGCGGATGATCGGCAGCACGTCGCCCGCGCGCAGCTGCGCGTTGACCGTCGCGTAGATCGCGTTCAGTCGCGACGCGAGGTGCGGCTCGAAGGCCTCGAGCAGCGCAACGGTCACCTCCTGGCGCGGGGACAGCGCGCCGATCGCGTCCTGCAGCGCCTCGAACACCGCCTCGGGCGAGGCCGGATGGCTGCCTTCCTCGAACCACGCTCGACCGATGAGTTCGCCCAGGCGCGCGCGGATGCCGAGCACCTCGTCCGGCTCCAGCCGGGCGCGCACGCGGCCGATCAGCCGCTCGAGCGCGAGCTGGTCGTTGAACACGTCCTCGGGTACCAGAGACAGTTCCGCGGGCGAGGTCTCGCGCGCAGCCGCGTCCAGTGCGTACAGCCGGCGCTCGAAGGCCTGGTCGAAGGCCCGCTGGAATCGCGCCGCGATCCGGCCGCGCTGCTCGCCCGCCAGCATGGCGGCCTCGCGGAGCACCCGCTGCGGTTCCGGCCGGTCGCAGCGCAGCGCTTCCGCGCCGAGCGACTCGCCCACTGCGCCGAGCACCTCGGCCACCGCGCGATCGAGGTGCTCCACGAGGCTCGCACGGCACGCATGCAGCAGCTCGGGTCGGCCGCGCGGGCCAACCGGACTCCGATCGCCATCGGCGACGGTCGAGTCGATCGAACGTTCCAGGGTCGCCATCGTCGCCGCAGCGTCAAGGGCTCGCGCCACCGCCAGCCTGCCTCTGGGCGGACGCTAGCGCGCGGCCCTGCTCGACGCACTGGCCGCGGGCGCCGGCGAGCACCGACGCCAGACGAACGGCAGTCGCGATTCCGGCCCGCCCCGGACGCCCCAGGCGGCGGACAAGCGGTCGGGTGACGGTCGCGAGCGGAGGCGACCGGCCCTCGGACGCGCCTCAGCGCGTGGCGTTGATGTCGATGATCGTCCAGGCGGTCATGTTGACCAGGCGGCGCACCGTCGCCGAGGCGGTGAGCACGTGGACCGGACCGTTCGCGCCGAGCAGCACCGGGCCGATCGCCACGCCGTTGCCCGAGGCGGTCTTCAGCAGGTTGTACGAGATGTTGGCGGCGTCGATGTTCGGCATCACCAGCAGGTTGGCCTCGCCCGACAGGGTTCCGTTGGGCATCAGCCGGTGCCGGTACTCGGGATCCAGCGCGGCGTCGCCGTGCATCTCGCCGTCGATCTCCAGCTCTGGCGCGCGCGCGCGCAGCAGCGCGAGCGCCTCGCGCATCTTGCGGGCCGACGGCTGGTCGGACGAGCCGAAGTTCGAGTGGGACATCAGCGCAACCGACGGCTTGATGCCGAAGCGGCGCAGCTCGTCGGCGGCCATGATCGTGATCTCGGCGAGCTCGGCGGCGCTCGGATCGTAGTTCACATGGGTGTCGACGACGGTCACCTGCCGGCCGGGGAGCATCAGCGTGTTCATCGCCGCGTACACCGAGGCGCCAGGGCGCCGGCCGATCACCTGGTCGATGTAGTGCAGGTGCTGGGTGTAGGGCCCGAACGAGCCGCACAGCAGGCCGTCGGCCTCGCCTCGGCGGACCATCAGCGCGCCGATCAGCGTGTTGCGCCGACGGACCTCGATCTGCGCGTACTGGGGCGTCACGCCCTTGCGGTCGACCAGCGCGTGGTAGGTCTGCCAGTACTCGCGGAAGCGTTCGTCCCACTCGGGGTTGACGATCGAGAAGTCGCGGCCCGGCCGGATGCGCAGCCCGAAGCGTTCGATGCGACGCTCGATCACCGCGGGTCGCCCGACGAGCGTGGGGGTGGCGAGGCGCTCGTCGACCACCTGCTGGACTGCGCGCAGCACGCGCTCGTCCTCACCCTCGGCATACACGATCCGGCGCGGCCCGCCGCGGCGCGCGGCCGAGAAGATCGGCTTCATGAAGTTGCCCGAGTGGTAGACGAACTGCTCGAGCTGCGTGCGATAGGCGTCGAAATCCGCGATCGGTCGCGTGGCGACACCGGACTCCATCGCCGCGCGCGCGACCGCAGGGGCGACCCGCACGATCAGCCGCGGGTCGAACGGCCTGGGGATCAGGTAGTCGGGACCGAAGGCGAGACCGCTCGTGCCGTACGCGGCGGTGACCACCTCCGACTGCTCCTCGCGCGCAAGGGCGGCCACGGCATGCACCGCGGCGATCTCCATCGCGCGGGTGATCGTCGTCGCGCCCACGTCGAGCGCGCCGCGAAAGATGAACGGGAACACGAGGACGTTGTTGACCTGGTTCGCATAGTCGCTGCGCCCCGTGGCGATCACGGCGTCCTCACGGACCTCGCGGACGAGCTCCGGCAGGATCTCGGGCGTGGGGTTGGCCAGCGCGAGGATCAGCGGCCGCGGGGCCATCCTCGCGACCATCTCCGGCTTGAGCACGCCGCCCGCCGACAGCCCGAGGAAGACGTCCGCGTCACCGATCACATCCGCGAGCGAGCGCGCGTCGGTGGGCTGAGCGAAGCGCGCCTTCTCGTCGTCCATCAGCACGGTGCGGCCCGCGTAGACCACGCCTTCGATGTCGGTCACCCAGATCTGCGCGGTTCGAAAGCCCAGGTCCAGCAACAGGTCCAGGCAGGCGAGCGCGGCTGCGCCCGCACCGCTCACCACCAGCTTGCAGTCGGCGATCCGCTTGCCGAGCACCTCCAGCCCGTTGAGGATCGCCGCGGCCACCACGATCGCGGTGCCATGCTGATCGTCGTGGAAGACCGGGATGCGCATCCGCTCGCGCAGCCGCCGCTCGACGTGGAAGCACTCGGGCGCCTTGATGTCCTCGAGGTTGATGCCGCCGAAGGTGGGCTCGAGGGCGGCGATCACCTCGACGAGCCGATCCGGGTCGAGCTCGGCAATCTCGATGTCGAACACGTCGATGCCGGCGAACTTCTTGAAGAGCACGCCCTTGCCCTCCATCACCGGCTTGGCCGCCAGCGGCCCGATCGCGCCGAGCCCGAGCACCGCGGTGCCGTTGGTCACCACGGCCACCAGGTTGCCCCGCGCGGTGTAGCGGAACACCGCGCTCGGATCCTCGACGATCTGCTCGCAAGCAGCCGCGACCCCGGGCGAGTAGGCGAGCGCGAGGTCGCGCTGATTGGTGAGCTGCTTGGTCGGGACGACCGAGATCTTCCCCGGCCGACCCTGCTCGTGGTATTCCAGCGCCGCACGGCGCAGGTCTGGGTTCATCGGCTGGGGCATGGCAGGCGTCCGGTGGCGGTCGAGCGGAGCGTGATTATGGCGCGGTCCGGTCCGCACCCGGCCGAGTCGCGGTCCCGGCCCCGCGTGCGGCCCGCGAGCGCGCGCCTCTTCGGCCTGCCGCGGTCAGTCCCCGGGGACGCCCCCATCTTCGGCGCCGCCGTCCGCCGGACCCGGGGATCCCCCGGGACGCCGCGGGTCGCGCCGACCGGTTCACCCCGACCGAGGTAAGGTCACGGCCCTCCAACCGACCGAGTCGAATGCCGCACCGACCGCCGCCGTGAGCTCGCGCCCGCGTTCCCTGCCCGCCCTCGCCCTCGCGGCGTTCGCCACCGCCTGCCTCGCCGCCTGTGCCGCGCCGCCGTCGGTGCCCGGACCCTCGGGGTCCAGCGTCACGCAGCCCGCGGGCGTCGCCGCGATCGACCTGCAGTGGCACGATGCCGCCCGCGACCGCACGGTGCCGGCGCGCCTGTACCTGCCCGAGGCCTCGACCAACGACCAGCTGCCGCTGGTCGTCTTCTCCCACGGCCTCGGCGGCTCGAGGGCCGGCTACGCGCACCTCGGTCGGCACTGGGCATCGGAGGGCTTCGCGAGCCTGCACGTCCAGCATCCGGGCAGCGACCGGGCGCTGTGGCGCGGCGACGGTCCCTTCGTGGTACTGCGCAACCTGCAGGCGGCCGCGACCACCGAGCATGCGATCGACCGGGCGCGCGACCTCAGTCACGCACTGGACTCGCTGCTCGATGACCCGACGCTCGGTGCGCGCATCGACCGCGCCCGGATCGCCGTGGCCGGGCACTCGTACGGCGCGAACACCGCGCTGCTGTTGGCCGGAGCGCGCTTCGACGACCTGCCCGGCGTGCCGCGCACGCTACGCGATCCTCGGGTCCGGGCGGCGGTGCTGATGTCGGTGCCGCCGTTTCCGGTCGGTTTCGACACCGCATCGGTACTCTCGGACGTCGGCGTGCCGACGCTGCATCTGACCACGGTCGACGACGTGATCCGCGTGCCCGGGCACGGGTCTACGCCGGCCGATCGCATCGCGCTGTACGAGACGCTGTCCGGCGCGCCGAAGTGGCTCGCGGTGTTCGGTCACGGCGGGCACGGAGTCTTCACCGATCGAGGCGGCGACCCGGTCGGCGACGCGGTCAAGCGCGCCACGCGCGACGTGTCGACCGCGTTCCTGCGCACGGTGATGCTCGAGCGTCACGACGCGCTGGACGATGCGCTGCGGGTACACGCGCCGCTGATCGCGCGCCGGGCGTCCGCACCAACCGCGCGCTGAGCGCCGCGGCGCACCGCTCAGGCGAGCGCGCGCTCCAGCACGCGCGCGACATGCAGCGCCTCGCGCGACGTCCCGTCCGCGATCTGGTGGCGGCAGCTCGTGCCGTCGGCGACCAGCAGCGCGTCCTCGCCCGCCGCCCGGACCGCGGGCAGCAGCGAGGCCTCGGCCATCCGCATCGACACGGCGAAGTGCTCGGCCCGATAGCCGAACGTGCCCGCCATCCCGCAGCAGCTCGATTCGATCGCGGACACCTGCAGGCCGGGGATCCACCGCAGCACCTCGAGCACCGGCGCGAAGGCGTCGAACGCCTTCTGGTGGCAGTGCCCGTGCACGAGCGCGCGGGTCTGGGGCAGCGGCCTGAGGGGCAGCGACAGCCGTCCTGCCGCCCGTTCGGCGACGAGGTACTCCTCCAGGGTCATCGCGCTCGCGGCGAGTCGGCGTGTGGCGCCTGGCGATCCGAGCGCGTCGTCCAGCCGCAGTGCGAGGAACTCGTCGCGCAGGGTCAGCAGACACGAGGGCTCGAGCCCGACGATCGGAACGCCGCGCTCGGCGAACGGCAGCAGCGCGCGCGCGGTGCGTACGGCCTCGCGCCGCGCGCCGTCGACGTCGCCGACCGCCAGCGCCGTGCGACCGCAGCACGGCGGTCGAGCGTCGGCGCCCGCCCCGGCCCCGGCGGGCGCGCCCGGCAGGTGAACACGGCGGCCGGCCGCGCGCAGCACCGCGAGCGCAGCGCGGGCATTATCCGGCTCGAGGTGCCGGTCGAAGGTGTCGACCCACAGCACGACCTCGGGCGCATCGGCGGCCGGTGGCGCCCGGGGCGCATCCCCGGGCAGCCTGCCGAATGCGTCACGACGCAGGCGCGGCAGCGACCGGGCTGCGGCGAGCCCGGCGACGCGCTGCAGCAGCGCCCGGGCGAACGGCAGCGCCGGCAGCAGATTGGCGAGCGGCGCCAGCGCAGCGACTCGCGGCAGCCAGCGCGGCATCGCCGCGACCGCCCGGTCCACGGGCGAACTGCCGTGACGCAGACGCCGCTGGTGCAGCACCTCGGTCTTCATGCGCGCCATGTCGACGCCGGTCGGGCACTCGCGCCGGCAGCCCTTGCACTGCACGCACAGCGCGAGCGCCTCGGCGACCGCGTCGGCTGCGACGCCCTGCGCACCGAAGTGGCCCGACAGCGCGAGGCGCAGCGTGTTCGCGCGGCCGCGCGTCGCGTGCCGCTCGTCGCGGGTCACCCGGTACGACGGGCACATCGTGCCGGCGTCGAACTTGCGGCAGTGGCCGTTGTTGTTGCACATCTCGACCGCCTTGGCGAACCCGCCCGCGGGGTCACCGCCGGTGCCGGGCGGCGAGATCGCGATGCCGTCGACCGCGAGGCGCCAGCCCGCGCGCGCGGCACCGGCCGGCGACGGGTCGTTGTGACGGTCCCAGTCGGACCAGTCGAGCGCCGTCGCGAGCGGCGCGATCGCATGACCGGGCGGAAACCGGAACAGCCGCGCGTCGTCCATCCGCGACGGCCGCACGATCTTGCCGGGGTTCATGCGGTCGTCCGGATCGAACAGGTCCTTGATCTCCTCGAAGGCGCGCGTGATCCGGGGACCGAACTGCCAGGCGACCCACTCGCTGCGCACGAGCCCGTCGCCGTGCTCACCCGAGAACGCACCCTTGTACTCGCGCACCAGCGCGGCGGCCTCCTCGGCGATCGCGCGCATCTTCTGGGCGCCGCCGCGATGCTCGCGCAGGTCGAGGATCGGCCGCACGTGCAGCGTGCCCACCGATGCGTGCGCGTACCAGGTCCCGCGGGTCCCGTGGCGCGCGAACACCTCGGTCAGCCGCTCGGTGTAGTCGGCCAGGTGCTCGAGCGGGACAGCGCAGTCCTCGATGAAGGACACTGGCTTACCGTCGCCCTTCATCGACATCATGATGTTCAGGCCGGCCTTGCGGACCTCCCACAGCGCCTTCTGGCGCGCGTCGTCGACCAGGTCGACCACGCTGCCCGGCAGGCCGAGATCCCCCATGAGCGCGTGCAGCTGCGCCAGCCGCGCGAGCTGCGCGTCGCGGCCCTCGCCCGCGAACTCGACCAGCAGCACCGCCTGCGGCTCGCCGACCACCGCCGCGTCGATCGTCGCTCGGAACGCCGGGTTCAGCCGCGACAGCTCGATCATCGTACGGTCGACCAGTTCGACCGCGACCGGCGCGAGCGCCACCACGTGCCGAGCACACTGCATCGCGCCGCGGAACGTCGGGAACGACACCACGCCGAGGACCTTGGCACCCGGCAGCGGCGAGAGCTTCAGCGTGACCCGGCGAGTCCAGGCGAGCGTACCCTCCGAGCCGACCAGCAGGTGCGCAAGGTTCAAGCCGCCGTCGGCGCGGTAAGGCCGCTCCGAGCGCGGCTCGAACACGTCGAGGTTGTAGCCGCCGACGCGACGCATCACGGTCGGCCACACCCGCCGGATCTCGTCGCGCTCCCGGTCGGCGATCGCATGCAGGCGGCTGACGATCTCTCGCACGCGCTGGCTGGTGAGGCTCATGTCGCCGGCGCGTCCGTCGCCCCGGGTGAACGTGCCCCAGTAGGCCTGCGTGCCGTCGGCGAGGATCGCGTCGATGCCCACGACGTTGTGGACCATGTTGCCGTAGGCGAGCGAGCGCGATCCACAGGAGTTGTTGCCGGCCATGCCCCCGATCGTCGCCTGCGCGGACGTCGACACATCCACCGGGAACCACACTCCGTGCGGCCGCAGGAACGCGTTGAGCGCATCCAGCACGATGCCCGGCTGCACGGTCACCGTGGCGCTCCCCGGGTCGCGGCGCGCCGCCTGCGCATCGAACGCGACCACGTCCCCCAGCGACTTCGAGTGGTCGACGACCAGCGCCTCGCCCACGGTCTGGCCGCACTGCGAGGTGCCCGCGCCGCGGGCGAGCACCGGCACCCGAAGATCGCGCGCGACGTCCAATGCGATCACCAGATCGGCCTCGCTCGCCGGGACCGCCACGCCCAGGGGCTCGACCTGGTAGATCGACGCGTCGGTCGCGTAGCGGCCGCGCGAGGCGACGTCGAACAGCACGTCGCCGCGCATCTCCCGACGCAGGCGCGTCGCGAGGTCGCCGCGCGCGAGCCGCGGCGCGAGGAATACCCGGCGGCCGGCGTCGGGCGGATCGCGCCCGCTCATCGGCCGCCGCCCGGCCGCGCGTCCAGCTGCGCCAGCACCGCAGCGCGCTTGTCGGCCAGGTGACCGCCGAGAACGGCAGCCAGCCGCACGCCGTCGCGACGCTGCAGCGCCTCGAGCATCGCCCCGTGCTGGGCCACCGCGTCGTCCCAGCGCGCGCGCTCGAGGTTGGAGCGCAGCCGCGGGGCGTGCAGCCGCGCGCCCAGGCGCGCGTGGGTGTCCTCGAGCAGCGGGTTGCGCGCACACGCGACGATGCGGCGGTGGATCTCGCGGTTGGCGCGGTAGTACTCGGGCAGGTCGCGCCGCGCGTGCGCGGCGAGCATCTCGAAGTGCAGCGCGCGGACCTCGTCGATCTCGGCGTCGCTCGCCCGGCTGGCCGCGAGCTCGCCGGCCAGCGCTTCCAGCGCGGTCATCAGCTCGAACGCGTGTCCGGCGTCCTCGCGCGAGAGCGCGGCGACCTGAGCGCCGCGGTTGGGCAGCAGCAGCACGAAGCCCTCGCCGGCGAGCGTGCGCAGCGCCTCGCGCAGCGGCGTGCGCGAGACCGCGAGCTGGCCGCACAGCAGCCGCTCGTTCAGGTGCGCCCCGGGTGCGAGCACGCCCTCGATGATCAGTTCACGCAACCGTGCGGCCACGGCTTCGTGCAATACCCGCCGCTCGAGCGCGGCGAGAGGCACGTCCGGCGCGAGGCCGGGCAAGGGTTGGATCGACATGCCGGACTCCGCCCTATGAGCGCCGACCGCGCACGCTCGGCTTGCACGCACGGCAACCACCGGTCTATTGTATGCAAAACAGGAGCGGACATGTTCGGTTTGAGCTCGCATCCGTCGGGGCGGCACTTTCTGCAGATTCCCGGGCCGACCAACGTACCGGACCGCGTGCTGCGGGCGATCGACCAGCCGACGATCGACCACCGCGGGCCGGAGTTCCGCAGGCTGGGACTGAAGGTGCTCACGGACGTGCGCCGGGTGTTCCAGACCGAACAGCCCGTGGTGATCTATCCGGCCTCGGGCACCGGCGCGTGGGAGGCCGCGCTGGTCAACACGCTGTCGCCCGGGGATGCGGTCCTGATGGCCGAGACCGGTCACTTCGCGACCCTGTGGCGGCGACTCGCCATGAGACTGGGCCTGGAGCCCGAGTTCCTTGCGGGCGACTGGCGCAGCGGCATCGATCCGGTCCAGGTCTTCGAGCGCCTGCGCGCCGATACGTCGCATCGGATCCGCGCGATCTGCGTGGTGCACAACGAGACCTCGACCGGGGTCACCTCGGACGTGGCCGCGGTGCGCCGGGCGATCGACGCGGCCGGGCATCCGGCGCTGCTGATGGTGGACACGATCTCCTCGCTCGGCTCGATCGACTACCGTCACGACGCGTGGGGGGTGGACGTCACCGTGGCGGGATCGCAAAAGGGTCTGATGCTGCCGCCCGGGCTGTCTTTCAACGCGGTCTCCGCCCGTGCGATCGCAGCCTCCCGCTCGGCGCGGCTGCCGCGCTCGTACTGGGCGTGGGACGAGATCCTCGCCGCCAACGCCGACGGCTTCTGGCCCTACACGCCGTCGACCAATCTGCTCTACGGACTCGCGGAGGCGCTCGAGCGGCTGCTGGCCGAAGGTCTGCCGGCGGTCTTCGCCCGGCATGCGCGACATGCGGAGGCGACGCGGCGTGCAGTGCGGGCCTGGGGGCTCGAGGTGCTGTGCCGCGATCCGGCGCAGTACAGCGCGTCGCTCACCGCGGTGCTGATGCCCGAGGCGCCCGGTGGCGGCCGACATGACGCGGATGCGCTGCGGCGCGTCGCGCTCGAGCGCTTCGACCTGTCGCTCGGCACCGGCCTCGGACGGCTCGCGGGGACGGTCTTCCGCATCGGCCATCTCGGCGACTTCAACGACCTGATGCTGCTCGGGACGCTGGCCGGCGTCGAGGCGTCGCTTCAGGCCTGCGCGGTGCCGCACCGCGCGGGCGGAGTGCAGGCAGCGATCGATCACCTCGCCCAAGTGTCGGCCGACCGGCGCGCGAGCCACCCGAGCTGAGCGCCGGCACGCACCCGCGCCGCGGGCCCGGACGCTGACCTAGAATCGCGGCTCCCAGGCCCGCGCGAGCAGCCCCGATGTCCGACTTCCCGCCCGCGGCACGCGTCGCCCGGATCGCGCCGTTCCAGGTCATGGAGCATGTCAAGCGCGCGGTCGCCCTGGAGCGGCAGGGCCGCTCGATCATCCATCTGTCGATCGGCGAACCGGACTTCACGGCCCCCGACCCGGTCGTCGCCGCGCTCGAGCGCGCCGCCCGCGACGGCCGGACTCAGTACACCGCCGCGCTCGGCATCGCACCGCTGCGCGAGGCGATCGCCGCCGACTACCTCGATCGGTACCGCGTGCAAATCGATCCGGCCCGGATCGTCGTGACCGCGGGCGCGTCGGCGGCGCTCACGCTCGCGTGCTGTGCGCTGGTCGACGCCGGCGCCGAGGTGCTTCTGACCGACCCCGGATATCCGTGCAACCGGCACTTCGTCGCCGCGTTCGACGGCGTCGCGCGCGGCGTGCCGGTGCACGCCGACACCCGGTTCCAGATGACCGCCGAACTGCTCGAGAGGCACTGGTCGCACCGCACCCGGGGCACGCTGCTCGCATCCCCGGCGAACCCCACCGGCACGTCGATCCCGTTCGAGGAACTGGAGCGGATCGTGGGCGCGGTGCGGGCGCGCGGCGGATTCGCGATCGTCGACGAGATCTACCTCGGGCTCTCGTACGACCCGACGGCGCGCAGCGCACTCGCAATCGGCGATGACCTGGTGATCGCCAACAGCTTCTCGAAGACCTACCAGATGACCGGCTGGCGACTCGGCTGGCTGGTCGTGCCGCCTCGGCTCGTCCCGGTCTTCGAGAAGCTCGCGCAGAACCTGTTCATCTGCGCATCGGCGCTCGCGCAGCACGCCGCGCTCGCCTGCTTCGACGAAGCGAGCCGCGCGGTCTACCGGCACCGCCTCGGGGTGCTGCGTGAACGCCGCGACCACGTGGTGCCTGCGATGCGTGCGCTGGGCTTCGACGTGCCGGTGGTCCCCGACGGTGCGTTCTACGCGTGGCTGGACTGCCGGCGCTTCGGCGACAGCAACGCGCTCGCCAACCGCCTTCTCGAGCAGGCCGGCGTGTCGCTCGTGCCGGGTCACGACTTCGGTGACAACGACCCCAGCCGCTGGATGCGGCTGTCGTACGCGACACCGATCGAGTCGCTGCGAGAGGCCGTGAGCCGCATCGGCCGCGCGCTCGGCTGAGCGGCCGCGCGCGGAGGGGAGCGGCTGCGACTGCGGCCGCGCTCAGATCGAGCCGAGGCGAACGAAGTCGAGGTCCGGGGTGCCGCGCGGTTCACGGCCCGTGGCGCCGTGCAGATCCGGATAGGGTCCGACGAACGCGCCGGCAGGTGTCTCGAACGGCGCGACGGACGCGGCGCGCGCGTCTTCGAACGACGTCGGGGTACGCGCCTCCACGACGCCCACCACCGGCAGGGACAGGGAAGCCGCCCCTTGCGGGTCGCGATCGCGACGCAGCGCGGCCACGTCGGCCTCGGAAGGAATCGGCCGGCCGGCCGCCGCGGCCGCGATGCGCTCGCGCGCGTTCAGCACCTTCAGTCCGTAGCCGCCGTCGTGCTCGGCGAGCGCGGCGCCGACGTACGACTTCAGCGCTCGCTCCACCGTACCTTCGCGGGTCAAGTACTCCTTCAGGATCGCGCTGCCGACGCGGATGTTCGCGACCGGGTCGAAGGCCGCGGCGATGCCGCCGAACGGCAGGAACTTCTCGACGTGTACCCGCGTGAGCACCTGCATCAGTCCCTGGGCTCCGGCGTGACTCTGCGCCTGCGGGTTGAAGCTCGACTCCACGGACATCACCGCGAGCACCAGCAGCGGGTCGACCTTCAGGTCGCGTGCGGCCCGGTAGGCGTGGTGGACGAATTCGCTCGTGGACTCCAGCGTGACGCGGTAACTGCGCGCGATGAACCTCGCGACGTTCTGCTGCTCGCGATCGAGCGCCGGCACCGGTCGCGCGCGCTCCTCTGACGCCTGGTCGGCCAGACCGTCCGCCGTCTCGGGCCGAGGCGGCGCCGCAGCCACCTCGACCGCGACCGGGGGGGCGCTCCGCAGCGCGACGATCTCGCCGAGGGCAGGCCCCGCGAGCGGGCGCGGTGCGGCCACGCCGATCGCTCCGCCGAGCGTGCCGTGCACCGCCACCGCGACCACCATCACCATCGCGAGCGCAGGGCCCGCACGCCGCGCGGCTCGCCCCGCGCGCAGCGCGAACATGGCGGCAGCAAACAGCAGGTCGATCCTGCGTTGTTCCGTCATTCGATCTCCCGTGCAGCATGCGCCGCAAGCCCCGCCACGCGGGCGGGCGTACTGCATCACGGCAGCCCGAGGCTGCCGGTACCAGCGGCGGCCCGAAGGCCGCCGATCGGTCGGGCGGCGTCCGCGGGGACCGCCGCTCGGCGTGGCGCAGATGCGCCGTGAGCGGTATTTCACCGCTCGGTGACCGCCCTTCGCGATGGGACGGTCGGTTGACACAAGGCGGATCCAGCCCGCCCGGGGGTGACCCGAGGCGACTCGGGTCGAGGTGATATCCGGATTCTAACAGCCGAGTCGACCCGGTCAACCCGAGCCCCCGTGCGAAGATCGACCGTTCCTCTGCCCTGAGCCGCCGCCGATGCGATATGCCGACCTCCGAGACTTCGTGAGCCAGCTCGAATCCCGCGGCGAGATGAGGCGGATCGCCCGGCCCGTGTCGCCGCACCTCGAGATGACCGAGATCGCGGATCGTGTGCTGCGCGCCCAAGGCCCAGCGCTGCTGTTCGAGCAACCCGCGCACGGCGATGCGTCCTGGCCGTTCCCCGTGCTCGCGAACCTGTTCGGCACGCCGCGTCGTGTCGCCCTGGGCATGGGCGAGGACTCGGTCGAAGCGCTGCGCGAGGTCGGCAAGCTGCTCGCGTACCTGAAGGAACCCGAGCCGCCGAAAGGGTTGAAGGACGCGTGGGACAAGCTGCCGATGCTGCGGCAGGTGCTCAACATGTCACCGCGCGAAGTGTCGCGCGCGCCGTGCCAGCAGCAGGTCTGGGAGCACGGCGACGTCGACCTCGGCCGCCTGCCGGTGCAGACCTGCTGGCCGGGCGACGTCGCGCCGCTGATCACCTGGGGCCTGGTCGTGACCCGCGGCCCGGGCAAGACCCGCCAGAACCTGGGGATCTACCGGCAGCAGGTGATCGGTCGCGACCGTACGATCATGAGGTGGCTCGCGCACCGCGGCGGCGCGCTCGACTTTCGCGACCATGCAGCCGCGCACCCCGGCGAGCCCTTTCCGATCGCGGTGGTGCTCGGCTGCGACCCGGCGACCCTCCTGGGCGCGGTCACGCCGGTACCCGATACGCTGTCCGAGTATCAGTTCGCCGGCCTGCTGCGCGGCGCGAAGACCGAGCTGGTGCGCGCGATCGGCAGCGAGCTGCGGGTGCCTGCGAGCGCGGAGATCGTGCTCGAGGGGTCGATCCGGCCCGACCCGGACGCCCGCCTGACGCGTGAGCACGCGCGCCGTCTCGGCTGGCGCGGAGACCCTCCGGCGGCCGTGCTCAACGGCTGGGAGATGGCGCTCGAAGGCCCCTACGGCGACCACACCGGCTACTACAACGAGCAGGACTGGTTCCCGGTGTTCGCGATCGATCGGATCACGATGCGCGACGGCGCGATCTATCACTCGACCTACACCGGCAAACCGCCCGACGAGCCGGCGATCCTCGGGGTCGCGCTCAACGAGGTGTTCGTGCCGATCCTGCGGCGCCAGTTCCCCGAGATCGTCGACTTCTACCTGCCGCCCGAGGGCTGCTCGTACCGGATGGCGATCGTGTCGATGAAGAAGCAGTACCCGGGCCACGCCAAGCGCGTGATGTTCGGCATCTGGAGCTTTCTGCGACAGTTCATGTACACGAAGTTCATCGTCGTGGTCGACGACGACGTCGACGCGCGCGACTGGAAGGACGTCGTGTGGGCGATCACCACACGGGTCGACCCGCTGCGCGACACGACGCTCATCGACCGCACGCCGATCGACTACCTGGATTTCGCATCGCCCGTCTCCGGCCTGGGCTCGAAGATGGGCATCGACGCAACGCACAAGTGGCCGGGCGAGACCGACCGCGAGTGGGGTCGGCCGATCGCGATGAGCGAGGCGGTGCGCCGACGGGTCGACGCGATTTGGAGCGAGCTCGGCCTGTCCTGAGCGCGCCGCGACGCCCGACGCGCCAGCTCAGCCGTTGGCGTGCACCCAGCGCAGCAGCGCGTCCTGCGCCGCGCCGCTGCCCTCGGCGCGGGGTCCGTTGACCAGCATCACCACCGCCCATCGGCGGCCCGACGCGCCGTCGACGTAGCCCGCGATGCTGCGCACGCCGTTCAGGCTGCCGGTCTTGATCCACGCCCGTCCGGCGATGGGCTCGCCGCGCAGCCGGTGGCGCATCGTCCCGTCCACGCCGACCACCGGCAGCGACTCGAGATACACCGCCGCCTGGTCGCTGCGCGCCGCATCCAGCAGCAGCCGTGCGAGCGATGCGGGCGCGATCCGCTCCTGGCGCGACAGACCCGAGCCGTTGTCGATCACCAGCTCGGGCGTGCGCAGGCCCCGACGCTCGAGCCAGGACACGACCGTACGGCGCGCCCGCTCGAGCGTGGCCGGCTGCCTCGGCGGTGCGGCGTCTGCCGAGGTCTGCAGCATCACCTGCCGCGCCATCACGTTGTTGCTGAACTTGTTGATGTCCCTGACCACGTCGGCGAGGGTGCGCGGCGACGTCCACTCGACCAGCGCTCGCGCGTCGGGCGCCGCGCCGGGCTCGATCACCGTCCGCCCGGTCCACTCGCCGCCGGCCGACTTCCAGGCCGCCCCGAAGAACCCGTGGATGAACTGGCGGTGGTTCAGCACGGCGACCATCGTCGACTGCTCGCCGCAGCCCGACGAGTAGGTGCCGCCCACCCGGATCGACGGCCGCTCCTCCGGACCCGCGTCGCGGACCGTGAGGCCGCCGGGGCCGTAGCGGCAGGCGCCGCGCACCAGCTTCACGTCGTTGACCACCGGCACCCCGGCGAGCGGCGGATCGAGGTCGATCGCGACCCCCGCGCCGTCCGGTCGGACCGTGAACCGGGTTGCCTTGAAGTTCATCAGCGCCGCGTGCGGCCGCACGCTGTACGGCTGCGAGGGGTCACCGTCGAACTTCTCGCTGGCCGCGTCGCCGACCTCGTAGAGGGCGTCGTCGATCACGAGATTGCCTCGCAGCACGCGCAGCCCGGTCTCCCGCAGCCGTCCGACCAGCTCGGTCACGTCCTCGATCACGAGCTTCGGGTCGCCGCCGCCGCGCAGCACGAGATCGCCGTCGAGCGCGTCGCCCTGCAGCCGGCCCCGCAGCAGGATCGACGTGGTCCAGCGGTACTGCGGGCCGAGCAGCGACAGCGCCGCATAGGTGGTCACCAGCTTCATCGTCGAGGCCGGGTTGAACGCCACCTGCGCGTTGTGGGCGACCAGGGGTTCGCCACCGTCCAGCGGCACCACCACCACGCCGGCCTCGGCGGCGCCGATCGCCGCCGCTCGCAGCGCGTCGGCCACCCCGCCCGGCAGCGGCTGGCCGTTGGCGGCCGCCGCGGTCGCCAGCAGCGCCGCCGCGGCCCACGTCGCCGCTGCGCGCCGGGCGCGTCGGACGGTGTCGTGTCGTCCCATAATTGGCGATGATCGCACGCTGCGCGGCGCCCGCCCGCCGGCGGCATTCGAGAGGAGATGCGGATGAGGATGGACGGCAAGGTGGCGCTGGTGACCGGCGGCGCGCAGGGCATCGGACTGGCGTGCGCGCGACGCTTCGCGGCCGAGGGCGCGCGCGTGGTGATCGTCGATCTCGACTCGGCGCGCGGTGCGCACGCCGCAGCCGCCATCGGTGCGGAACGCTGCGAGTTCGTTCAGGGGGATGTCGCTCACGCGCCGACCGCGGCCCGTGCGGTCGAGGCGGCGGTCGGCCGATTCGGCGCGGTCGACGTGCTCGTCAACAATGCCGGGGTCACGCACGCGGCGGATTTCCTCGCGCTCCAGGAGGTCGACTTCGACCGCGTGCTCGGCGTGAACCTGAAGTCCTACTTCCTGTTCGGGCAGGCCGTGGCGCGATGGATGGTCGCGGCGGGCCGCCCGGGCGCGATCGTCAACATGTCCAGCGTGAACGCGCTGCTCGCCATCCCCAACCAGGTGCCCTATGCGGTGTCCAAGGGCGGCGTGAACCAGCTGACGCGGGTGATGGCGGTGGCCCTCGCGCCGCACGCCATCCGGGTGAACGCGATCGGGCCGGGCACGATCGCGACCGAACTCGCGCGCAAGGCGGTCCTGGGTTCGCCCGCCGCCGAGCGGACGATCCTGTCGCGCACGCCGCTGGGCCGCCTGGGCGAGCCGGACGAGGTCGCGAAGGTCGCGGTATTCCTCGCCGGCGACGACTCGAGCTACCTCACCGGCCAGACCGTCTATCCGGACGGCGGCCGGCTGGTGCTGAACTACACGATGCCGGTCGACTGACCGACGGGCGCGTCGCGGTTCAATATGGCCCTGAAAAGGAAACCCTTTCCACCCACCCTCGACCGATGGACCGACCGCCTGCCCCGGCGCCGGGCGCTGAGGCGGCGATCCAGGCGACCGCCGGCGAAGGGGGTCGGGACACGGCCCCAGTGAGTCGGCTGTCGGTGATCACCGGCATCCACCGCAAGGAGGTCAAGCGGCTGGCGAAAGCGCCCGATCTGGGCGCGGTGCGCGCCGAATCGACGCCCGCCGCGCAGCTGTTCACGCGATGGATGACCGATGCGAACTGGCGCGGCCCCGACGGGCGGCCACGGGTGCTGCCGCGGCGGGGCACCGCGGGCGACCCGCCGGGCTTCGAGGAGCTGGCCCGCTCGGTGACCACCGACGTGCACCCGCGAACGCTGCTGGACGAGCTGCTGCGGCTGGGCCTGGTGGACCTGGATCCCGAACGCGACCGCGTGCGGCTGCGCGCCGACGCGTTCGTCCCGGCGCAGCGGCTCGAGGCCCTGCTCGCCTTCCTCGGCGCCAACGTCGGCGACCACCTCGCGGCCGCCCGCGCGAACGTCGCCGCGCGGCTGCGCGACGCGGCGGTGCCGCCCGGACGCGCGCCGTTCGTCGAGCAGGCGCTGTTCGCCGACGCCCTGTCGAGTGCCTCGGCGGCACTCGCCGGCGAGTCCGCCCGCGCGTTCTGGTCGACGCTGCTGTCGGCGCTCGCGCCCGAGCTGCAGCGGCTCGAGGACGAGGACCGGGCCGCCGGCCGCCCCGCGGACCACCGGGTGCGGATCGGCCTGTACTGCTACGCCGAGCCGGTGTCCGGGGCGCCGGCCGAAGCGCCGGCGACCGGTGCGCCGGACCCGAGGCCGCAAGGTGAACGATGAGACCGAAGCACATCGCCCTGCCGTCCGATCGCACGCCGGGCGCGGCGGAAGCGGCCCCGGCTCGGCCGCGACGCGAGGCGCTGCGCGCGCTCGGCAGTACCGGGCTGCTGGTCGCGGGCTGCGGCGGCACCGAACTCGCGGGTGTGGGCAGCGGCGGTACCGGTCAAGTCGCGAGCTCGTCCTACGCGAGCGGGACGATCACCGGCTTCGGCTCGGTGATCGTCAACGGCATCCGCTATGACGACACGGCAGCAGCCGTGACCGACGAGTTCGGCGCGACGCGAACGCTCCCGGAACTCGCGCTCGGCATGGTGGTCGAGATCCAGGGCACCGTGGACGAATCGGCAGGCACCGGGGTCGCCGCCACGATCCGCGTGCTGAGCGAGCTGCGCGGACCGATCACCGCGATCGAGCGACCCGCCGGACGGCTGGTTGTGCTCGGCACCACCGTCCAGAGTTCGGCCGCGACCGTCTGGCCCGACGCTACGGGCGTTTCGAGCCTCGGAGTCGGCCAACAGGTCGAGGTCTGGGGGTATCCGGACCGCGAGGCGGGAGTGCTTCGTGCGACCCGGATCGAGCCGATCTCCGCGGCCGCGCGCCCGTTCGTGGTCCGCGGACCGGTCGCCGACCTCGACCGCTCGGCCGGTACGCTGCGCGTGGGTGCGCAGCGGGTCGACCTGCGGCGAGCGAGCCCCGGACCGAGCCAAGCGGCCGTGGCCTCGGTGCTGGCCTCGCTCGTCGACGGGGCGACGGTCGTCGTGGCCGCATCCACGCCGCCGGCGGCCGCCGCCCTCGCCTGGCTGGTCGAGCGGATCGTCGTGATCGCGCCGGCGCAGGCACTGCAGACGGTCGTCGCGCGCATCGACGGGCGGGTGGCCGCGCTCGGCGCCGGGCCGCGCTTCGAGGTCGCTGGCGTGCCGGTTGACGCCGGCGCAGCGGAGTTCCGGGGCGGCGCCGCGAGCATGCTGCGTGTCGGGCTGCGCGTGCGGGTACTTGGCGTCGCCTCGGGCGGTCGCGTGACGGCCCGCACGGTGGAGTTGCGTGACGACGGATCCGACGCCGAGGAGGACGAGAACGAGGTCCGTGGCACGGTCGAGCGCCTCGGAGCCGATCCCCGCGACTTCACACTGCGCGACGCTGCCGGGCGACTCTTCGTGGTCGCCGCGTCCCAGGCGCAGCTGATCGACGGCCTGCGGCTGAACGACCTGCGCGTCGGAGTCAGGCTGCAGGTCCGCGGTCGCGGTGCGGCACCGCTGATCGCGTCGTGGGTCCGGATCGACCGCTGACGCGTCGCTCGCGCAACCCGTGGCCTCTTGAAATCGCTGGCGTGCGCCCCTACCATTAGCACTCGCAGACGGCGAGTGCTAGCAACACCGGGGCATCCAGATCCGCCGATGCGACCGTGCCGCGCAGCGGCCGACTGTCTATACTCAATCGAAACAAGAACTTAGGAGCCTTACTCCATGAAGCTTCGTCCCTTGCATGATCGTGTGATCATCAAACGCCTGGACAACGAGCGGAAGACCGCATCGGGCATCGTGATCCCCGACAACGCGGCCGAGAAGCCCGACCAAGGCGAGATCCTCGCCGTCGGCAACGGCAAAGTCGGCGACGACGGAAAGGTCCGTCCGCTCGGCGTGAAGCCCGGCGACCGCGTGCTCTTCGGCAAGTATTCGGGCCAGTCCGTCAAGGTCGAAGGCGAGGAGCTCCTCGTGATGCGCGAGGAAGACATCATGGCTGTGGTCGAGTGACCCGGTCCTCTCCCGACATCGAACCGAATTCGTAGGAGTCATCGACATGGCAGCCAAGCAGGTTTTCTTCCACGACGACGCGCGCTCGAAGATGATCGAGGGCGTCAACATCCTGGCCAACGCGGTCAAGGTCACCCTCGGTCCCAAGGGCCGCAACGTCATCCTCGAGCGCTCGTTCGGCGCCCCGACCGTCACCAAGGACGGCGTATCGGTCGCCAAGGAGATCGAACTCAAGGACAAGTTCCAGAACATGGGCGCGCAGATGGTCAAGGAAGTCGCGTCCAAGACCTCGGACAACGCAGGTGACGGCACCACCACGGCGACCGTCCTGGCACAGGCGATCGTGCGCGAGGGCATGAAGTTCGTCGCCGCCGGCATGAACCCGATGGACCTGAAGCGTGGCATCGACAAGGCCGTGGTCGCGCTGAGCGAAGAGCTGAAGAAGATCAGCAAGCCCTGCACGACCACCAAGGAGATCGCCCAGGTCGGCAGCATCTCGGCCAACAGCGACCAGGAGATCGGCACGATCATCTCCGAGGCGATGGAGAAGGTCGGCAAGGAAGGCGTGATCACCGTCGAGGACGGCAAGTCGCTGAACAACGAGCTGGACGTGGTCGAGGGCATGCAGTTCGACCGCGGCTACCTGTCGCCGTACTTCATCAACAATCCGGACAAGCAGATCGCGGTGCTCGAGGACCCGTTCGTGCTGCTGCACGACAAGAAGGTGTCCAACATCCGTGACCTGCTGCCGGTGCTCGAGCAGGTCGCCAAGGCCGGCAAGCCGCTGCTGATCGTCGCCGAGGAGGTCGAGGGCGAGGCGCTGGCCACGCTGGTGGTCAACAACATCCGAGGCATCCTCAAGACCGTCGCGGTCAAGGCCCCGGGCTTCGGCGACCGCCGCAAGGCGATGCTCGAGGACATGGCCATCCTGACCGGCGGTGTCGTGATCGCCGAAGAGACCGGAATGACCCTCGAGAAGGCCACCCTGGCCGATCTGGGCCGCTGCAAGCGCGTCGAGGTCGCCAAGGAGAACACCACGATCATCGATGGCGCCGGCGATGCGAAGAACATCGAGGCCCGCGTCAAGGCGATTCGTGCGCAGATCGAGGAAGCCACCAGCGACTACGACCGCGAGAAGCTGCAGGAGCGTGTCGCGAAGCTCGCCGGCGGCGTCGCCGTGATCCGTGTCGGTGCGGCCACCGAGCTCGAGATGAAGGAGAAGAAGGCGCGGGTCGAGGATGCGCTCCACGCCACCCGCGCCGCGGTCGAGGAAGGCATCGTCGCCGGCGGTGGTGTCGCGCTGCTGCGCGTGCGCGGCACGATCAGCGTCAAGGGCGATAACGCGGACCAAGACGCGGGCATCAAGATCGTGATGCGTGCGGTCGAGGAGCCGCTGCGCCAGATCGTCGCCAACTGCGGCGACGAGCCGAGCGTGGTGGTCGCCAAGATCCTCGAGGGCAAGGGCAACTTCGGCTGGAACGGCCAGGACGGCTCGTATGGCGATCTGGTCCAGATGGGCGTGGTCGATCCCACCAAGGTGACCCGGATGGCGCTGCAGAACGCGGCGTCGGTCGCGGGGCTGATGCTCACCACCGACGCGATGATCGCCGAGCAGCCGGAAGACAAGCCGGCCGCCGGTGGCATGCCGGGCGGCATGGGTGGCATGGGCGGTATGGGCGGCATGGACATGTGAGTCCGGCCGCGGGGCCGGCGAACGCCGGCCCCCGTGTTCGTGCGAGGGCCCGACGCTGTCGGGCCCTCGTCGTTTATGGCGCCGGTCGGGCCGCGGGGGCGCGGTCGGTCTCGTCATCGGCCGTGCGGCCTAGGCGCTGCGGGCGAGGTGGCGGGCCCGCGCTCGGGCGAGCATGGCTTGTCCGCAACCGCCCGCCCCCGCATGCGCCCGTACCACGCCGCCCCGTCCCAGCCGCATCTCGTTGCGCCCGCAACCTCATCCGCCGTCGCGCATCGGCACGAGCCCAGCGCTGCCGGGGGCGCGGGCGCCGCGCCTTGGGCACGCGGGCCGGCTTGGGGCAACGCGCTCGCGCGGCTCGCCGCCGGGGCCGGCGCCCTCGCGATCGCGCTGCTCGTCGCACCGGTCGCAGCTCAAGGCACCTGCGGCGCGGCTGGCGGCGCACCGCCTGGGCCGTCGGCCTCGGTGTGCGACTACGCGGCCGAAGCCACCGGCGTACGTCCGCCGGGCCCGTCGCGGGGTGCCGGCAACCCGGTGGATCTGGCCACCGGGAACAAGTACCGCTTCGAGCGCGATCTGTGGCTGCCCGGTCCGCTGCCTCTGGTGTTCGCCCGGCACTACAACAGTCGCAACCGTCATGCGGGTGCGTTCGGGCCGGGCTGGTCACACTCGCTGGAGACGCGGGTCGCGGTCGTTCGCGGCACCCGAGGCCTCGGGTTGCAGGTGATCCAGGGCGACGGCCGACGAATCGTCTTCGAGCCCGACCCCGGCCGGCGCGGACGATGGCGCACGCCGCACGTGTCCGACGGGGTGATCGAGCGCACCGCCGATGCGCTGCCGGCATCCACCGAGGCACCGCCCGCCGACCGGCACGGGTGGGCGTGGCGGGTTCCGGGCGGACGCACGCTGCGGTTCGACCGGCATGGCCGCCTGCGCGGCGTCGCGCTCGCAGGCGCGGTGCACCTGGTGGTCGAACCGGACACGCACGGCCGCACGGTGGCCGCGACCGGCGGCCACCTCGCCCGGCTCGAGCTGCGCTGGATCCAGACCCCGCACGGGCCGCGCCTGGGCGCGCTCGCGGTTCAGGGCCGCGAGCGGGTGCGCTACGCGTACGACGCCGCCGGCCAGCTCGCATCGGTCTCCTGGCCCGACGGTCGCGAGCGCCGCTTCCGGTACGACGACCCGGACGACCCGCTGCTGCTCACCGAGGTGCTGGACCTGGACGCACCCGGCCTGGCCGCACGGTCGGTCGCACGGCATCGGTACGATCCCCAGGGCCGCGCGGTGCGTGTCGAGACCGAGGACGATGCACTCGACCTCGCCTGGACCCCGCCGGCGTCCGGCGGGGGCATCGCCTCGGTCCAGGTCACCGACGGCTCAGGTCGGCGCGCCACCTACCGGTTCAGGTACGACGCCCGCAGGCACGCGGTGCGCTGGCTGTCCGGGGACGGCGAGCCGTGTGCGCTGTGTCCATCCGCACCGAGCCGCCATCGGTACGATGCCTCCGGACGCCTCGTCCGGACCGACGGCCCGGACGGCGGTCTCGCGCTCGAATACGACGCGATCGGCCGCCCTCGCGCCGCCTGGCAACATGACCGGCCGGGCGGCGCGCCCACGCGGCTATGGCGCGTCGCCTACGCCGACGACGACCCGGTCGCCACGCCCTCGCTCATCGAGCAGCCGTCGGTCGCGCCCGGGCGCACACACGCGATCGTTCTGGAGTCCGACGTCCGCGGACGGGTCGCCCGCGTGATCGAGCGCGGCTTCGAACCACGGCCCGCCGCCGGCGGCGGCCTTGCCTACGCGGCGGTCACCCGGCGCTTCGAGTTCGGGCACCGCGACCCGGCGCCGGCGGATCCGGCGGCCGACGCACCCTCGCCCGCCCTCGCCTCGCTCGCGTGGGTGGACGGGCCGCTTCCCGGTCCGGCAGACCGGATCTGGCTGCGCACGCAGGGCACGGCGGATAACGGGCGACTGCACCTGCTGCACCCGAGCGGCGACGAGGAGACGCTGCGCTTCGAGCACGGTGTTCCGGTCGAGCACGTGGCGATCGGCGGCACCCGGACGCCGCTGGGGCCGCAGGCCGACGCGCCGTGGGCCGGCGGCGCACCGACGCCGGGTGCGTTCGTCGGCTCGGCCCGGATCGAGGTGCTGCACGACCGCGCCGGTCGGCCGCGCGTGCTGCGCCGTACCGACTGGCAGCGCGACCGGATCGACCTGGTGACGGCCGACGCGCCTGCGCTCGGGCCCGACCGCCCCCATGCCCCGCGCGCGACGCACTGGTGGCGCGGCGAACCGGCGCGCGTCGTGCTCGCCGACGGCAGCGTCTGGGCGCGGGGCTTCGACGACTTCGGCCGGGTCGCGTGGATCGATGCCCCGGGGCGCCCGCGCGCGTGGGCCCGGTGGGACGCGGCCGACCGGCTGATCGAGCACCGGCCCGGTGACGGCGACGTGCTGCGTCACGACCGCGATGCGGCCGGTCGGCCGGTGCACACCCGTCGCATCGCCCCCGATGGGGCACAGACGACGCTCGGCCGCTACCGCTGGGACGGCACGCGGCTGGTCGAGGCGTCCAACGACACCGTGACGATTCGCTACGGACACGACGCGCTCGGTCGCGTGGACCGCATCGAGCACACCTTCGCGCGGCTGCCCGACGCGCCGCTGGTGTACCGCTGGCAGCGGGACCTCGCCGGCCGAGTGGTCGCCGAGACCCTGCCCGACGGGGTGCGGGTGCGCTACGCGTTCCGCGGGCGCGAGGTCGTCGGTCTCGAGGTCGACGGCGTGCGGGACCCGGTCCGTATCGACGCGTACGCGCTGCGCGAACCGCGACTCCTCTCGACCGATCCGCCGCCGACCGCACCCGCGACGACGCCGCAGCCAACGTTCGGCGCGGGCCGGCTGCTGTCGGTCGCGGGCTTCGTCTACCCCGAAGACCCGCATGGCCGACGCGCCGCGAAGCATCGGCCGCACGACGGGATGACGACCGAATTCGTCCACCAGGACTGGCGACTCCGGACCGAGCGCGACGCGAACGGCCGACTGCGCCACTGGCTGTGGGTCGGTGCGCAGCCGGTCGCGCGAATCGAAGACGGCCGACTGCTGCGGCTGGTCACCGACGCGCGCCGGGCCCCGGTGAGGGCGCTCGGTGCCGACGGCCGTATCGCATGGTCGGCCCGCTACGACCGCCTGGGCGCCGCGACCATCGCCCCCGGCACGAAGATCGACGTGCCCCTGCGGCTGCCTGGCCAGTACCACGATGACGAGACCGGCTGGCACCACAACCACTGGCGCACCTACGATCCGCGCACAGGCCGCTACCTGGAGCCGGACCCGCTCGGGTTGCAGCCGTCGTACCGCAACGCCGATAGCCTGTACGAGTACGCGGACGGCGACCCGTTGAACGGCGCCGATCCATGGGGCCTGGCGCGGATCACCTGGTTCGCGCTGACCACCGGCGTCGACGGCCGCCCGCTCGGGCGCGCCCAAGGCTTCGACCGCGCCCGGTGGTCGTTCATCATCGAGGACGTCCAGCCGGTGGACCTGACCGGGCTCGGCCGGTCACCGCCCCGGCCTGCGGGCGTCGACGGCCTGCTGTTCGATCCGTGGGGCGACTTCATCCGCACCCGACCCGACCTCACGAGCGCCGGAGGCAACCGAGTCGACGCGATCACCTGGCGGGGCGCGACCGGTCGCGACGTGTTCGCCGCGTTCGCCGCACACTACGAGCCGTCGCTCGCTCGCATCGACCGGTTCGTCGTCGACGGATTCGACGACCGGCGCGCCGGTGCGCTTGCGCTGATCCTGGCGGCGGCACCCTCCGAGCGGGCCCAGTGCGTCGCCTCGGTGCTCGGCGCACTGCCGGGCATCGACCTCGGGCCCGCCCAGCGGCGTGTGCCGGTGGCGGTGCCGCGGCCCGCCGGGGAGCCTGTCGCCGCGTTCGACCCGCCGCGGCTGCTCGACTGCACGCCGGACACCACGCTGCCGGTGCGCTACGCCGACGACGTCGAGCGCGACCGCGTCGAACGGCTCCAGGCGGCCGCCGAGCTGCAGGAGAGCCCGACCGCCTCGATCGGCGCGACCTGCGAGCGGGATCGCGGCTGTCGCAGCCGAACGCGCATCGAGGTCAACGGGCGCACGTACTGGGCGTCCTACGGCCGCACGCAGTTCACGGTCGCAACCTTCCTCGCCGAACTCGCCCGGCTCGCGGCCGCCGACGGCGGTGCCGACGCCGACGCGTTGCGGGCCGCGGTCGGTCTTGCACGACCCATCCTCCTGGGCGGTCGCCCCGCCACCACGGCGGACGCGCTCGCGCTGGCGCGCGCCCGCGTCGAGGCCGCTTATCGGGCATTCGCCGCGTTGCGTACCGAATTCGGCCGCGCGCTGCCCGCCGATCGCGCCGAAGCCGCGTGGGATGCACTGCCGGCGGCACGGCGCGACGCCTTCACCGCGCAGACCGGCCTGGGGCGCACCGGCTTCGTGGACATGCTCGGCTACACGGCAACCGGGCTGGGCGGCCGCACCGAGGAAGAGGGACGGCACGCTCTGGCCGCGTCGGCCGCCGCGACGGTCCGGTTCGTACCCGACGGGACCCGCGAGCCGATCGGATTCGACGCCTGGCTGCAGGACCTGTTCGCGTCGCGCGATCCGTACGACCACCTGTCGCGTGCGTTCCTGCGGGACAACCTGCGCCGGGTGCTCGCAGCCCCGGCTCTCGCAGGACGCTTCGACAACGCCGAGCCGCCGGACAGCGAGGCCTGGCGCATCCGGCAGATGTCGATCGAGCTCGACCTCGCCCGCCGCGTCGCGGTGCTGCACAACGCCGGCCGGATGGATCTGGCGGGCCGGCCCGATCTGGAGACCTGGCTGGCCGCGAACGCGGCGCACTGGGTGGTCGGATACGTCGAGCAGTTCACCCGCACCGACGAGCGCGGGAACTGGGAGGCGCTGCGCTGCGCGCCCGGGCTGCACGGCCCGGGCGGCGGGCTGCAGCTGACCGCGCTCACCGCGATGCCGCCCGCGCCGGTGCGCGGGGGCGCGCGGTGACACCGGCACCGGTGATCGGCGTACGCTCAGCGCGATGGCCGGGCGGCCGCGTCGCGGGACAGCATCGGCGCCGGGTCGAAGATCCGCGCGTCCATCGTCGCGAGCGGATCGGCGACGCGCACGCCCGGCGCACACAGCGACAGCACCTGCCGCTGCGGGTCGATACCCGGTGCCACCTCGATCAGGGTGAGCGCGCCGTCACGGAGTTCGAACACCGCACGCTCGGTGAGGTACACGATCCGGCGTCCGAGCGAGGCGACGTAGCGCGCGTCGAAGGTCATGTGGGACACCGCCGGCACCACCTTCGGCACGCGCCCTTCGCGCTCGATCCGCAGCTGGCCGTCGCGGGCTGCGACCTGCAGCCCGTCCGCGGTCAGCGTACCCATGAAGACGACCTCTCGCGCGCTCTGGGTGATGTTGATGAAGCCTCCCACGCCGGCCACGATGCGGCGACCCGCCTCCCCGAACAGGCTCACGTTCACGTTGCCGCACACGTCCAGCTCGGCGAGCCCGAGGAAGGCCGCGTCGATGCCGCCGCCGTCGTAGAAGTCGAACTGCGCCGGATGGTCGACCACCGCCTCGGGATACGCGGAGGCTCCGAACGACAGACCGTCGGCCGGAGTGCCGCCAATCGGCCCCGCCTCGACCGTCAGCGTGAAGCCATCCACGCCCTCCTCGTCGGCCACCGCTCCGATGCCCGCGGGCATCCCCACGCCGAGGTTCACGACGCGGGGCCGCCTCGCAACCAGCTCGAGCAGCGCACGTCGCTGCACGATCCGACGCGCGTCCAGGGGCGCCGGTGCCGGCCGAGGCGGTGCGTGCGACGGACCGCGCCACGCGGTGTGGTACGCCGGGTTGTACCGTTCGCCGAACGTCATCATGTGCTCGTCGTCGTGCTCGGCGAGCACCACGTGATCGATCAGGATGCCGGGTACCTTCACCGCGTGCAGGTCGGGGTGGTGGTCGACGACCCGCCGCGCCTGCGCGATCACGATCCCGCCGCTGTTGCGTGCCGCTTGCGCGATCGCGAGCAGCTCGTGGTGGAACGCCTCGTGCTCGGTCGACAGATTGCCGCGCGGGTCCACCGAGGTACCCCGGATCAGCGCGACGTCGATCGGAAACGACGGGTACAGAAGCCAGCGTTCGCCACGCAAGACCAGCTCCTCGACGTAGCGCCGGGATCCGCGCGCCACTGCGTCGCGTGCCACCGCGTTGATCGCTCCCGCGTCCAGCCGGGGATCGACGAACGTGTTGAGCCCGATGCGCGTGAGCACGCCGGGCTTGCCGCCCGCGATCGCCCGATACAGCTGCGTGATCACCCCCTGGGGCAGGTTGAATGCCGCACAGCGCTCGGCGAGCGCGAGCTCGGACAGCTTCGGCGCCGACCGCCAGTGCCCACCCACGATGCACCCGGTCATGCCGGCGTGCCCGAAGTGGTTGACGCCGCGGGTCGCGCGGTCGCCTTGCCCGGCGGAGTACACGAGCGTCAGGTTGGCCGGCTCGCCAACCGCGAGGAAACGACGCTCGAGCGCCGCGGTCACGGCTTCGGCATGGCCGCAGCCGACGAATCCGGCGCAAGCGACGGTGGCACCGCTGCACACGAGCGCGGCGGCTTCGGTGGCGGACAGCAGGTTTGGCACGCGGCAGCTCCCGGACGGTCGTGCGGTGCGGGCACCCGCCGGCCCGTCTCAAGCCGGACCGCGCCCGCGACCGCGTCCTGGATTGTCCCAGATCGCCGCCGGCGATCAGACCGCCCGGATCGGGATCACCGCGGGACGGCCGGACGCACCCGTGCGGTTCCAGCGGGCGAGCCCGTCTGTCCAGGCCTCGCGCACCTGCGCGAGGTGCCGCTCCTTCACGTGTCCGTAGCCTCGGATCCGCTCGGGCAGGCGCGCGAGGTCGACCGCTTCCGCGTGGTTGCCGGCATCCAGCCGCGCGAGCAGCGCATCGACCAGCCCTTCGTACTCGGTGATCAGCGCGCGCTCGGTCCGGCGCTCCGCCGTGCGTCCGAACGGATCGAACGCCGTGCCGCGCAGGAACTTGAAGCGGGCGAGCAGCCGCATCGCACCCAGCATCCACGCGCCGAACTCGCGCTTCGTGGGCAGCCCGGTCTTCGGGTCGATCCGAGTGAGCAGCGGCGGCGCCAGGTGGAACCGCAGCGTCCAGTCACCCTCGAACTGCTCGCGCAACTGCGCGAGGAAGGCCGGGTCACCGTGCAGCCGGGCGACCTCATACTCGTCCTTGTAGGCCATCAGCTTGAACAGGTAGCGCGCCACCGCCTCGGTCAGGCGCCAGCGGCCCGCCACGCCAACCCGGTCACCCTCGACGCGGCGCACGCGCTCGACGCGCTCGCGATAGCGCGCCGCCCACGCTGCGTTCTGCCAGGCGGTCAGCTCCGCGACGCGTCGCTCGATCAGCGCATCGAGGTCCTGCTCGGTCCGCACCGCCCCCGCCGGCCGCTTCAGCTCGATCACCTTCGCGATCGGCTCCGGACGCGCGTGCCGCCGCACCGCGTCGCCGTCGTGCGCGACGCGCCGACCCCACAGGAACGCCTCGAGGTTGCGCGCCACCGAGACCCCGTTCAGCTCGATCGCCCGCTCGAGCGACTGCAGCGTCAGCGGCAGCCAGCCCTTCTGCCACGCATAGCCGAGCAGCAGCGGATTGGTGTAGATCGCATCCCCGCACAGCGCGAGCGCGAGCTCGCTCGCGTCGACGAAGTCGATATCCCGCTCACCCGCCGCATCGAGCACGTTCCGCCGCAACGCGTCCGCCGGCAGCCGCCAGTCCGGGTCGCGCAGGAAGTCGGAGGTCGGCGACACGTCGACGTTCAGCACCGCCCGGGTCACGTTCGGCCGCATCTTGGACAGCGCCTCGTTGCCGGCCGACACGACCAGGTCGCAGCCGATCACCAGATCCGCCTCGCCGGTGGCAATGCGGGTCGAGTACAACTCGTCGGGCCGCTGCGCGATCTGCACGTGGGAATACACCGCACCGCCCTTCTGCGCGAGCCCGGCCATGTCGAGCACCGAGACGCCCTTGCCCTCCAGGTGCGCGGCCATGCCGATCAGCTGCCCAATCGTCACCACGCCGGTGCCGCCCACGCCGGTCACCAGCACGCCGTAGGTCCGATTGCCGGACGCGTCGATCGCAACCGACTGCGGCTGCGGCAGTTCGCGCAGCGCTTCGGGCAGCGACCGCAACGGTGCACCTTCCGCCGAACCGGCAGCCCGCCGCAGACGTCCACCCTCGACCGTGACGAAACTCGGACAGAAGCCCTTCAGGCACGAGAAGTCCTTGTTGCAGGACGACTGGTTCACGCGGCGCTTGCGCCCGAAATCGGTCTCGACCGGCTCGACCGACACGCACGACGATTGCACGCTGCAATCGCCGCAGCCCTCGCACACCCGCTCGTTGATCACCACGCGCCGGGGCGGGTCCGGATACGCGGGCTGACCGTCGACGATCCGCTTGCGCCGACGCCGCTTCTCGCTCGCGCAGGTCTGGTCGTAGATCAGCACCGTGCAGCCGGGGATCTCGCGCAACCGGCGCTGGACCCAGTCGAGGTGATCGCGGTGGTGCACCTCGACGCCGGCGAGCTCCGGGTGCTCGCGCCCGGCACCCTCGTACTTCTCGGGCTCGTCGGTGACGATGACCACCTCGCGGGCGCCCTCGGCCCGCATCTGCGCGACGATCCCCGGCACGGTGAGCGTGCCGTCGTGCGGCTGACCTCCGGTCATCGCCACCGCATCGTTGTACAGCACTTTGTACGTGATGTTGACGCCGGCGGCGATCGCCGCGCGCACCGCGAGGTAGCCCGAATGGAAGTAGGTGCCGTCACCCAGATTCGCGAACACGTGGGTCTCGTCGGTGAACGGTGCCTGTCCGATCCAGGGCACGCCCTCGCCGCCCATCTGCGTGAACGTCTCGGTACGGCGCTCC
>JBIKMO010000155.1:0-9835 GCA_044359175.1 Burkholderiaceae bacterium | reverse complement strand
GGGCCTCGTCGAGCCGCGCGCGCGGCACGAGCAGCCGCGTCCAGGCCGAGCAGGTCTGACCCGAGTTCATGTAGCAGTTGGCCACCGAGGCGCGCACCGCCTTGTCGAAGTCGGCGTCGTCGAGCACTACCGACGCGCTCTTGCCGCCGAGCTCGAGCGCGATGCGCTTGACCGTCTGCGAGCCCACCTCGGACACGCGCTTGCCCGCGCGCGTGGAGCCGGTGAACGACACCATGTCGACATCCGGATGCGCCGCGAGGCGCTCGCCAACGACCGGCCCCAAGCCGGTGACCAGGTTGAACACGCCCGCGGGCAGCCCCGCGTCGTGGATCACCTCGGCCAGCACGAACGCGTTGATCGGCGCGACCTCGGAGGGCTTGAGCACGACCGTGCAGCCCGCGGCCAGCGCGGCGGCGACCTTGAGCGTGACCTGGTTCAGCGGGTAGTTCCACGGCGTGATCGCCGCGACCACGCCCACCGGCTCGCGCGCGACGATCGAGTGGCCGACCTTCTCCTCGTAGCGGAACTCGCGCGCGAGCTTCGCGTAGTGCGCCCAGGCCGCGACCGGCCCGCCGACCTGCACCATCGCGCACAGCTTGAGCGGCATGCCGACCTCGGTGGAGATGATCCGCGCGAGCTCGTCGCTGCGGGCCTTCAGCCCGTCGGCGATCTTCTGCACGTACTCCGCGCGCTGCTCCGGCGCGGTCTGCGACCAGGCGTCGAAGGCGCCGCGCGCGGCGGCCACCGCCGCGTCCGCGTCCTGCGCGGTGCCGGCCGGCACCACGGCCCAGCGCTCGCCGGTGTTCGAGTCGGTCACCTCGAGGACCTCGGTGGATGACGGCGCCACCCAGCGCCCGCCGATGTACAGCTGCCTGCGTTCGATCATGGACGGTCTCCTCGTGCGATGTGGGCCGAGTATAGGGGCAGCGCCGGCGCGGCCGCGGACGTCCCCGCCGGCGGTCCCGGTTCCGGCGGCCGCAGGCGCGCGCGTCGGCGGCCGGAGCGGTCTGCGACAATCCGGGCCTCGCCGTGCCCCACCGGATCGCCATGCGCCCCGCGAACGTCGTCTTCATCGTCGCCGACGACCTCGGCTTCGCCGACCTCGGCTGCTACGGCGGGCGCGACGCGTCCTTCGGCCCGGTGTCGCCGCGGCTCGACGCGCTCGCGGCCGAGGGGCTGCGCTTCACGCAGGGCTACGCGAACTCGCCGGTGTGCTCGCCGACCCGCTTCGCGCTGATGACCGGCCGCTGGCAGTACCGGCTGCGCGGTGCCGCCGAGGAGCCGATCCGCAGTTCGGACCGCGGCAGCACGACGCTGGGCCTGCCGCCCGCGCACCCCACGATGCCGTCGCTGCTGCAGGCCGCGGGCTGGCGCACTGCGCTGGTCGGCAAGTGGCACCTCGGCTTTCCGCCGGCGTTCGGGCCGCTGAAGTCCGGCTACGGCGAGTTCTACGGCGCGCTCGCCGGCGGGCTCGACTACTTCTCGCATTGCGACTCGCGCGGCGCGCCCGACCTGTGGATCGGCGAGCAGCCCCACCAGGAGGACGGCTACCTGACCGACCTGCTGACCGAGCGCGCGATCGACTGCGTGCACCGCGCCGCCGACGCGCGCGAGCCGCTGTTCCTGAGCCTGCACTACACCGCGCCGCACTGGCCCTGGGAGACCCGCGACGACGCGCGGCTCGCGCCCCAGGTGTCCGACAACCTGTTCCACCTCGACGGCGGCAGCGTCGACACCTACCGCCGCATGATCCACCACATGGACGAGGGCATCGGCCGGTTGGCGGACGCGCTGCGCAGCCGCGGCCTGGACCGCGACACGCTCGTGATCTTCACCAGCGACAACGGCGGCGAGCGCTACTCCGACAACTGGCCGCTGGTGGGCGGCAAGATGGACCTCACCGAGGGCGGTATCCGCGTGCCGTGGATCGTGCGCTGGCCGGCCGTGGTGCCCGCCGGCCGCACCAGCGCGCAGCCCTGCGTGACGATGGACTTCACCGCGACCGTGCTCGACGCCGCCGGCGTGGCCGCCGACCCCGCGCATCCGCTGGACGGCGTGTCGATGATGCCGGTGCTGCGCGACCCGTCGCACGCGTTCGATCGCCCGCTGCACTGGCGGATGAAGCACCGCGCGCAGCGCGCGCTGCGCGACGGCCCGTGGAAGTACCTGAAGGTCGACGAGCACGAGTACCTGTTCGACCTGTCGAAGGACGAGCGCGAGCGCGCGAACCAGGCGAAGCGCGATCCGCAGCGGCTGGCCGCGATGCGCGAGGCGTGGCTCGCATGGGACGCGACCGTGCCCGCGATCCCGGAGGACGCGACCGTGTCGGTCGGCTACGGCGCGAAGGACATGCCGCAGCGCTGAGGCTCGGCTCAGCGGCGGGCCGCGTCGAACTCCGGGTCCACCGGCACCTGCAGCGCGGTCGCGATCTGATTGGTCTTCGCCGCGAGCGCGACCACGCGCAGCAGGTCCGCGTGCTGCGCGGCGGTCATGCCCTTCGCACGCGCGGCCGCGGTGTGCGAGTGCACGCAGTACCCGCAGCCGTTGACGACCGACACCGCGACGTAGACCAGCTCCTTGGTGAGCGGGTCGAGCGCCGAGGGCGTGGCCATCACCGCCTTCACCTCGGCCCAGGTGCTGCCGAGCAGGTCCGCGTCGAAGGCCAGGTGCCGCCACAGCAGGTTCACGAAGTCCGAGCCGCGGGTGCGGCGGATGTCGTCGAACACCGCCTTCACGCGCGGGTCGGACTCGGGATCGGGGACGGGGGCGACGGTGGTCACGGGCGGGCTCCTGCGGATCGGTGCGACACCGTACCCCAGCGCCGCGCGCCGCTGCGGATCGACCGTGCGTCGGCCGCGCGCGCCCGCGGCCTCCAGTTTCCGCCGCGCGTGCCGATGACACCGTCGAGGCCGGAGTGCGGCCAAGGCGGGAGAGGAGGAACGACGAGTGAGCCTGACGATCGGACGGGCCGGGCTGGACGCGGCGATGCGGCGGCTGGACACGGCCGCCTGGGACATCGCGCGTGCGTCGAACGCGCAGGCGGCGAGCCCGCCCGCCGGACCGCAGGCGACAGTGCCCGCCCCGGGGCCGGCGGCCCAGCCCGCCCCGGCGCCCGCCGTCGCGGGGCCATGGGCTCAGCCCGCGCCGGGCGACTTGCCCGCGCAGATGATCGGGCTGATGACCGCGAGTCACGCGGTGATGGCGAACCTGCAGGTGATCCGGCGCGCGGACGAGGCGATGCGGGCGTTGGTGGAGCCGCGCTGAGTTCAGCGCGACGCGCGTCCGGCCGCCGGCCGCGACGCGAGCGGCGCGCGCGCTCAGGTCCAGGTCGACGCGCAGGTCGGTCATCTGCACGGAGAAATCGGTGGGGGTGAGGTCGCGCCGCTACGCGTCGCTCATCGGGCGGTCGGGGTGACCGAGGGCCCACCGGCACGAGCCCTCGTGCACGGCCCCGGTCCCGCGAGGGATGGTTGAACGTGTCCTCGATGCGCCGTACCGCGGCGCACGGCACCGAATCGCCGAACAGCGCCTCCCACTCGAGCGCGGTGCGTGCCGCGAGCGCCTCGCGCGGGCTGGTCACGATCTCGTCCTCGCGCTCCTTGCGCTTCCTCATGTCGTCGTAGCGCGGGTCCGCGGCGAACTCGTGCAGGCGGGTCAGCTCGCACAGCGCGGTCCAGAACGTCGGGGTCTGGGGATGCGGTGCAGCCAGCCGTCCTTCGTGGGGTGCATGCCGGCCAGCCCGCAGATCGTGCTCGACGTCGCGGCCCTCGTCCCGCGCAGCAGTCGCCGACGACCGAGCCCCAGACGAACTGCGGCGCACCGGGCTGCGCGCCCTACGCGTGCGCGAAGCCGCCGTCGGGTTGCTTGAGGTCCGTCGCGATGCCGCGCCTGTTGCGGTTGGCGCCGAGGTCCACGCGGCTCTCGCCCGGCAGGCTCGACGGGTAGTGACGCAGCCCGGCCGGCCGCGGTTCGGGGTTCATCGGGGCGCCTCCTCGGGCCGCGCGGCCCCGGTGTGCCACCGGTGAGCGGGCTTCATGGTCGTTGCAATGCAGACCAGAGGTGTCGTCGCTGGAACAAGTTGCCGGCCCGAGCGGAATCGCGCCGCCGTCAGCCGCCGCAGTCCACGACCCGAAGGCCCAGGTGCGCCTCGAACGGATCGAAGTCCCGGTCGCTGTGGAGCAGCCTGTAGCCGTTCACAAGGCATCGGGTCGCGATGATCACGTCGACCGTGCCTCGAACGGTGACGCCCCGGGCACGCAGGCGCCGGAAGTTGCGAGCGGCCTCGACCGCTACGTCCGCGCCGCAGAGCGTCACCTGCTCCAGGCGTCCGAGCAGACGACGCGCTTCATCGAATCCGCGGTCGTCCCTGAAGCCGCGCAGCACCTCGGCGAGGATGAGGTCGCCGATGACCAGGCCTTCAAGGCCCAGGTTTCTGTCCAGCCACTGCGCCTCTCGGGTGGCCACATTCCGGAAGAAATCGACCCAGACGCTGGAGTCGACGAGTATCACCGGTCGCGCCTCATGGCGTCGAGGTCACCTTCCCACGTGTACTTGCCCCTGAGCTTGCGGAGCTCGGTCTGCTGCTTGAGCCGCAGCAGCGTCCTCAATCCGAGCTCGACCACTTCCCGCTTGGTCTTGATGCCAGTCGCCTTCAGCGTGGCCGCCATCAGCTTGTCATCGATCACGATGTTCGTGCGCACGCTCGTCTCCTACGGACATCATGCACATGCTACATCGATTCGTACACATTCGCGGACGAGGTCGGAGGGCTCGGCGTCGACCGCCACCCCGCGAGCCTCCGGCGACGGGCACCCGCCTGCCGCGGGCGCCGTCCCTCACCCCGCCCCACCGTCCGGCGGCACGCCAGCCCGACGGTCGTCGCCGGACGGCGCCTCGTCGTCCGCCGTCGCCTCCGCGTCGCGGAGGCGACCGAGCGACCGCGCTGGCCCGAGCGGATACGGCCCGTCGGTGCGGCAGCCCCGGTCCAGCCAGTCGAGCGCGTACGTGTCGTAGACCGGCTGCCAGTCCTCGCCGACCCGCAGCCGCATCCGGTGATCCGGGAAGTAGTACCCGTTGCGCGCGCGCACCCACAGCCTGCGCGCGGGGCGGTAGCCGCTGTCGACCTCGGCGCGCGCGAGCACTTGGTTGACGTACGTGCGCTTGCGGCGCGCGTCCGGCCACAGCCACGACGGCAGCTCGGCGAGCACGTCGTTGAGCTGGTCGGCGAAGAATCCGCACAGGTACTTGAACATCTCCAGACGGCGCGTCACGCACTGCGACCACTGGGTCTTGAGCCCCGCGAGCATCAGCGTCAGCAGCCAGTACTCGCCCTGCGTGCGCTCCAGCCGCACCAGCCGTCCGTCGGTCTGCACGTCGAGCGCAGCGGGTGCGAGCAGGTCGAACACCGCGGGCAGGCCGTCGCGGGCGAAGGCGGCTTCCTGCATTGCGCGGCTCACCGCGCGGTCCCACGCGGTGTGTCCGAACTCGTCGCGGCGCGCCGGGTCGGCGCCGGCGTCGAGGAGCGCGCGCACCAGCGCGGCGTTGCCGGCCTGCGCGGCCAGCATCAGCGGCGTGCCGCCCACCGGCGTCGGATGATCCGCACCGTGCGTGGCCGCGAGCCGCAGCAGGTCCTTGACGTGCCGGGCCTGATACGGCTGCAGGTGCCGATGCCGGTGCGCGGCGACGGTGCGCCGCACCTGCTCTTGGCGGGCTGCCCAGGCGCCACCCGGCGCAGCGTACCGACTGGGCAGCAACGTGCCTGCGCCGACGAACTGCTCGCGTTCGACCAGCGAGCGCGCCGGCGCGAAGCCCGCCCGCGCCAGATCGACGATCCAGGCCTGCTGTCCGTGCCACAGCGCGTAATCGAAGATCGTCTGGCGCGGCTTGTTGCCCGGGTCGCGCGGATCCAGCGCACGGGTCGCGAGGGACTCGATCGTCGGTCGCGACCACGGCGTCCACGGCACCGGCGCGTGCTGAAGGAACGCGCTGCGGATCGCCTGCGCCTGTTCGGCCTTGCCCTGCTCCTCGAGCCGCCGGGCCTCCTGCGCCCAGTCCTCTCGGCTGGACCGCTCGACCTTCTGCTCGGCGGCCTCGGCGGTCTCCAGTCCGAGCAGCCCGAGCAGCGGATGCTCGACGTCCTGCTCGACGATCGTGAGCGTGACCACCGCGCGCGTCATCGCGACGTAAAGCGCGTTGACGTGGAACTTGTACAACTCGAGCGACTTGTCCGCCCGGTCCTTCGCACGCCGATAGTCGATCGCGTCGGCCTGCAGATCCGCGGCGGTCACGCCGTCGCACACCTGCGCGTAGGCCGCCCGCTGGCCCGACACCAGGTTGACCAGCAGCACGTGCGGGTACTCAAGCCCCTTGGCCTCGTGCACCGAGAACAGCAGCGGCGTACGGAAGGCCTCGCGCGCCGCCGGCTTGTCCTCGTCGCGCAGCACGATCACCGCGTAGCGGGCGGACTGCCGTGTGGTCTCGTCCAGCCGGGCGAGCGTCCTGGGCTTCGCATCGAGCAGGCGCACTTCGCCCGGATCGCTCGAGGTGCTGCGCACGAGGAAGGTGCTCTCGCGGTCCACCGAGCCGAAGCGCGCCTGCTTGACCTTCAGCAGCCGGTTCGCCAGGTCGGTGACCGCCCGGGTGTTGCGGAAATTGGCCTGAAGCACCTGAAGCGGCTGGCGCTGCGCGGCTTCGCCCGCCAGGCCGTGCCAGAACAGACTCTTCAGCGCCGTCCAGCTGAAGAAGTTCGGGTGCACGATCTGGTGGCTGTCGCCGCACAGGATGAAGTGGCCCGGCTGCTTCAGCAGCGACAGCACCAGCGCGAGCTGCACGGGCGTCACGTCCTGCACTTCGTCGACGACGACGAAGTCGTACACCGGACCGGCGGGTTCGGCGATCTGCGAGCGCCATTGGAGCGCGACCAGATTGGCGTCGAACTGCGCGCTCTCGTGAAGCCAGGCCAGGTACCGCTGGAAGAGGGCGTGCGCCTGTTCGCGCCGCGACGCATCGAACAGGCTCTGGCGCTCGCCGAGTGCGAGATAGTCGGCAAGCGGCAGCGGTCCGCCCGGCTGCGCACCGATCACGCCGCGGAACTCCTCGAACAGCGCCTGCGCATCCAGTCCGTCCAGCCAGCGCTGCGACGCCCGATGACGCGCGAGCCAGGCGGCGAACGCAGCGAGCGTGACCTCGCGGCCGGCGGGCACGCGCATCGTCTCGAGCAGCTCGCGAAAGCTCAGGAATTCCACCTCCTGCGACGGGTTCTCGAAGCCGTGCGCGGCGTACAGCGCACGCGCGTTGCGCGCCAGATAGGCGGACAGGGTCACGTACAGCACGCGGCCCTGCAGCTCGCGCAGCCGCGAGAGCACGACCGCGGTCTTGCCCGAGCCGGCCGAGCCGATCAGCACCAGCGGCTCGGGATGACGCAGCGCCCGCTCCTGGTCGTCGTCGAAGACGATCGGCTTGTCCAGCAGCTCGAAGCGCGAGCGGCCTGCACCGAGCCAGCGCAGCGGCAGCGCGTCCGGTTCGGGCGCCTCGGGCGCAACCGGCGGCTCCTGTTCGAGCCGGGTCTCGTCCACGCGCGCGCCGCGCAGGAATCGCGAGCGGTCGTACGCATGGTTCTCGATCAGCTCCAGCGCGAGGCACACCGTCTCGCGCCGGCCCCCGGTCTCCACACGCGCGAACTGCAGCAGCAGTCGGTTCGACCGGTCGAGCTTGGCGCGGTAGTACGGACCCGGGCTGAGCTTCTTCACGTCCGCCGTGCGGAAGTCGTCCGACTCGATCGCGGCCTTGACCTTGTCGAAGCCCGCACGGTGGCGGTGCAAGTCGAGGTTCTTGTAGACGAGCAGTCGCATTGTTGGGCGTCGCAGGTGGCCAGTCGTTCAACCGTTCGAACGAAGCCGGCGTCAGCCGGTCCGCGGCATCCGCCACGGCAGCATCAGCCGCACCGCGGTCGATGCGAAGCGCGGCACGTTCAGCGTCTCGTGCATCGACACCACGCGCTCGCCGAGCAGTCCGCTCTCGAGCACCGAGCGCACGTAGAACGGCGTGTCCTCGAGCGTCTCGATCACGCGGGCGGGCTGCGTCGGGTCGGTGCGCATCGTGCGGCCGATCCGCCACGCGGTGCGCGTCAGCGGCTGGCGCGGCGGCGGCTCGAAGGGCTCGACCCTGCCCGAGCGCTCGAAGCGCAGCGCGAGCACGCGGTCGCCGCCCGACTTCTGGCGGACGTCGTAGATCACCGCGGTCGAGCCGTCGGCGAGCGACGCACGCGACCAGTCCCACTCGGTGAACGGCCGCTCGATCGGCTCGTCGCCCTCGTTCGAGTCGAGGTACGCCTGCCCGCGCCACGACAGCGCCGGCTCGCGTAGGTCGAGCTCGACGCGCGCCCACGGCGCGATCGGGCCCCAGCGGTGACGCCCGCCATCGTCGAGCGGCGTGGTGAACCCGCACAGCGCCTCGGGGTGCACGATCACGCGGCCGCGCACGCGCTGCCCGAACGGCACCGCGCGCTCGTCGATGTCGATCGTGAGCCGCGTGCCGTCCCAGCCGACCGTGCTCGGGCCGATCGCGAAGCGTCGTGCGTCGCGCGCCACCCGCGAGCGCCCGCGCTCGGTCATCGTCCAGCGGCGTGCGCCGCGGCCGTACAGGCACACGTTGAGGCTGCAGTGGTCGTCCGGGTCGGCGCCGCCGGCGCGTGCGTTCGCCCACGCGTAGTACGGCGAGAACACGCTGCCGACGAACGCGATGATCGTGAGGCCGTACCGGCCGTCGTCGCTCAGCGCGTCGACGTACCACCAGAGATAGCCACCGGGTACGACCGGCTGGTCGAAGCGAGGTGCGCCGTCAGGGCCTCGGCCGCCAGTCGACCCGACATCGCCGCCATCGGCACGCCCGGCCCCGGGTGCACGCTGCCACCCGCCAGCCACAGGCCCGGCAGCCTGCTGCGCGAGGACGGTCGTCGGAACTGGGCCATCCAGCCGTGCGAGGCCCGGCCGTAGAGCGCGCCGCCGGTCGCCGGGAACAGCCGCTCGAAGTCGGCCGGCGAGGTCGTCACCGAGTCGCCGGGCCGTCGCTCGAGCCGCAGCCCGCAGCGGGCCGTCAGCGAGAAGGCGCGTCGTTCGCACTGCTCGATCTCCATGGGTTCGAAGGGGCGCGCGTCGCCCTGCGGCGGCGCGTTGACCAGGCACAGCAGCCGCTCGGGGCCGTCGGGCAGGGCGCCCGCCCCGCGGTCCTGCGCGCAGACGTAGACGGTCGGCCTCACGGGCAGGCGCCCGCGGCCGAACACGTCGGCGAACTCGGAGGCGTAGTCGTCGTCGAAGAACACGTTGTGGCGGTCGAGCGCGAAGCCGTCGGTGCGTGCGCGCATCGACCAGGTGAGCGCCGACAGCGAGCGCGCCGCGCGTGGCATCGCGGGCGTCGCGCCGCGCACGGGCTCGCCGAGCAGCCCGCCCGGCAGCGCGCTCGCGTCGCCGTTGAACACCACCGCGTCCGCCGCGAGCCGCTCGCCGCCGGCGAGCACGACGCCGCTCACCCGACCGCGCTCGACGACGATCGACGCGACCTGCGCGCCGCAGCGGATCGCTGCGCCGCGCCGGCGCGCGACGCGCGCGAGCATCCGCGCGAGCTCGACCATGCCGCCGTCGACCGACCACACGCCGTCCATCTCGACCTGCGCGACCAGCACCAGCGTGGCCGGTGCCCGGAAGGGCGAAGCGCCGCAGTAGGTCGCGTAGCGGCCGAACAGCTGCTGCAGCCGCGGGTCGTGGAAGTGCCGCGCGAGCGATCGCCACAGGTCGGCGAGCGGACCGAGCGCCGACAGCGTCGCGAGCCCGCTGGGGCC
>JBIKMO010000442.1:0-2736 GCA_044359175.1 Burkholderiaceae bacterium | reverse complement strand
GCACACCAGATCGGCCGCGAGGCCCGGCGCAATGCGGCCGATGCGGTCGTCCAGGCCGAACGCGCGCGCACCGCCTTCGGTGCCGGCGCGGAACACCTCGGCGGCGGTCAGCCAGCGCGCCGGGTCGGGGTCGGCGATCTTGGGCAGCACCGCCCCCGTGCCGAGCGTGTTCAGCATGTTCACGCCATGCAGCAGGCCGCAGCCGTCCGTGCCCATCGACACGTTGATGCCGGCGTCCAGGCAGGCGCGTACCGGTGCGACGCCGGAGCCCATGATCGCGTTGCTCCACGGGTTGTACTGCACCGACGCGCCGCTCGCCGCGACGATCGCGATGTCCCGGTCCGACAGCCAGGTGGCGTGGATCAGCGAGGTGCGCGGCCTCAGGAACCCGAGCGCGTCCAGGTGCTCGACGAGCGAGCGGCCGTAGAACCGCTGCCCGGTGACGATCTGGATCCGCGTCTCCTGGCAGTGCGTCATCGCCGGCAGGTCGAGCTCGTCGGCCAGCCTGCGGCACGCGCGCAGGAAGTCGTCGGTGCATCGGTGCGGCGCCGACGGCGACACCAGGGCGGAGACGCGCGCGCTGCGCGGATGCCGGCCCGCGCGCACCAGGTCGGTCACCAGGCCGAGCAGCTGCGTCGCGCTCGGGCGCGGCAGCGCACGCAGCGACGCGAGCAGCTCCGGCGGGAACTCCTCGTCGACGAACGGGTAGCTGTCGACCACCGCGCGGTCGATCATCGAGAAGCCGACCATCGCGCGCGTGCCCGTGTCCTCGTAGGCCTGCAGCGCCGCCTCGACGTGCTCGCGCGAGAACAGCTGGCCTAGCGACAGGTCGTCGACGATCGTCGTGGCGCCGGTCTTCAGGCTCTCGATCGCACCGATCACGGTGCGCAGGTACATCTGCCTCGGCGTGATCGCCACCGGCTTGGGCGGGCGCACCGCCGACATCGACACCTCGGTGGTCAGGTTCTCGATGCACCCCTTCAGGTAGTGGTCCCACGAGTGCACGTGCCCGTTGACGCACCCGGGCACGACCAGCAGGCGCTCGCCGTCGATAACCGAGGCGGCCCGCCCGGGCCCGACCGTGCCGGCGGGCACGACCGCGGCGATGCGGCCCGACTCGACCAGCAGGTCGGCACGCGTGCACCGGTAGCCCTTGGTGTCCGACTCGAGCACGAGCGCACTTCGGATCAGCAAACAGCGGTCGGTGGGCATCGGGGCACGGGGCACGGGACGGGGCGCTTCCCCCTCCCGCACGATCCGTGCCATCGCACGATGCTGCGGCGTCTCAGCCGCACGACGCACGATCTGCGGGAGCGCGATGCGCCCTCCCGGTGCGCGAGGGCACCACGCGTGGGCTCGGCGAGCCGGGTCCGGATCGCGAGCGCGTCCCCGCGCGACGAGGGGCGCCGCCTGTGCGACTCCGATCGTTCACGACCCGGCGTTCGAGACGAGACGTTGCCGAGCGGTACCGCCTGCGGCTAGGATCCGGTCGCGCGCGCAGGCCACACGCACGGGTCTGCGCATGGACCCGGATTCCGTTCCGTCCGCGAGGAATCGACGATGACGACCCAGATCGACGGCGGCGGGGCGGCCGCACGAGGACGTGCGAGGATCGCGCGACCGGCAGCTTGGCTCGCCCGGGCGATTGCAGTGCTGGCGGTCGTCGTGCTGCAGGGCTGCGCCGCGACGCGCGTGGATGCCGACTCGGTGCCCTCGGGCCGACCCAACCACGGCATCGTGATGTTCTTCCTGCAGATCGAACCCGCCGGCAACGCGCGCGACGCCAGTCTCGTCATCGAGCAGCTCGGCGCCACGACCGCGCAGGGCGTGAACGTGGCGATCGTGCAATTCGGCGATCGCGCCCGACTGGGCCCGCCCGGCGGCAATGGGCCGGTTGCGATCGAGCTGCCCGTGGGGCGCTACGCGTTTCGGCGCTTCACCGTTCAGCTCGGCCCCAACAGCAGCGTGACGACGCCGCTGACCGAGGATCGCTCGGTCTTCGAGGTGACCGGCGGCAAGGTCAACTACCTGGGCCGCGTGAACGCGACGATCGCGCCCAGCACTCAGCGCGTGGGCAGCTACACCATGCGCGTGGCAGTCAGCGCCGACAGCGCGAACGCCGTGCAGAACGTTCAGCGCTATCTGCCGAAGGCACTGCCCGCGGACATCGTCTCCGTGACGGTCGGGCGCCCGTGAACGGGTTCGAATGCCGCGGTCGCAGCGCCGTGGGTCGCGGCATCGAGCGTCGGGAGACGGGATCGTCCGCGGGGTGGCGTGCCGGCGGGAATGCGCCGCCGAAGACCCGCGCCCGGTAACCGCCGAGGGGCGTGACGCGCATCGAAGCGCTTGCGCAGCGGACGGTGATCGGAAGGGCCCTCGCGCTTGCGGGCCCGGCTCGTCACCGCCGTGAGGCAGCGCGACGGTCCGGCTCGACGGGGGCTGCGTGCTGCGGCATGCTTGCCGCCCGGGAGGCCGTGCCGTGCTGAGAACCGCGATCCTCGACGACTACCAGAACGTCGCCCTGTCGATGGCCGACTGGTCGGTGCTGCGCGACCGCATCGAGTTGACCTGCTTCCACGACCACATCGACGATCGCGACCTCGAGCGGCTGGTCGAGCGGCTGCGCGACTTCGACTGCATCGTGGCCATGCGCGAGCGCACGCGCTTCGGCGCCGACCTGCTGGAGCGCCTGCCGCGGCTCAGGCTGCTGGTGACCACCGGCGGGGCCAACGCCGC
>JBIKMO010000154.1:0-9859 GCA_044359175.1 Burkholderiaceae bacterium | reverse complement strand
GCCGAGTCAGCTGTCCGGGGGGCAGCAGCAGCGCGTGGCGATCGCGCGCGCGCTCGCGATGCGGCCCGAGCTGATCCTGTTCGACGAGCCGACCTCGGCGCTCGATCCGGAGCTGGTCACCGAGGTGGTCGACGTGATGCGCGAGCTCGCGCAGGCCGGCATGACGCTGGTCGCGGTCACCCACGAGATGCGCTTCGCCCGCTCGACGGCCGACCGCGTGGTGTTCATGGACGACGGCGCCGTGGTCGAGACCGGCGCGCCGGCCCGCCTGTTCGACGCGCCGCAGCAGGACCGCACCCGCCGCTTCCTCGCCCACCTGCACGACTGAGTCACCGCGATGACCGGAACCGACGCCCCGTCGTTCGACCTGCTGCTCACCGACCTCACCGTGGTCACGGTCGATGCGGCGATGACCGTGCACGCCGACGGCGCGATCGCGGTGAGCGGCGGGCGCATCGCATGGGTGGGGCCCGCGTCGGCGCTGCCGCCCGGCGCCCGCGCCGCACGCGCGCTGCCGCTGCCGGGGCGAGTCGCGATGCCCGGCCTGGTCAACGTGCACACGCACGCGATCCTCAGCATGGTGCGGGGCGTCGCCGAGGACCTCGGCTTCGCGCCCGCATACACGCCGGGCATTCCCCACGGTCACGACGTCACGCCCGACGAGGCGGTGGCCCTCGCCCGGCTCGGTGCGCTCGAGGCGATGCTGTTCGGCTCGACGCTGATCAACGACACCTACGTGCACGCCGACCTTACCCTGCCGGCGATGGCGCAGCTCGGGCTGCGGGTCTTCAGCTGCGGCCGCATCCACGATGCGGACTTCTCGCTGATCGGCGACGGTCGCTGGGAGTACCACCGTGCGATCGGCGAACGCACGCTCGGCGAGGCGCTCGCGCTCGCGCAGCGCTGGCACGGCGCCTTCGATGGCCGTGCCGGCGTGCAGCTCGCCGCGCACGCGCCGGACACCTGCTCGGACGCGCTGCTGCGCGACGTGGCCGACGCGTCCGCCCGACTGGGGCTGCGGGTCAACACCCACCTCGCGCAGAGCCGTAAGGAGGTCGTGCAGGTGCGGGCGCGCTCGGGCCGCTCGCCCGCGCAGCTGCTCGACGAGGTCGGCCTGCTGAACGACCGGCTGATCGCCGCGCACTGCCTGTTCCTCGACGAGGACGACCTCGCGCGCTGCGGCCGCGCCGGCATCCACGTCGCGCACATCCCCAAGGGCAACGCCACCGGCGGCACCGCCGCGCCCACCTCCGCGCTGCGCCGCGCGGGCGCGCGGATCGCGCTCGGCTCGGACAACATGCACGCCGACCTGATCGAGGTGATGCGCTGGGCGCTGTGCGTGGGCCGGCTGCAGGAGCAACGGGTCGACGGCTTCTGGCAGCCCGAGGACGTGCTGCGGATGGCGACCATCGACGGTGCCCGCGCGATGGGCCTGGACGCCGAGATCGGGTCACTCGAGGCGGGCAAGCGCGCCGATCTGGTGGTGCTCGACTTCCGCCGGCCGCACCTCGTACCCTGCCTCGACCCGGTCGGCAACCTCGTGCATGTCGCGCAGGGCCGCGACGTCGAGCATGTTTGGGTCGACGGCGTGCAGACGGTGGCCTCGGGCGCACCGGCACTCGCCTCGATCGACGCCGTGCTTCGCGACGCGCAGGCGGCCGCCGACGCCCTCTGGCGGCGTGCTCGCGCGGCC
Source organism: Burkholderiaceae bacterium (assembly GCA_044359175.1). Lineage (GTDB taxonomy): Bacteria > Pseudomonadota > Gammaproteobacteria > Burkholderiales > Burkholderiaceae_E > UBA4615. The sequence goes on along the minus strand of JBIKMO010000154.1, from coordinate 8,166 downwards.
TGAACATACAAGGGGCACCCCGGGGGGGCGTTCCGGGCGGTGGTTCGATCGGCGGCCCGGGTCGTGCCGGCCGGCACGGTCGGCACGGATCCGCCCGCTGCACCGGTTGCACCCGGAGCGTCCGGATGCTTGGGGTCTGCGCGGCCGGCAACGAGCGGGTGTCGTGCGCGGCTGTTAGGATCGCCGGATGAACGCCCCCCGGATCGCCGCGCTCTACGTCTATCCGATCAAGTCCTGTGCCGGCATCACGACCGACACGATGCGCTTCGATGCGATGGGTCCGCTGGACGACCGCCGCTGGATGCTGGTCGACGACGCGGGGCAGTTCCTGACCCAGCGGGAGGTGCCCTCGCTCGCGCTGGTGCGCCCGTCCCGGCAGGATGGCGGGCTGCGGGTGATCGCCCCCGGGATGCCGCCACTCGCGGTCGCGGGCAGCGGCGGGCAGCGGACCTCGACCTGGTGCTGGGACGACCGCTGCGCCGGGTTCGACGAGGGAATCGAGGCGCGCACCTGGTTCAGCGAGTACCTCGGCCGCGGCGCCCGGCTGCTGCGCTTCGACGCCACCGTGCCCCGGCCGGCCAGCCGTAATTGGGTCGGTGAGTCGGCCGGGCGTCCGGGAACGCTCACCCGGTTCTCCGACGGGTTTCCGCTGCTGGTCGTGTCGAAGGCGTCGCTGGAGGCCCTGAACCTTCGCCTGGCCCGGGCCGGGTTGCCCGACGCCACGCTCCAGCGGTTCCGCCCGAACGTGGTCGTCGACGGGATCGAAGCCTTCGAGGAGGACCGCGCCGCGACCCTCGTGAGCCTGCCGATCCGGGGCCCGGCGGTGGTGCTGCGCCCGGTCAAGCCGTGCACCCGATGCACGATCACCGAGGTCGACCCCGGCACCGGCCGGCACGAGTCCGGGCTGCTGCGGGTGCTGGCCGGCTTCCGTTCGGATCCGAAGCTCGGTGGCGGCGTCACCTTCGGCATGAACGCGGTGGTCGCCGACGGGCTGGACGGCACGCTGCGCGTCGGGGACCCGATCGCGGTCGCGCTCAGGTCGTGACCGCGCGCGCCGCCGTGTTCCGCAACGCCCCCCGCTTCGTGCTGGTCGGCGCGATCACCGCCGCGCCGCTGATCGTCACCTGGGTCGTGTTCGACTTCCTGCTCGCGCAGCTGTCGCGGCTCGGCGCGCCGGCGATGCTCGCGCTCGCGAGGACGCTGCGCCCGATCACCCCCGAGCTCGCCACCTGGCTGGTCGAGGGCTGGCTCACGTCGACGCTCGCCGCGCTGGCCGCGGTCGCGATGCTCTGGCTGCTCGGGGTGTTCGCGAGCCGGGTGATCGGTCGCCGCGTGCTCGACCTGTTCGAGGCGGTGGTGCAGCGCATCCCGCTGGTCGCGGCGATCTACGGCGGCACCAAGCGGTTCCTGTCGGTGGTGAAGGACCAGCCCGCCGAGGTGCAGCGCGTCGTGCTCATCCCGTTCCCGACGCGTGAGATGCGCGCGCTCGGCTTCGTCACCCGGGTGCTCGAGGACGACGTCACCGGCGAGAAGGTGGCGGCGGTCTACGTGCCCACCGCGCCGAATCCGACGTCGGGCTACATCGAGCTGGTGCCGCTGTCGGAGGTCACCTCGATCGACTGGACGATGGACGAGGCGATGAGCTTCGTGATCTCGGGCGGCACGACCGCGCCGGCGCGCTTCCGCTTCCGGCCGGACGGCGCGGCCGACCCGCAGCGCGTGCACGTGCCGGACGCGGGGCCGGCTGCGCGCTAGCGCGGCCGCCCGGACCGGGGTACCCATCGACCCGCGACGATGGAGCCACCGCCGCCCTGGCACGCACTGACGGTCGAGCGCACGCTCGACGAGATGGCGGTCGATCCGGCGCGAGGGCTGTCGGCCGCGCAGGTCGCGGCCCGGCGCGCCGAACACGGGCCGAACCGGTTGCCCGAGGCTGCGCGGCGACCGTGGTGGCGGATCGTCGGACGGCAGTTCGCCAGCCCGCTGGTGGGCCTGCTGCTGGTCGCGGCGGCGATCGCCGTCGCGCTCGGCCACCGCACGGACGCGGCGGTGATCCTGGTCGTGGTGCTGGTCAACGCGCTGGTCGGCGCGTTGCAGGAGGGCCGGGCCGAGCGCTCGATGGCGGCGCTGCGCCGGCTGTCCGAGGTGACCGTGCGCGTGCTGCGCGACGGGCTGGAGCACGCGGTGCCGGCGAGCGACCTGGTGCCTGGCGACCTGGTGCGCGTCGCCGCCGGCGATGCGGTCGCTGCCGACGCGCGGCTGCTCGAGGCTGCGCGGCTGCAGGTGGCCGAGGCGGCACTGACCGGCGAATCGGTGCCGGTCGACAAGGGCACGGTGCCGGTCGACGCGGACGCGGTGCTCGCCGAGCGGCCGGGCATGCTGCACTCCGGTACGCAGGTGACCGCCGGGCGCGGCCTGGCGGTGGTGGTCGCCACCGGCGCGCGCACCGAGGTCGGGCGCATCGCTGGGCTCACCGAGCGCGCTCAGGAGCCGCCCACGCCGCTGGAGCTGCGGCTGGCGCGGTTGGGCCGGGGGCTCGCCGCCGCTGCGCTCGTGCTGTTCGCGCTGGTGCTCGCGCTCGGGCTGCTGCGCGGTCTGCCGGCCGGCGAGATGCTGATGATCGCGATCAGCCAGACCGTGTCGCTCGTGCCCGAAGGGCTGCCGGTGGCGATGACGATCGCGCTGGCGGTCGGCATGCAGCGGATGGCGTCGCGCGGCGTGATCATCCGGCGGTTGTCGGCGGTCGAGACCCTCGGTTCGACCACCGTGATCTGCAGCGACAAGACCGGTACGCTCACCTGCAACCGGATGACTGCGGTGGAGGCGTGGCTGCCCGGGCCCGACCCGCGCGGGCGCACGATCGCCTTCGACGCCGATCGCGCGGATGCGCACGCCGCCCGCCGACCGTCCGACGCGGCCGGCGCGGCCGGCGCGGCCGGCGCGCCGGGGGCGGGCGACGTGGATCGGATCCCGGGATGCCCCGACGCGGCGATGGCTGCGTTGCTGCAGGCGGCGGTGCTGTGCAACGACGCCGCCTCGGCGCACGAGGGCGGCGGCGGCCAGCCGCAGGGCGATCCGACCGAGATCGCGCTGCTGGGTCTCGCCGCGCGCCTGGACGAGGACGTGCCGGCGCTGCGCGCGCGCGCCCCCCGGATCGCCGAGCTGCCGTTCGAGCCGGCGGCGAAGCTGATGGCGACCGCCCATCGCGAGGGCGAGCGCCGCTGGATCGTGGTCAAGGGTGCGCCCGAGGTGGTGCTGCAGCTGACGATCGCGCGCGATGGCGCTGCGGTCAGCGACGGTGCACGTGCCGCGGCCGACGCGATGGCGGCCCGCGCGCTGCGCGTGCTCGCGTTCGCGCGGATCGACGACGCCGGCCTCGCCCCCGGCGAGGGGTTCGACGCGCTGGGTGGACGCGCCCGACTGCTCGGTCTGGTCGGTCAGATCGATCCGCCGCGGCCCGAGGCGAGGGCGGCGGTCGCACGGTGCCGCGCCGCCGGCATCCGCCCGGTCATGGTGACCGGCGATCACCGGCTCACCGCACTCGCGATCGCACGCGATCTTGACGTCGCGCGCGACCGCGACCTCGCAGTGGATGGGGCCGAGCTCGCGCGGATGGACGACCGCGCGCTGGCGGACGTGCTGTCGCGGGTCGCGGTGTTCGCGCGGTTGCAGCCGGCGCAGAAGCTGCGGATCGTGATGGCGCTGCAGGCGCGGGGCGAAGTGGTCGCGATGACCGGCGACGGCGTCAACGACGCCCCTGCGCTCGCGCGCGCCGACGTAGGCGTCGCGATGGGCCTCGCCGGCACCGAAGTCGCCAAGGGCGCGGCCAAGGTCGTGATCTCCGACGACGACTTCGCGACGCTGGTCGCCGCGGTCGAGCAGGGCCGGGTGGTGCACGGCAACCTGAAGAAGGTGGTCCTGTACCTGTTCGCGACCTCGGTCGACGAGGTGCTGCTGCTGCTGCTCGCGCTGCTCGCGGGGCTGCCGCCGCCGCTCGCCGCGGTCCAGATCCTGTGGATCAACGTGGTGACCGAGGGCACGGTCACCGTGAACCTGGTGATGGAGCCGCCCGACGGTGACGAGATGCGGCGGGCGCCGACCCCGCGTGAGGCGCCGCTGATCGACGCGCCGATGCTGCGGCGGCTTGCGCTGATGGTGCCGGCCGCGGTGGCGGTGTGCTTCGGGTGGTTCGCCGCGCGCCTGGCGGCCGGGGTCGACCTGGACGCGGTGCGTACCGAGACCTTCACGCTGCTGGCGATGTGCCAGTGGCTCAACGTGCTCAACTGCGAGTCCGCCACGCGCTCGGTGCTGCGGCTGGGCGTGCTGCGCAACCGCTGGCTGGTGGGCGGGCTCGCGGCTGCGGTCGCGCTGCAGGCGGCGGTGCTCTACGTGCCGGCGCTCGCGGCGCTCTTCCACACGACGCCGCTCGATGCCGGGACGCTGCTCGCGCTGCTCGCGGCGGCAAGCCCCGTGCTCTGGGTCGAGGAGATCCGCAAGGCGTTCTCGCGGCGGCGCGCGCTCCGCGCCGCCGCGTGAGGCCGGGCGTCGGACGCGGGCTCGTCGGCGGCGGCCCGACCGCTCAGGGGTACAGCCCGCGCAGCTCGCGCGCGGCGAGCACCCGTTCGCAGGCGACCGCGAACGCGGCGGTACGCAGCGGTATCCGGTGCCGGTCGGCCATCGCCCAGATCCGGTTGAACGCGCCAATCAGGATCTTGTCGAGCCGCGCGTTGATCTCCTCCTCGGTCCAGAAGAACGAGGAGAAGTCCTGCACCCACTCGAAGTAGGACACGGTCACGCCGCCGGCGTTCGCGATCACGTCGGGCACGACGACGATCCCGCGCTCGTTCAGCACCCGGTCGGCCTCGGGCAGCGTGGGCCCGTTCGCGCCCTCGAGGATCAGTTGCGTCTTCAGCGTCCGGGCGCGCTCGCGGGTGATCACGCCCTCGAGCGCGGCCGGCACCAGCACTTCGGTCTCGACCTGCCAGAACTCCTCGGCGCCGATCGGCTCGCCGCCGCCGAACCCCGCGACGCCGCCGTGCCGCTCGACGTGCGCGATCAGCGCCTGCACGTCCAGGCCGCGGTCGGCGTGCACCGTGCCGGTGTGGTCCTGCACCGCGACCACCGTCGCACCGCCGCTGGCCGCGAACAGTTCGGCCGCCGCCGAGCCGACGTTGCCGAAGCCCTGCACCGCGACGCGCGCGCCGTCCAGCCGCAGTCCCATGCGGCGCGCGGCCTCACGCCCGATCACCCAGACACCGCGGCCGGTCGCCTTCACGCGCCCGAGCGAGCCGCCCAGCGCGATCGGTTTGCCGGTGACCACGCCGGTGGCGGTGGCGCCGACGTTCATCGAGTACGTGTCCATCATCCACGCCATCACCTGGGCGTTGGTGTTGACGTCCGGGGCCGGGATGTCCTGGTGCGGACCGATCACGATGCCGATCTCGCTGGTGTAGCGCCGGGTCAGCCGCTCGAGCTCCTTGCGCGACAGTCGGGCCGGGTCGCAGCGTACGCCGCCCTTGGCGCCGCCGTACGGCAGATTGACCGCGGCGTTCTTGATGGTCATCCACGCGGCCAGCGCCATCACCTCCTCGAGGGTGACGTCCGGGTGGTAGCGCACGCCGCCCTTGCCCGGGCCGCGGCTGAGGTTGTGCTGGACGCGAAAGCCCTCGAAGTGCGCCACCGAGCCGTCGTCCATCTCGATCGGCACGTCCACGACCAGACAGCGCTTGGGGCGCTTGAGGGTTTCGGCCCACTTCTCGAGGGGGCCGAGGTAGGGCCGGACCCGCTCGACCTGGTCCAGGTACGTGGCCCACGGGCTGTTGGGCCAGGTTGTTGCGGCGTAGGACAGGGCGGTCATCGCGGCGTCTCCGTGAGTTGGGGGGGGCCGCGAGCCGGCGTCTCAGGCGGCCAGGGCCTGTTCCTGCTCCGCGGCCGGCAGAACCTCCGGCATGTCGCCCGAACGCAGGTCGAGCACGAGCAGCGCGGCCGTCAGGGCGCGCAGGGTGTGGCGCAGCGGCAGGTAGCCGGCATGCGGTGCGAGCGTCTGCTCGTCCATGTAGAGCCGGCGGTTCAGCTCGACCTGGATCGAATGGCGACCCGCCTGCGGATTGCCGTACCGGCGCACGATCTCCACGCCCTTGTAGGGATGGTTGATCGCGACGCTGTAGCCGTGGGCCTCGAAGAACCGGCCGATCGCCCGGGTCAGCCGCGGGTCGGCCGTGGTGCCGTCACGGTCGCCCAGCACCACGTCGGGGTGGGTCACCCCGGGGTACTCGGTGCTGAACGCCGCGGCCGACGATGGCATGGAGTGGCAATTGAGATGGATCAGTTGCCGGTGATGACGGCTCAGCCCGTCGATCGTGCGAGCGAGGATGCCATGGTAGGGCATCCAGCACCGCTCGATCCTCGCCTGCACCTCCGCCACCGACAGTTGGCGGTCGTACAGCGGCGTGCCGTCGTCCAGCGCACGCCAGACGAGCCCCTTGCCGAGCGCGACCTTCGGCCCGGCGCGCTTGACGCCCGGCCAGCGTGCATCGAGCATCGTTTCGTCGATGTCGTCCAGTGCCCGATTGACGTCGATGTAGCTGCGCGGGAACAGCGCGTGGATCAGCGTCGCGCCGAGCGTGGGCGCGAAGCCCCACAGCGATTCCACGAACGTGTCCTCGGCCTGGCGAAGCCGCCACACGTCGCATGCATGGCGGAAGTCGTGCGGGTAGCTGGTCCCGCTGTGAGGCGAGTCGAGCACCAGGTGGGCGAGCCCCGGCTCGATCCGAACTCCGTCGTTCGGCATGGGGTCGATGGCCGGGGCGCCGGCCGGCACGAAGGCGGCAGTCGGCGTCATGCTCAGTCCAGTTGCACGCCCGCGAACTTCGCCACGTGACGCATCCGCGCGATCTCGTCGCGGATCTGCGCGCCGAACTGCTCGGGCGTCTTGAGGTCGGTCGGATACAGGCCCTGACCCGCCAGCGTCTGCTGCAACGCCGGCGAGACCAGCACCCGCTGCACCGCCCCGTGCATGCGCGCGATCGCGGCAGCCGGCGTACCCGACGGGGCCACCAGCCCGAACCACGACGGGGTGTTGTTGTCGGGCAGATTCAGCTCTGCGAAGGTCGGGACCTCCGGCAGCACGTCCAGACGCTTCGGCCAGGACACCGCGAGGGCGACCAGACGCCCCGATTTGATGTGCGGCAGCGCCGACGCGACCTGGTCGAAATAGGCATTGACCTGTCCGCCGATCAGGTCGTTGATCGCCGGCGCAGCGCCCCGGTAGGGAACGTGCGTCATCTGCGTTTGAGTCGAGCGCTTGAACTGTTCCGCCCACATGTGACCGATCGTGCCGTTGCCCGGCGACGCGTAGCTGAACTTGCCGGGGTTCGCCACCACCTGCTGGACGAACTCGCCGAGGGTTCGCACGCCCATCTTCGCCGAGACGACCAGCACGCCGGGCGCCTTGACCAGTTCGCTCACGGGTTCGAACTGCTTGATCGGGTCGTACGGCAGCTTCGCGTAGACCGCCGGGTTGACCCCGTGCGTCGACAGCGTCGCGACGCCGAAGGTGAGGCCGTCGGGCGCCGAGCGAGCGACCTCGGACATGCCGATCGAGCCGCCGGCGCCGCCCTTGTTGTCGACGATCACCGACTGGCCGAGCTCGCGGCTCAGGTGCTCGGCGAAGGCGCGAGCGGTGATGTCGGTGGCGCCTCCCGGCGGGAACGGAACGACCAGTCGCAGCGTGCGGTCCTGAGCGCGCAGCGCGCGCGGGAACAGGACGAGAGCGCCGGCGAACGTGCCGGCGCGGGTCAGTACATGACGGCGGTTCATGATTCGGTCTCCAATGGGGAAGGGGGTATCCGGTTGTCGGGGTGGTGGGCTCGGCGCCGAGGCGCAAATCCCGAGATCACGGTCTGATCTTGGTTGCGGTGTACGGGCTGAACAATGGAAACTGCCGCATCTGAACGTGAGCCGACAGAATGAACGGGCGCAGATTGCTACCGCCGACTCAGTTGCTGCGAGCGTTCGTCACGGTCGCTCGCCTGCAGACGGTGGCCGCCGCCGCGCAGGCGTTGCACCTGACCCAGGGCGCGGTCAGCAAGCAGATCAAGGAACTCGAGGACTGGCTGCGCCTGCCGCTGTTCGAGCGGGTGCGCAAGCGGCTGCAGCTCACGCCCG
>JBIKMO010000441.1:0-2741 GCA_044359175.1 Burkholderiaceae bacterium | reverse complement strand
TTCACCTGGAAGCCGCGGTCCTCGACGCCGATCCAGCCACGGTTCCAGATGAACCCGCCGAGGGAGCGCGCCGGGATCGGCGGACTCTTGGCGACCTTGGCCGGCGGCGCGGCCGCCCCCGGGCGGGCGGCGGCAGTCGGTGCGGCGGCCGGCCCGGTGCGGGTCGGCTGGACGGGGGAGGCGGACATCGTTCGGGGTCTCTAGGCCGACCGTCGCGGGCGCGGCGGGCTGGCCGCGCGCTGCGCTCGCGCGGCGCCGTCCGCAACCCGCTGGGGCGTGTCTGACTCCGACCGCGCGTCTCGCCGGCTCACCGCTGCGTCTCCTGGGCTGGGGGATCGATCATCGGTCACGGGGCGCGGGCCGTACCGCGTGGTGTATAGGACACCGGGGGCGCTGCGGCCGTCTAGCTGGGGTCGACCCGAGCCCGGTTCGGCGATGCGCCGCGGCGCAGCGGCTTGGGGTCGGACCCTCCGCGGGGGGGCGCGCCGTGCGCTACGATCAGTCGGGTCCAGCGCCGCCGGGAAAGCAGCGATGTCCCGTCCATCCGTCGCCGCACGCCTCGCGCCCGCCGTCGCCGCCGTGCTCGCGGCCGCGGCGTCCGCCTCGGCGCAGGAGCTGCCGGCCCGCCGGCCCGGCCTCTGGGAGGTGACCCTTCAGACCACCAACGCGCCGTCGCAGACCGTGCGCCAGTGCATCGACGAGAAGACCGACGCGGCGATGCAGCGCTTCACGCAGGGCCTCGACCTGAAGCACTGCAGCCGCAACAGCTGGCGTCGCGATGGCGAGCGCCACCTGGGCGAGGCCGAATGCCGGCTCGGCGCCAGCACCATGACCTCGCGGTCGGTCTTCAGCGGCGACTTCAGCCGGTCGTACCGCGGCGAGATCGATTCGCGCTACCAGCCGCCGGTCGCCGGGGTCGGCCACGCGAAGGTCACGATCGTCGCCCGCTGGGTCGGTGCGTGTCCGGCCGGCTGGACGGGCGGGGACATGGAAGTGCCCGGCATGGGCCGGATGAACGTCAGCGAACTGATGGCGGGTCGGGGGCCGAAGCCACGGTGAGCCGCAGACGCTCGGCCGCGGCGGCCACCTGCATGCCGGCACGCACCCCGGCGGCGGCGGCCTGGCCATTGACCACGCTGACCACGCCGTGGTCCAGCCCGTCGATCGCCTCGCCGATCCGGGCCGACTGGCTGGCGTAGGCCGCGGCGAGCACCCCTGCCCGCTCGAGCAGCGCCAGCGCGGCCACGCCGGCCCGATCCTTGCCGATGCCCGCATCGTTGAAGAAGACCGCGTATGGGCGCCGGGGCAGCGCGAGCACGTAGCGCGCCGCCGAGACGCCGCCGTGCGAGCCGCAGACCACCACCGCGTCGGCCATCGCGGGCTCGGCCGCGGCGATCGAGTCGACCACGAACAGATCGCGCCGCATCCCTGGCTCCCGGTCGTCCGGACGGTGTAGTGTAGGCGCCCTCATCGACCGACCGCCAGACGATGACCGACGTCGCGCTGACCACCTCCGACGGACTGGAGCTCGCCGGGCTCGCGCTGTCCCCGGCCTCCCGGGCGCGGGCGGCGGTCGCGATGGTCCACGGCCTGGGCGAGCACGCGCATCGCTACGACGCGCTGCACCGCGCGCTGCTCGCCGGTGGGTTCGCGGTCGGCGCCGCCGATCTGCGCGGCCACGGCCGGTCGCCCGGGGCGCGCGGGCACGTCGAGCGCTGGGACGACTACCGCGCCGACGCGCAGGCGATCGTCGAACTCGCGAGCTCGCTCGCGCCCGCCCGTCCGGTGTTCCTGTTCGGGCACAGCCTGGGTGGGCTGATCGCGCTCGACTTCGCGCTGCACCGGCCACGGGGCCTGGCGGGCGTGGTCGCGAGCGCTCCGGCGCTCCGTTCGGCCGCACCGAGGCGCCCGGCGCTCGAGGCGCTCGCCCGAGTGGTGTCGGTGCTGCGGCCGCGCACCTCGATCGACTTCGGGCTGGATCCGGCCGGCCTGTCGTCGGACCCGGCCGAGGTCGCCGCCTACCGTGCCGATCCGCACGTGCACGGGCGGGTGACCATGCGCTGGGGCGTGGAGACCCTGCGCACGATGGCGGCCACCCGCGCCCGCGCCGCCGAGTTCCCGCTGCCGCTGCTGCTGCTGCACGGGGCGGACGACCCGATCAGCGCACCCGAGGGCAGCCGCGAGTTCGACGCGGCCTGCGGCCACCCGGACCACGCGCTGCGGCTGTTCGAGGGCAACCTGCACGAGGTCCACCACGATCGCGACCGCGCGGGCTTCGAGCGCACGCTGCTGCGCTGGCTGCGCGAGCGTGCGATGCGCGCCGAGGTGCCGGCGCCGGGCGGTTCGTGGCGCGGCGCGCCGAGCCCCGCGACGGGCGCGTGACGATGCGCGCCTGGATCGCCGTCGGGGCGCTGTCCGCCGCGGTCGCGGTGCTCGTCGGCGCGTTTGGTGCGCACGGCCTGAAGTCGCGGCTGTCGCCCGAGCTGCTCGCGGTCTGGGAGACCGCGGCCCGCTACCAGCTCGTGCACTCGGTTGCGCTGGTTGCGCTCGGCGCCGCCGCACCCGTGCTGCGGGCGACCGGCGCGACCGCGGCGGCGGTGCTGTTCGTCGTCGGTACCGTGCTCTTCTGCGGCAGCCTGTACGCCCTCGCGCTGACCGGGGCGCGCGGTCTGGGCGCGGTGGCCCCGATCGGCGGGTTGGCGTTCGTCGCGGGCTGGGCATGTCTGGCCTGGGCGGCGGTA
>JBIKMO010000440.1:0-2753 GCA_044359175.1 Burkholderiaceae bacterium | reverse complement strand
CGCCTCGTCGGGCGCGACGCCGGCCAACGCATCGGTGGTGATGTTGCGGATGCAGTTGCCGCTGGTCTGGATGCCGTGCAGGTCGACCTGCGCGAGCACGTCCATCACGTCGGCGCTGCGCTCGAGCGGAATCCAGTTGAACTGCAGGTTCTGCCGAGTCGTGAAGTGACCGAATCCGCCGCGCTCGGTCGGCAGGCCGGCGTCCTGCCGGTCGTACGCGTCGGCCACGTGCGCGAGCGCGCGCAGCTGGCGCGACGACAGCACGCCGTACGGGATCGCCACCCGCAGCATCGGCGCGTGCCGCTGCACGTACCAGCCGTTCTGCAGCCGCAGCGGGCGGAAGTCGTCGGCGCAGAGCTCACCGCGCAGGTGACGCTCGAGCTGGTCGCGGTACTGCGCGGCGCGCTCGCGAACGAGTTGACGGTCGAAGTCGGTGTAGGCGTACATGGCGCGGCGCAGCCTATCGGGCCGGTGCGACGTCGGGCAAACTCGGAAAGCGCCTCAGCTCATGCGGTGCGGCCTAGAGCCCCGCCCGGTTCAGGACTGCACCCACGGCAGGCCGTGCCAGCGCCAACCGCCCGCGCTGCCGCGCCGGCCGCGTTCGTCCAGCTCGCCCTCGAAGCCTTCGAGGAGGTTGTAGGCCTGATCGCGACCGGCCCGCGTGGCCGCGACCGCCGCCGACACCGAACGGCGCGCGCTGCGGCACAGGAAGAGCAGCGGGCCGTCGCGCGGCACCGAATCGGCCAGGCGTCCGGCGAAGTCCGGCACCGGGCGCAGCTCAGCACCCGCCGCCCACGGCACGAGCACGCTGCCGGGCACGTGCCCGACGAAGAGCCACTCCTCGGGGCTGCGCACGTCGACGATCGTCGCCGCGCCGAACTCGACCAGCGCCCAGGCCTCGAGCGGGTGCAGATCACCCGCGTACGGCAGGCCGCGTTCACGCGCTCGCGCGGTCGCGTCCCGCAGCCTGTGGTGCGCCTCGGCAGCCGATTCGATCACGGTCACAGCGCCCTCCACCCCGCGGCCCCTCCGCGCCGCCCGCAGTGTCGTGCGCCGCCGCGCGCCGGGGAACCTCGAAATGCGAGTCAGCTGATGCGCGGAGCGATCGGGACACCGGCGCCGTTCAGCGCGCGTCCTCGGCCAGGTCGGCGGCGGCCATCGCCGCCTCGACCACCGCGCGGGTGAGCGGCGGGGCGAAGAGGCCGATCAGGTCGTGCACGTAGCCGCGCAGGAACGCGCCCCGCTGCAGCGCGAGGTGCGTGGTGTTGATCGCGAACAGGTGACCGGCGTCGATCGCGATCAGCTCGGCGTCGCGCGCCTCGTCATAAGCCATCGACGCGATCACGCCGACCCCCATGCCGAGCGTCACGTAGGTCTTGATCACGTCCGCGTCCATCGCCTCGATCGTCACTTCGGGCCGCAGGTCCGCGGCGTCGAACGCATCGTCGATGTGGCGCCGGCCGGCGAAGCCGGCCTCGTAGGTGATCAGCGGCAACGTGGCCAACGCCTCGAGCGTCAGCGGCCGACCCGCGGCGTGCGTCTGCGCGAGCGCGTGCGTCCGCGGCACGACCACGACGTGCGTCCAGCGGTAGCACGGCAGCGTCACCAGACCCGGCATCTCGGTGAGCGACTCGGTCGCGATGCCGACGTCGGCGACGCCGTCGCGCACCCACTGCGCGATCTGCGGCGGCGAGCCCTGCTGCAGCCGAACGCTCACCCGGGGATGCCGATGCCGGAAGTCGTGGACCACCGGCGGCAGCACGTAGCGCGCCTGGGTGTGGGTGGCGGCGATCGTCAGCGTGCCGCGGTCCGCGTCGACGAACTCCCGGCCCGCCCGCTTCAGGTTGTCCGCCTCGCGCAGCATCCGCTCGACGATCGGCAGGATCGCCGCGCCCGGGCCGGTGAGTCCGGTGAGCCGACGGCCGACCCGCACGAACAGCGCCACGCCGAGCTCGTCCTCGAGCTCCTTGATCTGACGGCTGACGCCCGGCTGCGAGGTGTGCAGCACCTCGGCGACGAGCGTCAGGTTGAATCCCTGGCGCACCGCCTCGCGGACGGATCGCAATTGCTGGAGGTTCACGGGGCGGGCGGCGGTCGCGAGCCCGCCAGTATCGGTCCGGTCCAGGCCGGGTCACAACCCGGGTCGGCGCAGCAGCAGATGCGCTCGCCGCATCAGCGCGAACGCTGCGAGGTATCCGCGCGGCGCACGAGCTTCCTCGGATTGCTTCGTTGCGGCATGCGCGCTCGGATGCCGACACTGCCGTGCCATGACCCGCGCCCTCGCTCGGCACGCCGCGACCCCGACTCCCCGCGCCCCCTCGCGGCGCGAACCGCCCGTCATGATCTCCCGCCAGGCGCATGACGGCGCACCCGACTCAGGCCGGTGGCTCGAATTCACCGGCAACGCGGCCGGCGTGCCGCAGGGCGCGGCCGTGCTGCTGCCGCTCGAGGACTGGAGCGCCTTCCCCGGGCTGTGGGCCGCGCGCGCCGGGCGCATCGGGCTCGTGCTCGGCCCGACCGATGCGATCGATCGCCTGCTTCCGGTGCTGGACGGCGTCGACGCGATCGCCGCCCGGGGGTTGGACGCGACCGCGCGCGAGCGGCTGCGCGCAGCGCTCGCCGACCGCGGCTGGCGCGGCACGTGGCTGGCCGACGCGCACCCCGGTTGCTCGCCGGCCGCGGCCCCGCAGCGGGCCGACGCCGGCGCGATCGCGTGAGACACGCCGCCGCCAACGACCCCGCCGGCACCGTCT
>JBIKMO010000439.1:0-2767 GCA_044359175.1 Burkholderiaceae bacterium | reverse complement strand
TAGCTCGCCTTGACCGATTCGACGAACGTGTACGTCAGCGTGCCGTCGGCCTCGACCGCGCGCCACATCAGCCCCTGCGTGACGCCGCTGATCCACATCGCCACCGCGTACAGCACGATGCCGATCGTGGCGACCCAGAAGTGCACCTCGATCGCCCGGATGCTGTACATCTGCGGGCGGCCGAAGAGCCGCGGCACCAGGTAGTACAGACTGCCCATCGACACCAGGCCGACCCAGCCGAGCGCACCCGAGTGCACGTGACCGATCGTCCAGTCCGTGTAGTGAGACAACGCGTTGACGGTCTTGATCGACATCATCGGACCCTCGAAGGTCGACATGCCGTAGAACGACAGCGAGACGATCAGGAAGCGCAGGATCGGGTCGTCGCGCAGCTTATGCCAGGCACCCGAGAGGGTCATGATCCCGTTGATCATCCCGCCCCACGATGGCGCCAGCAGGATCAGCGAGAAGACCATGCCGAGCGACTGCACCCAGTCGGGCAGCGCGGTGTAGTGCAGATGGTGCGGGCCCGCCCACATGTACGTGAAGATCAGTGCCCAGAAGTGAACGATCGACAGGCGGTACGAGTACACCGGCCGGCCGATCTGCTTGGGCACGTAGTAGTACATCATCCCCAGGAAGCCGGCGGTGAGGAAGAAGCCGACCGCATTGTGTCCATACCACCACTGGACCATCGCGTCCTGCACGCCGGCGTACGCGGAGTACGAGGTCATCGGGCTGGTCGGCAGTGCCGCGCTGTTGACCACGTGCAGCAGCGCGACCGTGATGATGAACGCGCCGTAGAACCAGTTGGCGACGTAGATGTGCCTGACCTTCCGGGTGACGATCGTGCCGAAGAACACCACCGCGTAGGCCACCCACACCAGCGTGATCAGGATGTCGATCGGCCACTCGAGTTCGGCGTATTCCTTGCCGCTGGTGTACCCGAGCGGCAGCGTGATCGCGGCCAGCACGATCACCAGCTGCCAGCCCCAGAAGGTGAACGCCGCGAGTGGCCCGCCGAACAGCCGCGTCTGGCAGGTGCGCTGCACCGCGTAGTAGCTCGTCGCGAACAGCGCGCAGCCGCCGAACGCGAAGATCACCGCATTCGTGTGCAGCGGTCGCAGGCGGCCGTATGACAGCCACGGCACGTCGAAGTTCAGCGACGGGAACGCCAGCTGTGCGGCGATCACCACGCCCACGAGCATGCCGACGATGCCCCACACCACGGTCATCACCGCGAACTGCCGAACGACCTGGTCGTTGTAGGTCGCCTGCGCGAGCGTGCTCACCTGGTTCTCTCCCCGAAATGCACTCGCGGCATTGTGGCAATCCGGTGCGGATCACTCTTGATCTGGGTCAAGCCGGTCGCGCGCTGGTGGCGCCTCGTCGCGCAGGATCCGCTCACCTTCGCGTTCGACGTCCTCGAACTGGCCGTTGCGCACCGACCAGGCGAGCACGGCGACGATCGCGAACACGAGCACGACCGACAGCGGCACCAGCAGGTACAGGACGTCCATCGGGGTCGTCTCGCGGGGGCCCGGCTCAGCCGCGCGCGGGTACCGAGACCGGCGCCGAGGCGGCTGCGCCCACTGGGCGCGCCAACCGCAGCGCGTTGGCGACCACCACCAGCGCGCTCGCCGCCATGCCCAGCCCGGCGAGCCAAGGCGGCATCAGGCCGGCGAGCGCGAGCGGGATGCTGATCGCGTTGTAGAGCGCTGCGAACGCCAGGTTTTGGGTGATGACCCGCAGCGTGCGCCGGGCGAGTCGCCGCGCGTCGATCAGCGCGCCCATCCGTTCGCCGAGCAGCAGCAGGTCCGCGTGGTGCTGGGCGAGCGGCGCGCCGGTGGCGAAGGCGACCGACAGGTCCGCGCGCGCCAGAACCGGTGCGTCGTTGATGCCGTCGCCTACCATCGCGACCCGACGGCCTTCGCGCTGCAGCGCGACGATGCGCGCGAGCTTGTCCTCGGGGGTGGCCTGAGCCTGGTGATCGGCGACGCCGAGCAGGGCGGCGACCCGTGCGACCCGTGACCGTTCGTCGCCAGACAGCATCGCGATCGCCGCGCCATCGGCGGCGAGCGCCCTCAGCGCCGCTCCAGCGTCGGGCCGTAGCGTCTCGGCAAACTCGAAGCGGGCGACCGGCGCGCCGTCGAGCGCGAGGACCACACCACCGGCCTGCGACCCGGCTGCGGCGAAGTCGGCGCGACCGATGCGCGCCTCGTGCCACCGTCCGTTCAGGCGTACGCGCGCGGCGATGCCGGCACCCCCGTGCTCCACCAGGTCGGCGACTTCGAGCGACGTCCGGTCGGCGGCGCATGCGGCGACCAGCGCCCGGCCGATCGGATGCAGCGAACCGGCTTCGAGCGCGGCTGCGATCGCGAGCGCGCGCGGTGGGTCGATCGTCGGGCGGCCGAGCGGATCGACGCGGGCCAGCGCGAGGCGGTCGAGGGTCAGCGTGCCGGTCTTGTCGAAGACGAAGGTATCGATCCGCGCGAGCGTCTCGATGGCCTGGGTCGAGCGCACCAGCAGCCCTTGACGCGCGAGCGAACCCGCGGCGGCGAGCAGCGCGACCGGCGTCGCCAGCGACAGGGCGCACGGGCAGGTGACGATCAGCACGGACACTGCGACCCACAGCGCTCGCGTCGGGTCGATGAACTGCCAGCCCACCCACGCTGCTGCCGCGAGGACCATCACCGCGACGAGGAACGGCCCGGCGATCCGGTCGGCGAGCCGGGCGAGCCGGGGCCGCGACGCGGACGCGGCGTCG
>JBIKMO010000153.1:0-10095 GCA_044359175.1 Burkholderiaceae bacterium | reverse complement strand
GCAGCTCGTGGTCGATCCGCTGGAGATCTGAAGCCGTGGCCGATCCGCTGAACCCCGCGCAGCGCGAGGCCGTCCGCTACCTCGACGGTCCGTGCCTGGTGATCGCGGGCGCCGGCAGCGGCAAGACGCGGGTGATCACCCGCAAGATCGTCCACCTGATCGAGGGTGGCGTGAGCGGCCGCGCGATCGCGGCGATCACGTTCACGAACAAGGCCGCGCGCGAGATGGCCGAGCGGCTCGGGCACGCGGCCGTCCGCGGCGCCGAGCGGCCGCTGGTCTGCACGTTCCACGCGCTGGGCGTGCGGATGCTGCGCGAGGACGGTCCGCTGCTCGGCCTGAAGCCCGGCTTCTCGATTCTCGACGGCGACGACTGCGCGGCCCTCGTCGCGCAGCTGGCCGGCACCACCGACCGCAAGGCCGCACGCGCGCTGATGCAGCGCCTGTCGCTGTGGAAGAACGCGGGGCTCGACCCGGACCAGGCCGCCGCCTCGGCGCGCGACGGCGACGCGCACGCCGCCGCGCGCCTGTACCGCGACTACGCGGCCACGCTCGCCGGCTACCAGGCGGTGGACTTCGACGACCTGATCAGGCTGCCGCTCGAGCTGATGCGCGACCACCCCGAGGCCGCCGAGCGCTGGCAGAACCGGCTGCGCTACCTGCTGGTCGACGAGTACCAGGACACGAACGCGACCCAGTACGAGCTGCTGCGCCGGCTGGCCGGTGCGCGCGCCGCGTTCACCGCGGTGGGCGACGACGACCAGTCGATCTACGGCTGGCGCGGCGCGACGCTCGACAACCTGCGCCGGCTCGCCGCCGACTACCCGCGTCTGAAGGTGATCCGCCTCGAGCAGAACTACCGTTCGGTGCGCAGCGTGCTGGTCGCGGCCAACCGGCTGATCGCCCACAACCCGAAGCTGTACGAGAAGACCCTGTGGTCCGAGCTCGGTGCGGGCGATCCGGTACGCGTGCTGCCGATGGACGACGACGAGGCCGAGGCCGAGTCGATCGCGATGCGCATCCAGGCCGCGCGCTTCGAGCGTCGCGGCCGCTTCGCCGACTACGCGGTGCTCTACCGCGGCAACCACCAGTCGCGCGCGATCGAGCAGGCGCTGCGCAAGGAGAAGATCCCGTACGTGGTTTCCGGTGGCACCTCGTGGTTCGAGCGCGCCGAGATCAAGGACCTGATCGCGTGGCTGCGGCTGATCGCCAACGACGACGACGATCCCGCGTTCATCCGCGCGATCACCACGCCGAAGCGCGGCATCGGCCCGCAGACGCTCGCGCAGCTCGGCGAGTACGCGGGCGTGCGCCGGTGCTCGATGTTCGGCGCCGCGTTCGAGACCGGCCTCGAGCAGCGGCTGCCCGCGCGACAGGTCGATGCGCTGCGCGAGTTCGGTGGGTTCGTGAACCGCGTGGTGCACCGCGCGCGCACCGAGCCCGCCGGCGCGCTGCTCGAGGAGCTGGTGCGCACGATCGGCTATCGCGAGCACCTGGAGTCGGTGGCCGACGAGCGCGTCGCCGCGCAGCGCTGGCAGAACGTGACCGACTTCGTCGCGTGGATCGGCAAGCGCGGCGAGGAGGACCGTCGCACGCTCGTCGAACTCGCGCAGACCGTGGCGCTGCTGTCGCGACTGGACGGTCAGGATGGCGAGCAGGATGCGGTGCGCCTGTCGACGATCCACGCCGCCAAGGGGCTCGAGTTCCCGCACGTGTTCGTCGCCGGCTGCGAGGAGGGGCTGCTGCCGCACACGCAGCCCGACGGCGACGAGTACGACGACGAGGCGCCGCAGCGCGTCGAGGAGGAGCGCCGCCTGATGTACGTCGCGGTGACGCGCGCGCAGCGCTCGCTCACGCTGAGCTGGTGCCGCCAGCGACGCCGCGCGAAGTCGGTCGTCAGCCGTGTGCCCAGCCGCTTCCTCGCCGAGATGCAGCTCGAGCCCGACGGGGGCGCCGCGGCGGTGGTGGGAACGGATCTCGCCAAGCAGCGGCTGGCGGCGCTCAAGGGGCTGCTCAAGCCGGGGGGGTGAGAGCGGCTTCGTTCAGCGTGGCGGGCTCGCCCGAGCGCAGAGGGTCCATCCCCGAGACCGTCTTGACTCCAGAACACGAAGCGCTTCGTGACCGTGATTGAAGACGTGATTCGATGCCCAGCCAAGAAGCGCAACGACCCCCCTCGGATGACCCCTGGGCGGCTGGCGCTGGGCATCGTGCGCCGCGTGTGGAGCGAGGTGCGGCGGTGGCAGGCCTGCTTCGAGGAGCACCCGGCCGAAGGCCGGCGCATCGACCCACTCGAGCGGGCGTCCAGCGGTGTCGGCGATATCGCGTCGCCTGCGCTCGAGTCCGAAACCCGTCGGCCTACTTGACCGACGCCACCATGTACTCGACCGCCGCACGGATCTCGGCGTCGCTCGCTGCCGAGCCGCCTTTGGGCGGCATCGCGCCCTTGCCCTTCAGGACGCTGGCGGTCAGCCCGTCGATGCCGGCGGCGAGCCGCGGCGCCCACGCCGCCTTGTCGCCGAGCTTCGGAGCACCGGCCACCGCCGCCACGTGGCAGGCCGCGCACGCGGTGTCGTAGAGCTTCTTGCCGTTGGCCGCGCCGGCCGGCGCGGCGCTGGCCGCCGAGGCCACCGCGACCGCCGCTGCCGCCGCCGCCGCGGGAGCCGCGGGAGCCGCCGCGGGAGCCGCCGCGGTCGCGGCTGCCGCAGACGCCGCCGCCGCCGCGGCCACCGGCGCCGCTGCTGCTGCGGGAGCCGCCGCCGGCGTGTCCGCCGCCGCGGCCGCGGGCGCCGCGGGCGCCTTGGGCTCGTCGAACTTCGCGCCCGCCCGGTTGGCCATGAAGACCACCGCGCGGCCGATTTCCAGGTCGTCGTATTCGCCCCCGCCCTGCGCCGGCATGGCCCCCTTGCCCTTGAGCGACGAAGCGAGCAGGGCCTCGTACCCGGTCTTGATGCGCGGTGCCCAGGCGGTCGCGTCGCCGAGCTTGGGCGCGCCCGCGGCTCCGGCGTCGTGGCAGGCGGAGCACTGCGCCTTGTAGACCACCTCGGAGGCGCGCAGCACCTTCGGTGCGTCGGCCGCGCGCAGCACGAAGCCGGCCACCGGCCTGATCCGTGCCTCGATCGCGTCGGCGGTGAACGCATCCGAGCCCGCGCCGGTGCGCGGCGAGGAGCTCACGTAGGTGACCAGCAGCACGATGATCACCACCGGCACGATGAAGGCCAGCGCCACCACCGTGATCAGCTGCTGCGGCGTCTTGATGAAGGGCTCGTGCTCGCTCATGCCGGTAACGCGGGGCCGAGTGGCACCTCGCGGCTGCGTCCGTCGAACCTGTGAGTATAGCCGCAACCCCCGGGCGACCGGTACGCACGCGGGGGGCTCGAGCGCCCGGGTCCGCGGCTCGGGAACGGACGCGGGCGGTCCGCGCGGGGCCGCCGTACCGGGGCGCCCGCGGTGTGCGGGCGCCGGCGGTGTGACGGTCAGCCCCGGGTCTCGGGCACCCTGAACACGCCCACCGCGGCCTGCAGCCTCGCGGCCTCGTCGGCGAGCGACGCGGCCGCCGCCGCGGTCTGCTCGACCATCGCCGCGTTCTGCTGAGCGCCGCGGTCCAGGTCCTGCAGGGCATTGCCGACCTGCGACACGCCGCCGTCCTGCTGACCGGCCGCGTCCGCGATCGCCGCGGTGAGTTCGTTGAGCCGGCGTGCGTGGCCGAGCAGCGCGCGCATCGCGTCGCCCGCGCCCTGGACCGCCTTCGATCCCGAGGACACGCGGTCCACGGTCGATTCGATCAGCTCACGGATCTCGCGCGCGGCGCGCGAGGAGCGCTGCGAGAGCTCGCGCACCTCGCCCGCGACCACCGCGAAGCCGCGTCCGGCCTCGCCGGCGCGGGCCGCCTCGACCGCCGCGTTCAGCGCGAGGATGTTGGTCTGGAAGGCGATGCCGTCGATCATCGAGACGATGCTGGCGATCTTCTCGGAGGACTGCTGGATCTCCGACATGGTCTGAACCACGTTGTCGATCACCTGCTCGCCGCGGCTGGCGTCGCGGGCGTTGCCGTCGGCGAGCGCTGCGCCCTGGCGCGCGTGTTCAGCGGTGAGCTTGACGGTGGCGGCAATCTCCTCCATCGAGGCGGCCGATTCCTGCAGGCTCGCCGCCGTGCTCTCGGTGCGCGAAGACAGGTCCTGCGCTGCGCCGCGCAGCTCGCTGCTGGACATTACGATCTGCTGCGCGCTGCCGCGCACGCCGCCCACGATGGACTGCAGCGAGGTTTGCATCTCCGCCAGCGTGTGCATCACCGCGGTCGATTCGTCGCGCCCGCGCGGCACCGGCTGGTGCGTGAGGTCGCCGTGCGCCATCGCCTCCAGGTGCCAGGACAGATCGTGCATCGCGTCTCGGGTGGCGCGGTAGAAGCCCAGGAACAGCCACGCGGCCAGGGCGAGCGTGACGCTCACCAGCACCGCCATGCCGGTCTGCGCGCGGCTCATCGCCGCCAGGCGCGCCTTGAGCGCCTCGTCCAGCGTTTCCAGCACCGAGGTCTGCCACGCGGCCGCGGTCTCGCGCACCGAGCGGGCCTGCGCGAGCAGCGCCGCCGGGTCGCCGCGCGGTGGGTCGGAGGCGAGCGCGCGAAGCATCGACTGCTCGAGCGCCGTGAACGCGCGTACCAGACCGTCCGGCGCGGCGCGTGCGCCGGCGGCCGCGTCGGCACGTGCCGCACGCGCCGACCAGGTCGACACTTCGTCCAACCGCGCGCGCGCCAGCGTGAGCCCTTCGGAGGCGGCGGCAGGCAGCAGCGTGCTGCCCGGCCGCAGCGCCGCGGCCAGGGCGACCGCCGCGGCGCTGGTGTGTTCGATCAGCCGCGGACCGTTCAGCAGACCCGCCGCCATCAGGTGGAAGGTCAGCGCCTCCGGGTCCAGGATCAGGTTGGATCCCTCGAACGCCGCGTCCAGCAGCGCGAGCACGCCGCTCACGTAGCGCGCGGTCGCGTCCAGCGTCGCCGCCGACTCCTCGGTGGGCGCCGCGCGGGCCGCGTCGCGCAGCGGGCGCAGCGCCTGCCATGCCGCGGTGGTGCCCAGCGCCGCGCCCAGCCGCTCCTGCACCGGCGCGAGCGCGTCGAAGGCCGCCGCGTCGTCGCGCAGCGCGGTCGCGCGGGCCGCGGCCGAACCCGACGCCTCGCGCAGTGCCGTGCTCGCCTGCAGCAGCGGCAGCCCCGCCCGGGCGAACTCGACCCCGTCGCGCTCGGCCGTGGAGAAGGCGCGCTGATCCGCCAGCTGCTGGAAGTACGACCACGCCAACGCTGCGATCGGAACCACGAAGATCAGCGAGATCAGCGTCGATTTCGTCCTGAACCGAACGCTGCGCATCAGCCGCACGGAGGGGCCGAGCAGCCCGTCGCCGCGCGTGCGGTCTGCGGGCGGGGGTGTGGAGAGGGGGGATGCGGTCGGGGTCGCGTCGGACATGGTCGGACGCCGCGCACCGTGAGGGTGCGCCGGCGCCCTTGAAGGCTACGCAACGACTCCCGCGCGAATCCCCCGAACAGCGCCGCTGCGGGCTGCCAGTTCCGTGTACCGGCCCGCCGGCGTCGCGGACGCGCCTGCGTGGAACGGGTACACTCGCGGCCTCCGCGCCCGTAGCTCAGGGGATAGAGTACTGGCCTCCGAAGCCAGGGGTCGCAGGTTCGATTCCTGCCGGGCGCGCCACCCAGAGGCCGACGCACTCGCCTGATTCGGCGACGTGCCGTCAGCTCGCGGGCGGGGGTCCGGCGTTGGGCGAGGGCGGTGGCGGCCCCGTGCCGCGGCCCTCGGCGCCGGATGCCGCCGCTCGCGGTCTGCCTGGCCCTCTCGAGCTCGGGCGACCCAGCCGCCACCGCGGCTCGGCACGCCCTTCCAAGCCGGCTCCACGGCCTCGGGCCGTTCGTCCCCAACCACGCCGGCGATTGAGCTGTGCGGCAACCGGCTTGGATCCTCTCGGTGGCGGAAAACCCCCGGCCCGAGCGCGCTGCTCGGGTCGGAGCGGGTCCGCCGCGTGCGACCCAGCGCGCCCGACGTAGCGGCGCTGCAACCAATGCCCGATCCGCCCCGAGCCACCGGCGCCCACCCGCCGACCCGGGCGCCGGTTTCGCGCAAAAACATCAGACGTCACATGATGAATCGGTCTTAATGCATTGAATCGTCGGTATTATCTGGCTTGAAGTGGCGCGGCCCCGTCGCCCCGACGGTGGCGGTCGCCGCGCAGCGGCCGGGCCGGACCTCGGCCGCACCGTCCTCCGGAGTCGACGTTGCCGTGCCCGACCCGTCTTCGAGTGAGCCGGACCCGAGTGTCGCGACGCGACAACCGGTCGCCGCGCGACCTCTCGGAACCGCCGCTGGTTCCGCTCGATCTCGCCGTCGATACGGCTGCGGTGTGTGATTGCCCCCGACGCACCTGCGACCCCTGTGGCGACGGGTGCTCGGTTCAACCAGCCCGAGGTTTCGAGTGGTGACTCCCATCCAGCCCGTGGTCATGGCCGGCGGTTCCGGCACCCGACTGTGGCCGCTGTCACGCGGGCAGTTCCCGAAGCAGTTTCTGACGCTCTCGGGCGATCGCAGCCTGCTTCAGCAGGCGGTCGAACGGCTGCTTGCGGTCGCTTCGGACGAGCTGCGTGCCGGAGTCCCGACCATCGTCGGCAACGACGCCCACCGCTTCCTGATCGTCGAGCAGCTCCGTCCCCTCGGGCTGCAGGGCGCGCCCCTGCTGCTGGAGCCCGTCGGTCGCAACACCGCGCCGGCGCTCACGCTCGCCGCGCTGCACGCGCTCGCCGGCGGCCAGGACCCCGTGCTCGTCGTCACGCCGGCCGACCAGACCGTGACCGACGCGCCGGCCTGCACCCGTGCGCTGCGCGAGGCGGTGCGCCTGGCTGCGGCGGGGAACGTGGTGATCCTCGGCATCACGCCCACGGGCCCCGAGACCGGTTACGGCTACATCCGCGCCGAGCCCGCCGCCGACGGCCTGGCGGTCGGCGCGTTCGTCGAGAAGCCCGACGCCGCGCGCGCACGCCGCTATCTCGAAGAGGGCGGCTACTATTGGAACAGCGGCGTGTTCGTGCTGCGCGCGTCCACCTGGATGGCCACGCTCGAGGCGTTCCGCCCCGACATCGCCGCGGCCACGGTCGCCGCCTGGGAGGCCCGCCAGACCGACGGCACGTTCGTGCGTCCCGGCAAGGCCCAGTTCGAGGCGGTGCCGTCCGAGTCCGTCGACTACGCGGTGATGGAGCACTGCCCCGGCAGCCGCTTCCCGATCCGGATGGTTCCCCTGGACGCGGGCTGGTCCGACCTCGGCGCATGGGACGCCGTGTGGCAGGTCGCCGACAAGGATCCCCAGGGCAACGCCGCCGTGGGCGACGTCGTGCTGAAGGACGCGCGTAACACGCTGGTGCACGCCACCAGCCGGCTCGTGAGCGTCGTCGGCCTCGAGGACGTGGTCGTCGTCGAGACGCCGGACGCCGTGCTGGTCACCGACCGCCGCCGCAGCCAGGACGTGAAGAAGGTGGTGCAGGAGCTGCAGTCGTCGGCCCGGCCCGAGCCCGACCTGCATCGCCAGGTGCACCGGCCCTGGGGCTGGTACGACAGCGTCGACGCCGGCTCGCGGTTCCAGGTCAAGCGGATCATGGTCAAGCCGGGCGCGTCGCTGTCGCTGCAGATGCACCACCACCGCGCCGAGCACTGGATCGTGGTGTCCGGCACCGCCGAGGTCACCGTGGGCGACAAGGTGACGCTGCTCTCCGAGAACCAGAGCACGTACATCCCCCTCGGCCAGGTCCACCGCCTGGCCAATCCCGGCAAGGTGCCCCTCGAGATCATCGAGGTGCAGTCCGGCAGCTACCTGGGCGAGGACGACATCGTCCGCTTCCAGGACACCTATGGGCGCAGCTGAAGTGATGCCTCGCACGTCGTTCCACACCGCGCGTCGCCGACTGACCGGTGCGGTCGCGTGCGCCGGCCTGCTGCTCGCCGGCTGCTCGCACATGCCCCGGTCCGGCCCGCACACCGACGAGGTGACCGAGTCGCTGCAGGCCCCCGCGGCGGCCGGCGCCGTGCAGATCGTGAACGTCGACGCGAACGTCGCGCGCGCGCTGATCTCGCGGCAGAGGCAGACGAGCTTCGCCGAGGTGCTCGGCAACGCGCCGCCGTCGGACAAGTCCACCGTGATCGGCGTGGGCGACGTGCTCGACGTGACCCTGTGGGAGGCGCCGCCCGCGACGCTGTTCGGCATGGGTCCCGTGGACCCGCGGATGCCGTCCACCGTGCGCTCCACCACGCTGCCCGACCAGATCGTGGACCGCGACGGCAACATCCGCGTGCCTTTCGCCGGCACCATCCGCGCCGTCGGCCGCACCCCGCAGGAGGTGCAGGCCGAGATCGTGAAGAACCTCAAGGGCAAGGCCAACCAGCCCGATGCGATCGTTCGCATCACGCGGTATGCGTCGTCGATGGTCACCGTGGTCGGCGAGGTGGCCAACAGCGTGCGGCTGCCGCTCACGCCCGTGGGTGAGCGCGTGCTGGACGCGCTGGCCGCCGCCGGCGGCGTGCGCCAGCCTGTGAACAAGATGACGCTGCAGGTCACCCGTGGCGCCGACTTCGCGACCATGGCGCTGGACGCCGTGATTCGCGATCCGAAGCAGAACGTGCAACTGCGCGGCGGCGACGTGGTCACCGCGGTGTTCCAGCCACTCGCGTTTACCGCGCTGGGCGCCACCGGCAAGAACGAGGAGATCCCGTTCGAGGCCCAGGGGATCACGCTGGCACAGGCTCTTGCGCGTTCGGGCGGCATGAACGACGTGCGTTCCGACCCGCGCGGCGTCTTCATCTTCCGCTTCGAGCCCGCCGAGGCGCTCGATTGGCCGACCCAGCCGGTGAAGGCCACGCCCGAGGGCAAGGTGCCCGTCGTCTACCGGATCAACCTCGCGAACGCTGAGAGCTTCTTCGTGATGCAGAGCTTCCGCATGCAGGACAAGGACGTGCTGTATGTGAGCAATGCGCCGGCGGTGGAGCTGCAGAAGTTCCTGAATTTGGTGTTTACGGTGACTTATCCGGTGTTGAACACGATTCAGGTGGTGCGGTGATGGGTAGGCCCACGGCGCACTGGTAACAGACCACAACGAGCCATCGATTCCAGATCGGAGTCTGAGATGAGTCAAGCAGTCGAGTCATCGTCACGTGACGCCCCGCATGCAGCGACGTTCGCGCCGACCGGGCATATGAACGAAGCGTCGGGATCGATACTGGCGCTCGATGGTGACCGCTTCCTGGTCGCCGCCTACCAAGCAGCATTGGGTCGGGAACCGGACCCGGGGGGGCTGGTCAACTATTTGAATCGGCTCTCAGCGGGCGAGTCAAAGCATGAAATCCTGAGCGAATTGCGGGCCAGCCCCGAGGGTCGCGCGTTTGCGGCCCGCAATCGCGGGAGTGCGCCCGGTGCAGCAGTGGCGCGTTCAGTGACCCGCGCGGTCCATGACGCGCCTAGACTCGACTTCAAGATCGAAGCACAAGGACGTCACGCGAGCGAACGGTTCGCCCTCGGTCGGGTGTCTGGGATGAGTGATGTAACCGACCAGCGCGACGGGTCGCCAGCGGCCCAAAGGCAGACCTTCGGGCGCATGGTTCAAATCGATGATCTACTCGCATGCGACGGGCCCGAGTTTCTCGGACGCGCGTATCTCGCAGTGTTGGGTCGGCAGATCGATCCCGACGGGTTCCGCACCTACGACGCGCGTCTGCGTTCGGGAGCGAGCAAGCTATCGATCGTCGCCGAACTGCACGACAGTGCGGAAGGCCGAAGCCATGGCGCACTCATTCCGGCACTGGCCGCCCGGTTGGCTCGCGAGTCGCCGGTCCAGGGTGATTCGAGTATTCGTGCGCGCGACCTCCTTCGACTCGAAGGGATCAGATTCGTCGATGCCGCATATCGCGCCATCGTAGGAACCCCGCCTTCACAGGAAGCTCGGGCACGGTTCGCCACATGCCTGTTCACGGGGACCGGAAAACTAGAGACGCTGCTGATGATGCGCGAAGAGCGTGCAGATGCGTCGGGTCCGATCTCGGTGTCGGGTCTGGATCGGATGGTCGTGGC
>JBIKMO010000016.1:0-30511 GCA_044359175.1 Burkholderiaceae bacterium | reverse complement strand
GTGGCACCTGCGCATACACGGGCGCGGCGGGAGCGCACGTCTCGGGCGGAGCCGCCCGCGGCCCACCCTTGGCGTCGATCCACTCGCGCAGCGCGCCCAGGCCCTGGCCCTTCAGCTCGAACCGGTCGGCACCGAGCGCACGCGCGCGGTCGCGCAGATGCGGCTCGTCGGCACCGGACAGCACCGCGACCGGCAGGTCGCGCAGGCGTGCGTCACCACTCGTGCGCACGCGCCGCAGCAGTTCGAAACCGTCGGTCTCGGGCATGCTCAGATCGGTGAGCACGACGTCGATCGTCGGGTCCTGCTCGAGCATCCGCCACGCCTGCTCGCCGCCGTCCGCCTGCAGAATCGCGCACGACGGCGCCGACGACAGGCTTCGGACCAGCGAGGCCCGGACGAAACGGGAATCGTCGACCACCAGCACCGTGCACCGCGCCGGCGCCTCGCGGCACGCCGCCGCGACGGGCTCGACGAATGTACGGATCGGCTCAGACGACGGAGTCATGGCGCGTTTGACCGTGTCGGGAATTTTGACGACCGGTCGATCTTCGCCTACGCTCGGTGGCCATGACCGCTGATCGCCGACGGATGGTCGAAGTCCCCCGCGCGGCGGCTGCGCTGGCGGTCGCACTCGCCCTGACCGGTGCGCCTGGCGCCGCGAACGCGACCGCCGCGGGCGACCTGGGCGCCGAGGTGGTGCTTCGAGCGCTGTCCCTGCTCGGTGTCGACTACCGCTTCGGCGGCAACTCCGCCGACACCGGCCTGGACTGCAGCGGTCTGGTGAGGCTGGTGTTCAGCGAAGCGGTCGCGATGCCGCTGCCGCGTCGCAGCGAGGAGATGAGCCGCCTCGGCGACACGGTGTCCGCCGCGGAACTGCAGCCGGGCGACCTGGTGTTCTTCAACACCCTGCGCCGCGCGTTCTCGCACGTCGGGATCTACATCGGGAACGGACAGTTCGTGCATGCGCCGTCCAGCGGGGGCACGATCCGGGTCGAACAGCTGCGCAAGTCGTATTGGACGGCCCGTTTCAACGGGGCGCGTCGGCTGCTGCCGACCCAGGAGTCGGCCGGCCCGGTCCTGGCCGCAGCGCAGTCGACGGACGGTCCGGCGGCCACCGGCGGCGCCGTCCGCCGCACGGCCGCAAGCGCCCGAGCCGAACCGCGCAGGACGATGCTGCGCGCCGGCGCATCCCCCGGGCGTCTGCTTCCGATCCCCGAGCGGGACTACCCGGTCAACTGAGCGCGCGAACCCGGCCGAACCGGCGCCGCGGGCCACGGGCCGCACCCCGCGGCGCGCGG
Organism: Burkholderiaceae bacterium; assembly: GCA_044359175.1. Classification (GTDB taxonomy): domain Bacteria; phylum Pseudomonadota; class Gammaproteobacteria; order Burkholderiales; family Burkholderiaceae_E; genus UBA4615. Next base: position 29,213 of record JBIKMO010000016.1, on the reverse strand, counting down.
CATCGCGGCCCGGACGTCTCATGCCGGTTCGGCCATCCGCAGCACGCCCACCACCTGCCGACGTAGGGTCATTAATGCAAATCGTTCGCATTTGCATTCGCAGAATGATTCGCCTAGACTGTCATTCACCCCGCTGCGACGGAACCCCACCATGCCCCTGCTTCGCCTGGCGCGCCGAACGGCGCGATGCATCGGCCTTCTCGCCGCCGCGCTCGGCGTCGGCCCGGCCGTGGCTGCGGACGCGGTCGTGAATCTCTACTCCGCGCGTCACTATCAGACCGACGAGGCCCTGTACGCCGACTTCACGAAGCAGACCGGGATCCGGATCAACCGGATCGAGGCGGGCGACGAAGCCCTGCTCGAGCGCCTGCGCAGCGAGGGCCGGAATTCGCCGGCGGACGTGCTGCTGCTCGTGGACGCAGCGAGGCTGTGGCGTGCGCAGATCGACGGCCTGTTCCAACCGGTCCGTTCCGCGGTGCTCGACGTCCGAGTGCCGCCTCACCTACGCGGCAAGGACGATGGCCGCGGCGCCGAGTGGTACGGGTTCTCGACGCGCGCGCGGATCATCGTCTACCACCGTGCGACCGTGAAACCCGAGCAGGTGCGACGCTACGAGGATCTCGCCGCCCCGTCGCTCAAGGGCAAGGTCTGCACGCGGTCGGCCACCCACCCGTACATGCTGTCGCTGATCGGCGCGCTGTCCGAGCACCTCGGGGAGACGCGGACCGAGGCCTGGGCGCGCGGCGTCGTCGCGAACTTCGCACGCACGCCGCGCGGTGGCGACACCGATCAGATCCGCGCGGTTGCCAGCGGCGAATGCGGCGTCGCGCTCACCAACACCTACTACCTCGTCCGGATGATGCGGTCGCAGGCCAAGGAGGACCTGGAGGCGGTGTCGCGGATCGGCGTCGTCTGGCCCAACCAGGACTCATTCGGTACGCATGTGAACGTGTCCGGGGGAGGGGTCACCCGCAACGCCCCGAACCGTGCCGCGGCGATCCGGTTCCTCGAATACCTCACCAGCGAGTCCGCGCAGTCCTACCTCGCCAACGGGAACAACGAATGGCCCGTGGTGAAGGGCACGCCGCTGCGCAATCCCGCGCTCGAGTCGCTCGGCCCGTTCAAGGCGGACGAGTTGCCGACCGCGTCGATCGGGCGGTCGCAGGTGACTGCAGCGAAGATCGTCGACCGGGCCGGCTGGCGCTGATCCGATCGCCCCCGGATCAGGCCGCTGCGATCACCTTGACCTCGACCCGGTACTTCGGCGAGGCCAACCGGGACTCCACGGTAGCGCGCGCGGGCGTGTGGCCTGCGGGCACCCAGGCGTCCCAGACCGCATTCATCGTGGCGAAGTCGGCGATGTCGGCGAGGAAGATCTGCGCCGACAGGATCCGCGTCTTGTCGCTCCCGCACTCGGCGAGCAGGCGATCGATCGCGGCCAGGACCTGCCGGGTCTGACCGCCCGTATCCTCGCTCGGGTCGTCTGCGACCTGGCCTGCCAGGTAGACGGTGCCGTTGTGGACCACGGCCTCGGACATTCGCGGGCCGACGTGCAGACGCTTCAGGGTCATCTTCGGATCTCGGTTCGGAACGCCGCCGGACGCCGGGCGGCTCGGACGGCCGCAGGCGCGCTGCGACCGGTCATGCTCGGAGGAACTGCTCAACGATCGCGATCTGGTCGTCGGGGATGAACGTGGGCGCGTGTCCGACGCCGGGCACGTCGACCCGAACCGCGCGCGGCCCGCGGCGGGTCATCTCGTCCGCGACCTCGGTGGCCAGCACATCGGACTGCGCGCCACGCACGAGCCACACCGGGCAGGCGATCCGGTCGTACCAGGGCCACAGCGGCGGCGCCGCGTTCGCCTGCGCGCGGATCGGCGCGGCGATTCGCGGATCGTAGTGGAACCCCCAGCCGCCCGAGTCGCGGGGTACGATCGTGTGGCGCGTCAGCAGTCGCCACTGGGCATCGCTGAGCGGACCGAAGCTCGCCGATAAGCGACGCACCTCGGCTTCACCGTCCTCGAACGAGGCGAAGGTCGGGTCGGTGCCCACGTAGCCGCGGATCCGGTTCAGCCCCTCGTCGGACAGCACCGGGCCGACGTCGTTGAGCAGCAGCCGCGCCAGCGGCGTACCGTCGAGCGCCGCGAGCATCATGCCGATCAGGCCGCCCATCGACGTACCGACCCACGCCACCGACGGCACGTCCAGCCGGGCGATCAGCGTCACGCAGTCGGCCACGTACTGGGGCACCTGGTACAGCATCGGGTCGGCCGCCCAGTCCGAGCGCCCTCGCCCGATCATGTCCGGGCAAACCACGCGGTGGGTCGCCGACAGACTACGGGCGAGCGTATCGAAGTCCCGGCCGGTGCGGGCGAGACCGTGGACGCACACCACGACCCGGTCATTGCGTGGATCGCCCCACTCCCAGTAGGCCAGGCGGTGCAGCCCTCCTGGGTGGGCGCAGACGACGGTTCGCAACTCGGGTTCGGAAGAAGGGGTCACGGCCTCGGACACTCGGTGCGCGAGCGATAGAATGGCCGATGGTATCAGCCTCCCCGACCCGCCTCTCGCACAGGACACCTCGATGCTTCACGGCAAACTCGCCCTGGTCACCGGCTCCACCAGCGGGATCGGCCTGGGTATCGCCCGCGCGCTGGCAGCGCAGGGCTGCAACCTGATCCTCAACGGGTTCGGCGACCCGCCGGCGATCGAAGCACTGCGCGCCGCCCTCGCGGCCGAGCACCGGGTACGTGTGCTCTACGAGGGCGCCGATCTCACCCGCCCCGCCGACATCGAATCGCTGATGGCACGCTGCGCAGCCCACGGCGGCATCGACGTCCTGGTGAACAATGCAGGCATCCAGCACACCGCTCCGATCGAGGCGTTCCCGCCGGAACGCTGGGACGCGGTGATCGCGCTGAACCTGTCGTCCGCGTTCCACACGATACGGCTCGCGATCCCGACGATGCGCACCCGCGACTGGGGTCGCATCATCAACGTCGCATCGGCGCACGGGCTGGTTGCCTCCGTGGAGAAGTCTGCGTACGTCGCCGCCAAGCACGGGATCGTCGGGCTGACCAAGGTCACTGCGCTGGAGACCGCGACCACCGGCATCACCTGCAACGCGATCTGTCCGGGCTGGGTGCTGACCCCGCTGGTGCAGAAGCAGATCGACGCGCGCGTGACCGACCGAGGGATGACGCCGGAGCAGGCCCGCCTGTCCCTGCTCGGCGAGAAGCAGCCGTCGCGCGAGTTCGTCACCCCGGAGCAGATCGGCGCGCTCGCGGTGTTCCTGTGCTCACCCGCAGCCTCGCAGGTGCGCGGCGCGGCGTGGCCGATGGACGGCGGTTGGACCGCGCAGTGACCGCCGGCGCCTCGTCGTCGACCTCGATGCGCCAGTAGCGGGCCGGCATCCGACGCGAAGCGACCACCTCGGGATCGCGATCCGGCGCCAGCCGGATCGCGATCGCGCCATGCGCATCGGAGCGCAGCACCTCGGCGCCAAGCCGCCGGTAGCGCTCCACGACCGTCGGATGCGGATGCCGGAACGCGTTCCGATAGCCGACCTGCATGACCGCCCAGCGCGGCGCGACCGCGGCGACGAACGCCTCACCCGACGAACTGGCGCTGCCGTGATGCGGGACCACCAGCACGTCGGCCCGCAGGCCGTCCGGGCCGTAGAGCTCGAGCAGTCGGCGTTCCTGCGCCACGCCGATGTCGCCGGCCAGCAGGGCGGCTCCGGCGGCCGTGCGCACCCGAAGCACGCAGCTGGCGGCGTTCGAGGGTGATCCGCGGGCCGGCTCGGGCGGGTCCGTCGGATGCAGCCACTCGAACTCGGCCTCGCCCCACCGCCACCGCTCGCCGCGGCGACAGCGGATCGAGCGGGTGACGGCGCCGTGCAGCGGGTGGCCGTCCGGGAGCGAGGATGCGAACCAGTCGGGCGGCATCGCCGCGAGCAGTGACGCGGCGCCGCCCGCGTGATCCAGATCCTGGTGCGACACGACCACCGCGTCCGGCTTCGCGACGCCCTCGCCGCGCAGCCACGGCACGAGCACGCGCGCGCCTGCATCCGAGACCGGTGAGGTGCGCGGGCCGGTGTCGTACACCAGCACCCGATCCGCGACCTGTACCACCACGGCCATGCCCTGACCGACGTCCAGCGCGGTCAGCCAGAGCTCGCCCGCCGCAGGTCGCCGCAGCGGCAGCGCCGCGATCGGCAGCAGGGCGATCGCGGCGAGCGCGCGCCGCGGTACCCCGAGCGGAGCGAGCAGCAGCGCGAGCGCGGCAAGCGTCATCGCGAGCACCGCGGCGCCCGGCCGCGGCACCGCGACCGACGCACCGGGCACCGAGGCGAGCGCGTCGAGCAGCCGCAGCAGCCCGTCGACGAGCCAGGCTGCCGGCACCAGCAGCGGCGCACCGGCGCTCGGCGACACGAGCGCGAGCGCCCCGCCGGCGAGCGCAAGCGGTGTGATCACCGCGCTCACCAGTGGAATCGCGAGTGCGTTGGCGACCGGGCCGACGACCGAGAACGAGGCGAAGAACCACGCGCCGAGCGGCAGCAGCGCGACGGTCGCGGCCCATTGCGTGCGCACCGCGGCCCGCGCGGCGCGCATGAACCGGCCGTCGCCGAAGCGACTGCCCGCGGCCGCGACCACGATCGCGATCACCGCGCCGAACGACAACCAGAAGCCCGCGGCGAGCGGTGCCCACGGATCGAGCGCAACCACGACCAGCGCGGCGACCGCGACCGCGGCGGCGATCGAGGCGCCGCGACCGGTGCCGAGCAGCACCGCAGCGCAGCAGAGCATCAGCACCGTGCGCTGCGCCGGGATGCCCCACCCCGCGAGCAGCGCATACGCGAGGCCGACCGCGACCGCGGCGGTCAGACGCACCCGCTGCACCGGTACGAACACGCACGATCCTCGCCCGACCGCCATGCGCGAGCGCCACAGCCGACCCGCGAATGCGCCACCGAGCGCGGCGAGCATCGTGATGTGAAGGCCCGAGATCGACATCAGGTGCCCCACCCCGGTCTGGTTGAACACGGTCCACAACCTCGGGTCGATCGCGGCCTGATCGCCGATCGCCAGTGCGGCGAGCACCCCCGCCTCGCGTGCGCGGCCGGGCCCGGCGGCGTCGAACACGCCGTCGCGGATCGCCAGGCGCAGCCGCTCGAGGCTCACCCGAGGGCCGCCGGCACGCTCGGCGAGCCGACGCCCGGAACGTACGCTGCCCACTGCACCGATACCCTCCTGGAGCCAGCGCAGTTCCCGGTCGAAGGCACCGGGATTGACCGCGGCGTGCGCCTGGCGGAGCCGGACGTCGAGTGCCCACCGCTCGCCCGGCCGGATCGTCGGCGCCGGCGCGCGACCCGGCGTGCGAAAGCCGCTGCGCCACGACAGCGACGCGCGGGCGAGCCGGCCGCAGCCCGGTTCGGAGGCCTCCGGCAGGCGATCGGAGGGCGAGACCCGCGGGCTCGGATCGGTCAGCCCCTCGGTGGGCCCGTCGCCTGTCGAGCCGTCGGCTCCGGGGACGATCGCCTCGGCGTGCCCGACATCGCCCGCGGGCGACGCGACCGTGCAGATCTCCACGCGCAGCGTGAATCGTGTGCCGTGCTCGATCGGCGTCGGCAACTCGTCGACCACGCCGACCAACTGCAGGGACCGGCCTTCGAGCGCGGGGGGCAGCCGCTGCGCCATGCGGTCGGCCGCGGTCGTACCCGCGAACGCCGCCGCTGCGGCGGCGACCGCGGTCAACGCGAGCCCGCCGGCGAGAATGGGCCGACCGCCTTGGATCCGGGCCGCGGCGACCGCGGCAAGCGCGGCGAATGCGCCGAGCGCGGACCAGAGCGACGCACCGGGCAAGGCCGGCAGCGACTGCACGAGGAGCGTCGCACAGATCGCCGCTGCGGCGACCGGCACCGGCGCGGCAATCCGTTCCATCGACCCGATGCTGCGGCGTCACGGCCGGCGCGTCATCGAGCGCTCGGCCTAGGTCGTCAAACCGACCGCGCCGCTCCTTCGTTCGTTGAACCGTGCGACGGGTTGGCTCTTGGGGTCAGCCGACGACCGGCGGCGGCCCCGCCGGGCCGCCAGGATCCAGCCGCGGCAGCACGCGGGCTGCGGTCGCACCGGTCGCGCGCACCACGGCATCGAGCCCGAGCCCGCGCAGCGCGGCGAGCACACCCGCGATCCCCGGGAGTTCCTGCGGCCGGTTGCGCCCGGGCGCGACCCACGCCGGCGGGATGTCGGGCGCGTCGGTCTCCAGCACGATCGCCTCCAGCGGTAACCTCGCCGCGAGCCGCCGGATCTGCAGCGCACGGTCGAAGGTCATCGCGCCGCCGAAACCGAGCGCACAGCCCAGCGCGACGAAGGCGTGGGCCTGCTGCTCGCTGCCGTTGAAGGCGTGCGCGATGCCCGATCGGGGCCGCCAGCGGCGCAGCTGGGCGAGCATCGCGTCCTGCGCGCGCCGCACGTGCAGAATCACCGGCAGATCGAAGTCGCGCGCGATGCGCAGCTGTTCGATCAGGAAGTGCCGCTGGCGGTCCCGGTCGAGGCCCGGAACGAAGTGATCGAGCCCGATCTCGCCCACCGCCACGAACCGCGGATCCGCGAGCGCTGCGCAGACCGCGTCGCGCAGGCGCGCGAGGTCGGCTTCTTCGGCCTGGTCTACGTACATCGGGTGGATCCCGAGCGCGTATCGCACCGACTCGTGACGCGCCGCGAGCGCACTCACCGCCGCGAAGTTCGCGGCGCAGACCGCAGGCACGACGATGCGCGTCACGCCCGCCGCACCCGCGGCCGCGATCAGCGCATCCCGATCCGCGTCGAACTCCGCGGCATCCAGGTGACAGTGCGTGTCGACCAGCACCGCGGTCGCCTCAGGCCGGCCCGAGTCGTCCCTCGCGCAGCGCGAGCACCCGGTCGGCCCGCGCGGCGAACTCCAGGTCGTGGGTGACCACGACGAACGCCGTGCCGTGGTCGCGTCCGAGCCGCTCGAGCAGCTCGAACATCTGCCGCGCGGTGGCCCGATCGAGGTTGCCGGTGGGCTCGTCCGCGAGCACGCAGACCGGCTCGGTGACCAGCGCCCGCGCGAGCGCAACGCGCTGCCGCTCGCCGCCGGACAGCTGGGCCGGCAGGTGATCCAACCGCTCGGCCAGCCCCACCTCGCCCAGCATCGAGGCTGCACGCCGTGCGGCCTGCGCGGCCGGCTCGCGACGAATGCGCAGCGGCATCGCGACGTTCTCGAGTGCGGTGAACTCCGCCAGCAGGTGGTGGAACTGGTAGACGAACCCGAGCAGCCGGTTGCGGGCCTCGCCCCGCTGCGGCTCGGTCATCGCATCCAGCCGCCGCCCGCACAGCCAGACCTCGCCCGCGCTCGGCGCATCGAGGCCGCCGAGCACGTGCAGCAGCGTGCTCTTGCCCGAGCCGGAGGCGCCGACGATCGCGACCCGCTCACCGCGAACGACCTGCAGGTCGACGCCGTCGAGGACACGGATCCGGGTCGGCCCCTGCTCGTAGTGCCGCGCAAGCCCCCGACACGCGAGCACCGGCTGCGGCGCGTCCGCCTCGGGCGCGGCGGCCGCCCTCGGCGCCGCGAGCTCACTCATGCCGCAGCGCCTCGGCCGGCCGGACCTGCGCGGCACGCAGGCTCGGGTACAGCGTGGCGAAGAACGCGAGCGCACACGCCACCGCACCGATCGTCGCCACGTCGCGGACGTGCAGATCGCTGGGCAGGTAGTTGATGAAGTAGACCCCTGACGGCAGCACCTGGAACCCGAACAGCCGCTCGACGAACGCGACCACGTCGCCCACGTTGATCGCCAGCAGGGTACCCAGCGTCACGCCGAGCAGCGCGCCGAGCAGCCCGACCAGCGCCCCCTGCACGACGAAGATCGCCATGATCGACGCTGGCGACGCACCGAGCGTCCTCAGGATCGCGATGTCGCCGCGCTTGTCGGTGACCGTCATCACGAGCATCGACACGAGGTTGAACGCCGCGACCGCGACGATCAGCGTGAGGATGATGAACATCATCCGCTTCTCGATCTGCACCGCGGCGAACCAGTTGCGGTTCTCACGCGACCAGTCGCGCGGATAGAGCTCGGGCGGCAGCGCCCGGGAGAGCTCGGCCGCGACCCGGGGTGCCTGCTGCATGTCGGCGGTGCGCAGCCGCACGCCCGAGACGCCGTCGACCCGGAACAGCCTCGCCGCATCCTCTAGCGCGGTCAGCACCAGCGTGCCGTCGTACTCGTAATGCCCGGACTCGAAGATCGCGACCACCGTGAACTGGCGAACGCGCGGCACGACCCCCGCCGGCGTCACCGTGCCCTGCGGTGCGACCAGCGCGAGGCGGTCGCCGACCTCCACACCGATCTGGCGGGCCAGCACCCGGCCGATCGCGATGCCGAACTCCCCAGGCACGAGGGCGTCGAGCCGACCGCGGACCACCTGGGTACCGAGATCGGACACGCGGGGCTCGAGCACCGGGTCGATGCCGCGAACGAGCACGCCCCGTACGCTGTCGTCGCGGGTGAGCATCGCCTGACCCGACACGTACGGCGCGCCGGCGACCACCGCAGGGTTCGCCCGGACCTGCTCGAGCACGCCGCGCCAATCGCGCATCGGCGACTGCGTGGCGATCACCTCGATATGCGAGAGCACCGACAGCATGCGGTCGCGCACCTCCTTCTGGAATCCGTTCATCACCGACAGCACGACGATCAGTGCGGCCACGCCAAGCGCGATGCCGGCCATCGACAGCGCGGAGATGAACGAGACGAAGCCGTTACGACGGCCGGCATGCCGGCGGCTGCGGGTGTACCGCAGCCCGACGAACAGCTCGAACGGAGGATTCACGACGATGGAGCAGCGGGTGCGGAGCCTGCGAGCGGCCGGGCGCCGCGCGCCGGCGCAGTGTGCCACATCCCGAACGGGCGGCCGGTCAGCGGCGTCCCGGTATCATCGGGTGCATGCCGAACCCGCGCCCGTGCGCCTGCCGCGCGCACCCGCCCGCCTGATGCCCGGCCCGGCCACGCTGCTGCTGCCGGGGGCGCTCGCCGCCAGGGACGGGTCGGAGGCTGGCCCGCCGTGCCCGCGGTCCGTGGGGTCCGAACTCGCACGCCTGGCCCGCAGGATCGTCGCCTGCGAGCAGGGCCCGCCCGACGGCGCGCCACCGTTCGAACCGGGTCACGTCCGCTGGCTCCACGCGCACCTCGGTCTCGCGCGGGACGAGGCGACCGCCGCCTGCACCGCGGCGCCCGACCACGTGGCCGGCGCGCATTGGCGGCTCGACCCGGTGCACCTGCACCTCGGCCGGGACCACCTGGTGCTCACCGATCCGGCCCGGCTCGAACTCGCCGAGGCGGACGCGCTCGAACTCGCCGAGGCGGTCGCGCCGCTGTTCGCCGACGACGGTCTCGCGCTGCTCGCCGCGGGCCCGCGCTGGTACCTGCGCGAGAGCGACCCATCGCGGCCGCTCGCACTGCGCACGCGCTCGCTGATCGGAGCGCTGGGCCGCAACGTCTCGGCGTGGATGCCGACCGGCAAGGATGCGCGCCGCTGGAAGCGTCTGCTGAACGAGGTTCAGATGACCTGGTTCGAGCACCCGGTCAACCTTCGTCGTGAAGCGGCCGGCAGACCGCCGATCAACGGACTGTGGATCGACGGCCGGGTGCCGCCCGCCATACCCGCCGCGGCGGGGGCGCTCGCACGGGCGCTGGATCGCGACGGTCGGCCGCCGGGCGGCACGCGCATCGAGCTCGACGGGGCGCCGCTCGTGCTGGATACGACGCTGCTGGACGCGCGCCTGGAGGGTGATCCGCGGCGCGGAGTCGATGCGTGGCGTGCGACCGAGGCCACCTGGTTCGCCCCGATCGCCGCCGGCACGCCGCCATGGGACACCGGGGCGCGGATCGTGCTTGCCGGCGAACTCGGCTGGCGAACGCTGCGGGTCGCCCCGCGGGCGGACTGGCGATTCTGGCGGCGGGCAGATCCGGCCGCGTGGCTCATCGAGCCGCTCGGCACATCGGGGATCGGGCCGCGATGACCCGACCCACCCGGCTCGCGATCCGCGCGGTCGATCCGCGCGCGCTCGCGCGGCTGATCGCCGCAGGGGTCTCGCCGCTGATGGCGCGCCTGTACGCGGCTCGCGGCGTGCGCGGTGCCGAGGGCATCGGCGGCACCCCGGCGGATCTGCTGCCGCCCTCGCTGATGACCGGCATCGCGCCGGCTGCCCGGCTGCTCGCCGACGCGATCAGCGCCGGGCGCCGGCTGCTGGTGGTGGGCGACTACGACTGCGACGGCGCGACCGGCGTCGCGGTCGGCGTGCTCGGACTGCGCGGGCTTGGCGCGGTGGTCGACTACCTCGTGCCCAACCGCTTCGAGGACGGCTACGGACTCACCCCCGAGATCGTCGAGGCGGCGCTCGCCCACCCCAGGCTCGGGCGGCCCGACGTGCTGATCACGGTCGACAACGGCGTCGCGAGCGTGGCCGGGGTCGCCCGGGCGCGCGCGGCGGGTCTTCGGGTGGTCGTGACCGATCACCACCTGCCCGGGGCAACCCTGCCCGAGGCGGACGCGATCGTCGATCCGAATCTTCCCGGATGCGACTTCCCGAGCAAGCACCTCGCCGGCGTCGGCGTGATGTTCTACCTGCTGCTCGCGCTGCGCGCCGAGTTGCGCGAGCGGGGTGCGTTCACCGGGCGGACCGAACCGAACCTCGGCGAACTGCTCGACCTGGTCGCGCTCGGCACCGTTGCCGACGTGGTCCCTCTGGACCGCAACAACCGTCTCCTGGTGGCCGCCGGGCTGAAGCGGCTACGCGCCGGCCGAGCCCGCCCGGGGATGATGGCGCTCCTGCGGCTCGCTGGCCGCGAGCCGCGCACGTCCGGCAGCCTCGACCTGGGCTTCGCGATCGGCCCGCGGATCAACGCGGCCGGCCGCCTCTCCGACATGTCGCTCGGTGTGGAGTGCCTGCTCGCCGACGACCCCGGCACCGCCGACGGCCTCGCACTGCGGCTGGACGCGATCAACCGCGAGCGGCGGGACATCGAGGCGGACATGCACGACGAGGCGCTCGCCGAGGTCGGCGAGCCCGACCCGGCATGCCGCGCCCTGATCGCGTTCCGCCCGCACTGGCACCAGGGCGTGGTGGGCCTGATCGCCTCGCGCCTGAAGGAGCGCTTCGCCAGGCCGACGATCGCGTTGGCCCGCGACGAGCGCTCCCCCGGCCGCCTGAAGGGCTCGGGCAGGTCGATCGCGGGGCTGCATCTGCGCGATGCGCTGGACCGGGTCGACAAGCGCCTGCCCGGCGTGCTGATCCGGTTCGGCGGCCACGCGATGGCCGCCGGCCTCACGATCGCCGAGGCCGATCTGCCGCAGTTCGCCGACGCGTTCGAGACCGCGTGCAGGGAGCTCGCCGACGCGACCTGCTTCGCGCCGGTGCTGGAGACCGACGGCGCCCTCGCAGCCGACGACCTGCACCCTGCGACGGTCGCCGAAATCGAGCACGAAGTCTGGGGCCAGGGCTTTCCGGCCCCCCTGTTCGCCGACCGGTTCGGTGTGCTCGGGCAGCGGCTCGTCAAGGACCGCCACTTGAAGCTCGAGCTGCGGCTCGGCGAGCGCCGGGTGTCGGCGATCGCCTTCGGCCGGACCGACCCGCTGCCCCCGCAGGCGCTGCTCGCCTACCAGCTGCAGCGAGACGACTGGCGCGGCGGCGATGCGGTGTCGCTGATCGTGCGTCACGTCCTCGACGACCCGGCCCGCTGACCGGGCGGGTACGGACGCTCCGCTAGAATGGCGGGTTGACCCGCACGCACCGACCGAGCCGCCGATGGATGCCGAACGCCTGAACCAGATCGAGACCCTGATCGAGGACCTGAGCCGCCGCCTGGGCGAGCTGCGGAGGTACCTTTGACTACGATCTGAAGCGCGAACGGCTCGAGGAGGTCGCCGCCCGGCTCGAGGCCCCGGACGTCTGGAACGACCCCCAGCGGGCACAGGATCTGGGCCGCGAGAAGAAGTCGCTCGAGACCGTCGTGGCCGGCATCGCCTCGATCGACACCGGCCTGAACGATGCACGTGACCTGTTCGCCATCGCCCGCGAGGAGTCGGACGACGACACGCTCGGCGCGGTCGAGACGGACGTTCACGGGCTGCAGGAGCGGATCGAGGCGCTCGAGTTCCGCAGGATGTTCTCCAACGAGGCCGACGGTTCCAACTGCTTCGTCGAGATCCAGTCGGGCGCGGGCGGCACCGAGGCGCAGGACTGGGCGCAGATGCTGCTGCGGCAGTACCTGCGCTACTGCGAACGCAAGGGGTTCCAGGCCGAGGTGCTCGAAGAGTCGCCGGGCGAGACCGCCGGCATCAAGGGCGCCACGATCCGGGTCGACGGGGAGTACGCGTACGGCCACCTGCGCACCGAGACCGGCGTGCACCGTCTGGTGCGCAAGTCGCCGTTCGGCGCGGGCGACATCCGTCAGACCTCGTTCGCCTCGGTGTACGTGTATCCGCAGGTGGACGACTCGATCCACATCGAAATCAACCCGGCGGACCTGCGCATCGACGTGTTCCGCGCCTCCGGCGCGGGCGGGCAGCACGTGAACAAGACCGAGTCAGCGGTCCGCATCACGCACCTGCCGACCAACATCGTCGTGCAGTGCCAGAACGACCGCTCGCAGCACCGCAACAAGGACGAGGCGATGACGATGCTGCGCTCGCGGCTCTACGAGCACGAGCTGCGCAAGCGGCGCGCCGAGCAGGACAAGGTCGAGGCGTCCAAGACCGACATCGGGTGGGGTCATCAGATCCGCTCGTACATCCTCGACAAGTCGCTGATCAAGGACCTGCGGACCAACGTCGAGATCAGCAACACCAAATCGGTCCTCGACGGCGATCTCGACACGTTCATCACCGCCAGCCTCAAGCAAGGCGTCTGATCCGCCGGCCCACGCGCCGCTCGCAGCCCGCCACCGAGACCACCATGCACGACGCCGACGCCGGCAACCCGCCGCAGCACGACCCTCTCGAGGACGAGAACCGGGTGCTCGCCGAGCGGCGAGCGAAGCTCGCGCGGCTGCGCGCGGACGGGCCCGCGTTCCCGAACGACGTGGCGCCGGCCGACCGGGCGGGGACGTTGCTCGAGGCACACCGCGACGCGAGCCGCGAGCACCTGGAGCGCGCGGCGGTCCGGGTGTCGGTCGCCGGCCGGATGATGCTCAAGCGGGTCCAGGGCAAGGCGAGCTTCGCGACGCTGCAGGACGCCACGGGACGGATCCAGCTGTGGGTCGGCGACGAGGCCGCGGGCGCAGCCGCCCACGAGGCGTTCAAGCACTGGGACCTGGGCGACCTCGTTGCCGCCGAGGGCACACTGTTCCGCACGATGAAGGGGGAACTGTCGGTCCGCGTCTCGCGGCTGCGGCTCATCGCGAAGGCCCTGCGCCCGCTGCCCGACAAGTTCCACGGGATCGCCGACCCGGAGATCCGCTACCGGCAGCGTTACGTGCACCTGATCGTCGACGACCGCGCGCGCGAGACCTTTCGGCGGCGCAGTGCGATCGTCGCCTCGGTCCGCCGCACGCTGACCGACGCGGGATTCCTCGAGGTCGAGACTCCGATGCTGCAGCCGATCCCCGGCGGCGCGGCGGCGCGACCGTTCGTCACCCACCACAACGCGCTCGACCAGCCGATGTACCTGCGGATCGCGCCCGAGCTGTACCTGAAGCGGCTGATCGTGGGCGGCTTCGAACGGGTCTTCGAGATCAACCGCAGCTTTCGCAACGAGGGGATCAGTCCTCGGCACAACCCCGAGTTCACGATGATGGAGTTCTACGCGGCCTACACCGACTACCGCTGGATGATGGCGTTCACCGAACGGATCATCCGCGAGGCCGCGCTCGCTGCCACCGGCGGCACCACGGTCACGTACCAGGGCCGTGCGGTGGATCTGGGTGCGCCGTTCGCGAGGATGACGATCGCCCAAGCGATCGCCGCCCAGGCGCCCGCCTACGCGGACCGGCCGCTGGAAGACCCGCACTGGCTGCGAGGCGAACTCGCCCGCCTCGGGGTGGACGCGAGCGACGTGCGTCACCGCAACGCAGGCGTCGGTGCACTGCAGCTCGCGCTGTTCGAGGAGGTGGCCGAGGCGTCGCTGTGGACACCGACCTTCATCGTCGACTATCCGATCGAGGTGTCGCCGCTGGCGCGGGCCTCGGACGCGCACCCCGGGATCACCGAGCGGTTCGAGCTGTTCATCACCGGCCGCGAGATCGCCAACGGATTCTCCGAACTCAACGATCCCGAGGACCAGGCCGCCCGGTTCCGCGCGCAGGTCGAGGCGCGCGAGGCGGGCGACGACGAGGCGATGTACTACGACGCCGACTACGTGCGCGCGCTCGAGTGCGGCATGCCGCCCACGGGTGGCTGCGGCATCGGCATCGACCGCCTGGCGATGCTGCTGACCGACAGCGCGAGCATCCGCGACGTCATCCTGTTCCCCGCCCTGAAGCAGGAATACTGAGACAATCGCAGCACCCATGGACGCCCTGCGACACGTTCGGCTGATGGCCGACTACAACCGGTGGATGAACCGCAGACTGATCTCGGCCTGCGGCGCCCTGCCCGCGGACGCGCTGCGCGCCGAGCGCGGCGCGTTCTTCGGTTCGGTGCTCGGCACGCTGAACCACCTTGCGGTCGCGGACAGCCTGTGGCTGCGCCGCTTCGAGCACCCCGGGCACTGGGACACGCTGCGCGCGGCGGTCGCCTGGCTGCCGCAGCCGTCGCATCTGCGCGAGACACTCGCCGCCGACCTCGTGTCGTATTCGACGCTGCGCGATCGGCTCGACGCTCTGATCGTCGACTGGTGCGACGAGCTGATCTTCACCGACCTGGACCGGGTCCTCGGCTACCGGACGCTCACCGGCAGCGCGCGACAGCGCCAGCTCGGGCCGCTGCTGTCTCACTTCTTCAACCACCAGACCCACCACCGCGGTCAGGTCACTGCGCTGCTGTTCCAGGCCGGCGTCGACCCGGGCGTCACCGACCTGATCGCGCTGCCGGGATTCGACCCGTTCTCGCCCGTGCCCGAAGCCGACCACGCGGATCAGGCGGACTCTCCAGCCGCCTGAGCGACGCGCTGCGGCACGGCCCGATCGAGGGATCAGAACTTCTGGGCGCGGAACACCTGTACGTCCGAGAGCACCAGGGACACCGCGTAGTTCGGCGCGTACACCTGCAGCACGTGCTCGGCGATGCGGGCAGCGACGTCCGCGGCGCAGACCACCTGCATCTCGATCGAACGGTCGGCTTCCCAGGCGCCCTCGCGCTCGCCGTGCAGGCCGCCGCCGCGCACGTCGAGCACGGTGTAGCCGTGGGCGCCGAACCGTCGGCAGTCAGCGATCAGCGGACGCTCGATCGCAGCCTCGGTGATGATCGTCAGCAGCTTGCGTTCGTGGGTCTGCATGTCTGCACCTTACACGGGTCACAGCGCCAGCCGGCGCCCGAGCTCGACGTAGAGCGGAATACCGATCAGCACGTTGAACGGGAAGGTCACCCCGAGCGCCAGTCCGATCGACAGCGACGGGTTGGCCTGCGGCACCGCGATCCGCATCGCGGTCGGCGCCGCGATGTAGGACGCGCTGGCGGTGAGCGTGGCGAGCGTCGCGATGCCGGCGGCGGACAGCCCCAGCCCCGCACCGACGAGTGCGCCGACGGTGCCGAGCACCGGCGGGGCGAGCAGCCCGAAGGCGAGCAGCCTCGGTCCGGCGCGCCGCAGGTCGTGCAGGCGTCCGCCGGCCACCAGTCCGAGCTCGAGCAGGAACAGCGCGAGCACGCCCTTGAAGAGCCCGACGAACAGCGGATCGAGCGGCGCGAGCGCCTGCGGCCCAACGATCCAGCCGATCGAGATCCCGCCCAGCAGCAGCACGATCGCCTTGCCGAAGACCACCTCATGGAGCAGCGCGAGCCAGCCGGACCCGCTGCCGGCGGCTGCCGGATGCATCCCGGTCCCGGACACGCCCGCGCGCCGCGCGAGCATCACCCCGACCACGATGCCGGGCGCCTCCATCAGCGCGACCAGCATCGCGAGGTACGCCTCGGGCTGCAGGCCCGCCCGTGCGAGCGCGCTCTGCGCGACCGCGAACGTGACCACCGACACCGATCCGTAGTGCGCCGCAATCGAGGCGGCGTCAGCGGGCGCGAGGCGTACGGCGCCCAGCAACACCGGGTACAGCGCGAGCGGCACCAGCGCCGACACCGTGACCGCGGCCATCGCGAGCGGCCACAGCTCGGTGAGCGGCTGCACGGCGAGCTGCGCGCCGCCCTTCAGCCCGATCGCGAGCAGAAGGTAGATCGACAGCGTCTCGTACAGCGCCTCCGGCAGCCTCAAATCCGAGCGTGCGAGCCGGGCGAGCACGCCCAGCACGAAGAACAGGATGACCGGATCGAGCGTCACCTGCGCCCTCCACGGGCGGCCCGACGCTCAGTCACGCTCGTCGATCCACGCCTGCTGGATCGCTTCCAGGATCTTCTCTCCCGAGCGCCGGGGGTCGTCGTCGAACCCGGGCAAAGCGAGGACCCAGCGGTGCAGGTCGGTGAAACGGACGGTCGTCGGATCGACGTGCGGATGAGCCTGATCGAGCGCGATCGCGATCTCCAGCGTGTCGGTCCACTTCATCGGATGCTCCCGTGTCGCGCGAGAAGCCCGCTACTCGCGCGCGTGGTTGATCGTGTACTTCGGCAGCTCGATCACGAGGTCAACGGTCGGCCGCACCTGGCACGACAACCGCGAGGTCGCGGTCAGGCCCCAGGCCTTGTCCAGCATGTCGTCCTCCTCCTCGCTCGCGGGCGCGAGCCGGGCGAAGCCCTCGCGGACGATCACGTGGCAGGTCGTGCACGCGGCCACCATGCCGCATGCGTGCTCGATGTCGATACCGTGGTCGAGCAGCTGCGCGCACAAGCTCGCTTCGGGCTGCGCGTCGAACCGCGCGCCGTGCGGTGCGAGGGTCTCGTGCGGCAGGACCGTGACCGTCGGCACGATGCTCACCCGATCTCGTCGAGCCGTCGGCCCGACAGCGCATCGCGTACCGCCCGATCCATCCGCCGAGCGGCAAAGTCCTCGGTCGCGTGCGCCAGCGCTTCGAGCGCGGCGGCGATCGCCTGCGCGTCCTCGGCCTGAGCGGTCGATCGCAGCGCACGCATCCGCGCGACCACCTGCTCGCGCTCCTCGTTCGACAGCAGATCCCCATCGGCGTCGAGCGCACCCTGGGTCGCCGCGAGCAGCCGGTCGGCCTCGACCTGTCGTTCACGCAGCGTGCGGGCCTGCACGTCCTTCTCAGCCGAACCGAACGCATCCTGCAGCATCCGCGCGATCTGGTCATCGGACAGGCCGTACGACGGCTTGACCGCGACCGACGCCTCGACCCCCTGCGAGAGCTCCCGGGCGGTGACCGCCAGCAATCCGTCGGCATCGACCTGGAAAGTGATCCGGATGCGCGCAGCTCCGGCGGCCATCGGCGGGACGCCCCGCAGCTCGAAGCGGGCGAGCGAGCGGCAGTCGGCGACCAGTTCGCGCTCGCCCTGAACGACGTGGATCGCCATCGCGGTCTGGCCGTCCTTGTAGGTGGTGAACTCCTGCGCACGCGCGACCGGGATGGTGGCGTTGCGCGGCACGATCTTCTCGACCAGCCCACCCATGGTCTCGATGCCGAGCGACAGCGGAATCACGTCGAGCAGCAACCAGTCGTCGCCCTCGCCGCGGCGGTTGCCGGCGAGCAGGTCGGCCTGGATCGCCGCTCCCAGCGCGACGACCGCGTCCGGGTCGAGATCGGTCAGCGCAGGACGGCCGAACAGCTCGGCAACCGCCTCGCGCACCTGCGGCATCCGCGTAGCGCCGCCCACGAGCACGACGCCCGCGATCTCGGCTGGCGCGAGCCGTGCGTCGCGAAGTGCACGGCGAACGGTCTCGAGCGTGCGCTCGAGCAGATCGCGGGTGAGACCCCGGAAGGTCGCGGCGTCGATCAGGGTGGACACCCGCCCCCGCGTACCGAACTGCACGTCGATGCTCACCTCGGACCGCTCGGACAGGGCCTCCTTGGCGAGGCGCACGGCCTTCAGCGCCCGGCTCAGATCGTCGGCTGCGAGTTCTCCGAGCCCATTGCGCTCGATGTACCAGTCGAGCAGCCGCCGATCGAAGTCGTCGCCGCCCAGCGCGGTGTCGCCGGCGGTCGCGATCACCTCGAACACGCCGCGCGACAGCCGCAGGATCGACAGATCGAACGTTCCCCCGCCCAGGTCGTACACCGCGTACAGGCCTTCGGCGCCGTGGTCCAGCCCGTAGGCGATCGCCGCAGCCGTCGGTTCGTTCAGCAGCCGCAGCACCTCCAGCCCGGCCAGCCGCGCGGCGTCCTTGGTCGCCTGACGCTGTGCGTCGTCGAAGTAGGCAGGCACGGTGATCACCGCACCGCTGAGCTCGCCGCCGAGCGACTCCTCGGCGCGGCGCCGAAGCACCCGCAGGATCTCGGCCGACACCTCCACCGGACTGCGCTCGCCCGCCGCGGTGACCAGCCGGACCATGCCGGGCGCATCGGCGACCTGGTACGGCATCCGGTGACGCCGGGCGTCGTCGACGCCGCGGCCCATCAGCCGCTTGACCGACACGATCGTGTTCAGAGGATCTTCCGCCGCGCACTCCCAGGCCACCTGGCCGACCTCGACGCCGCCCTCCTTACGGTAGCGCACGACCGACGGCAGCAGCGGTCGGCCAAGCTCGTCGGGGAGCACCTCGGGCACGCCCGAACGCACCGCGGCGACCAGCGAGTGCGTGGTGCCCAGATCGATGCCGACCGCGAGCCGCCGCTGGTGCGGCTCGGGCGACATGCCCGGTTCGGAGATCTGCAGCAGCGCCATCGGACGCCTCAGGCCGCCAGGCCGTCCTCGGCGACCGCAACCTCGGTGCCGAACCGGTCGACGAACATCCAGCGCCGAACCGCATCGGCGGCGCGTCGATAGTCGCGACTCCCATCGATCGAGTCGGCCAGCTCGGCGAGCAGGCGGGCGCGCTGCTCGACCAGCTCCGCCGACAGCTCGGCCAGAGCCTGGCGGTCGCCTGCTCGACGCGCGTCGTCCAGCGTCTCGCGCCACGCCATCTGCTGCACCAGGAATGCGGTCGGCATCGCGGTGTGGGTCTCGGCACGGATCGGTTCGCCCGAGCGCTCGCACAGGTACGCCGCCCGACGTCCCGGGTCCAAGAGCGTGCGGTAGGCCTCGTTCGCCCGCGTGGCGAGTTGCATCGCGATGCGGCGCTCGGTCGCTCCGGACGCTGCGAACCGGTCAGGGTGCACCACCGCCTGCAGGCGCCGGTACGCCTGCTGCAGCGCGTCCGGGTCGATGTCGAACCGCTCGGGCAGACCGAGCAGCTCGAAATGACTCCGGTTCAGCAGATCCATCGCGGAAGGACCTCGAAAAGAAGAGGCGGCCCGAGGCCGCCTCCTGCCGCGGATCGCGGATCGCTCAGACCTTGAACGACTCGCCGCAGCCGCACTCGCTCTTGACGTTCGGGTTGTTGAAGCGGAACCCTTCGTTGAGCCCTTCGCGCACGAAATCGAGCTCGGTACCATCGATATAGACCAGGCTCTTCGGGTCCACCAGCACACACACTCCGTGACTCGTGAAGCTCACGTCTTCCGGCTGCACGGCGTCCGCATACTCGAGCTTGTAGGCGAGACCCGAGCACCCGGTGGTCTTCACTCCCAGCCTCAGCCCGATGCCCTTGCCGCGCCGCGCGATGTAGCGCGACACATGACGTGCCGCGGACTCGGTCAGCGTGATCGCCATGGTCGATGCGCCTCTCAGGCCGCCTTCGGCTCGGCCGCCACCGCCTGCCCGTGCTTGGTGCGGTAGTCCTCGATCGCCGCCTTGATGGCATCCTCGGCGAGGATCGAGCAGTGGATCTTCACCGGAGGCAACGCGAGTTCCTCGGCAATCGCGGTGTTGCGGATCGCCATCGCCTCGTCCAGCGTCTTGCCCTTGACCCATTCGGTGACCAGAGAACTGGAGGCGATCGCCGAGCCGCACCCGTAGGTCTTGAACTTCGCGTCCTCGATCACGCCGCGGTCGTTGACGCGGATCTGCAGTTTCATCACGTCACCGCAGGCCGGCGCTCCGACCATGCCCGTACCCACCGTCGGATCCGCCTTGTCCAGGGCCCCGACGTTGCGAGGGTTCTCGTAGTGATCGATGACCTTGTCGCTGTATGCCATCACGTACCTCCGTCAGCATATCGTTCTCGCCCCTGCACCGATCGGCGTCAGTGGGCGGCCCACTGCACCGTGTTCAGATCGATGCCTTCCTTCACCATCTCCCACAACGGAGACATCTCGCGCAGCTTACCGACCTTGTCGGTCAGCAGCCTCACCGCGAAGTCGACTTCCTCCTCGGTGGTGAAGCGACCTACCGAGAAGCGGATCGAGCTGTGCGCGAGCTCGTCGCTGCGGCCGAGTGCCCGCAGCACGTACGACGGCTCCAGGCTAGCGGACGTGCAGGCCGAACCCGAGGACACGGCCAGGTCCTTCACCGCCATGATCAGTGACTCGCCCTCGACGTAGTTGAAACTCACGTTCAGGTTATGCGGCACCCGGCGCTCGAGGTCGCCGTTCACGTAGACCTCCTCGATCGCAGAGATGCCGCGCCAAAGCTTGTCGCGAAGCATCCGAATACGCTCGTTCTCGGCCTTCATCTCGGTCCGGGCAATTCGGAACGCCTCGCCCATCCCGACGATCTGATGCGTGGGCAGCGTACCGGAGCGCATGCCGCGCTCGTGGCCGCCGCCATGGATCTGCGCCTCGATTCGCACCCTTGGCCGGCGGCGGACGTACAGGGCGCCGACGCCCTTGGGGCCATACGTCTTGTGCGCCGAGAAACTCATCAAATCGACCGGCAGCGCGCCGAGGTCCACGTCGACCTTGCCGGTGGCCTGCGCGCTGTCGACATGCAGCAGGATGCCTCGGCTGCGACACAGCTCGCCGATCGCCGGAATGTCCTGGATGACGCCGATCTCGTTGTTGACGAACATGACCGACACCAGCACGGTGTCCGTCCGCAGCGCCGCTTCGAACGCCGCGAGGTCGATCAGCCCGTCGGCGCGTACGTCGAGGTATGTGACCTCGAAGCCTTCGCGCTCGAGTTCGCGCAGGGTGTCGAGCGTCGCCTTGTGCTCGGTCTTGACCGTGACCAGGTGCTTGCCCTTACCCGAATAGAAGTGGGCCGCTCCCTTGATCGCCAGGTTGATCGACTCGGTGGCGCCGGACGTCCAGACCAGCTCCTTGGCGTCGCAGTTCACCAGTTCGGCAACCTGCTCGCGGGCATCCTCGACCGCCTTTTCAGCGTCCCAACCGTAGGCATGGCTGCGCGAGGCGGGGTTCCCGAAGCGTTGTCCGAGCCACGGCACCATCCGGTCGACCACGCGCGGGTCGACCGGCGTCGTGGCCGAGTAGTCGAGGTAGACCGGCAGTTGCATCGGGGAGGCTCCGTGGGGGGCGGCCGAAGGGTCGATTCGGCGGTCAGACCGCCGAGGTGACCCTCGCGCCATGGATGTTGATCGGCTGAAGCGTCGACGTCGGGAACTCCAGCGCGGCGCGATGTTCGCGCAGCACCGAGATCTGCTTGGCAGGCGCCTTGGTCTCGCGGGTTCGCTGCTTCTCGACCAGTTCCTGCAGCGTCACGCCGTCCAGGAACTCGATCATCTTCTTGTTCAGGTTC
The DNA here is from genome assembly GCA_044359175.1 of Burkholderiaceae bacterium. GTDB lineage: Bacteria > Pseudomonadota > Gammaproteobacteria > Burkholderiales > Burkholderiaceae_E > UBA4615. Next base: position 7,461 of record JBIKMO010000016.1, on the reverse strand, counting down.
GCCCAGAGCTCGTGCGTCATGCACGGACCGTCGTCATGGCAGTTTTCCTTGCCGCCGCAGCTAGTGGCATCCAGCGGCTCGTCAACCGCAAAGATGATGTCGGCGACGGACACGTCGCGCATCGCGCGCGCGAGCGTGTACCCGCCACCGGGGCCGCGGGTGCTTTCGACCAGCTCGTGGCGGCGCAGCTTGCCGAACAGCTGTTCCAGATACGACAGCGAGATCTTCTGCCGCTGGCTGATCCCGGCCAGGGTCACCGGCCCGTTGTGCTGGCGCATGGCCAGATCGATCATGGCGGTGACGGCGAAGCGGCCCTTGGTGGTCAATCGCATGTCGTGGCTCCGTTAAACCTGACGAAGTTAGTCAAGAATACCCAATTCCGAGTGTTTCAGTCGAGTGTCCATTCGGCGCCCGTGGCTTTGTCCTGGACAAACGGACCGCGGCTGAAAGTTGACGTTCATCGTCGGATTTGTCAAGGGATGTCTGCGGGTGCGCTGGACAGGACCCGGACAGGGCCCTGGGACACACGCTCGATCGGATGAGTTGGAGCCGAGGCAGGGCCGCACGCTCCGCCCGCTCACCCGCGGAGCGTGCGTGCGCCAGTGGGTCGGCCGCAGGGAGCGACCGCCGGACGCGGCCCGGTACCGGCCCGCGCGGGCCGGGGTCGTGCCCTCAGGCGGCCGCGACCTGGGTGGCGCGGCGGCGCGCCACTTCGAGCAGGCCCGAACAGGCGTCCTCGATGAAGTCCAGAGCCTGCTCGAAGCCCTGCTGTGCTCCGTAATAGGGGTCGGGAATCGTCGCCGACTCGTGCTCGGTCGCGAAGCGCATCAGCAGCTGCAGTTTGTGGTGCGCCGACTTCGGTGCGATCCCCTGGAGCATCGACAGGTTGTCCCAGTCCATCGCGAGCACCAGATCGTAGCGCTCGAAATCCGCCGGACGCACCTGACGCGCACGCAGGTCGGAGATGTCGTAGCCCCGCTTGGAGGCGATCGTCTGCGCACGCCGGTCCGGCGCCTCGCCGACATGGAAGGCGTGAGTGCCGGCGGATTCGACCGCGACGACCTGCTCGAGCCCGGCCTGACGAACCAGATGCCGGAACACGCCCTCGGCCATCGGCGACCGGCAGATGTTGCCCATGCAGACGAACAGCACGCGGGTGTTCATCGCCATCGACACAGGTTCTCTTTTCGCCATGTTGGATCTTCCGCGCTGGTATGGATGAGTCGTCGGCGGTCCCGCTGCGTGGCCTCAGGCCGCCTTGTTCGATACGAAGGGCACCACGTTGCCCGTCCCCGATGCACCGAACAGTTGACGCTTGAGCTGCGTCAACTGGTCGCGCACCTGCGCCGCCTTCTCGAACTCGAGATTCCGTGCATGCTCCAGCATCAGTTTTTCGAGGCGCTTGAGCTCGCGGGCAGCGCCCTTCTCGCTCATCGCCTCGAACTGAGCCCGCTCGTCGGCGGCCTTTGATTCCTTGCGCTCGGCCGACGGGTCGAACACTCCGTCGATGAGCTCTCGAACCTCCTTCACAACGCCCCGGGGCACGACCCCGTGCACCGCGTTGAACTCGAGCTGCCGGGCGCGCCGCCGGGCGGTCTCGTCGACCGCGCGCTGGATCGAATCGGTGACGCGATCGGCGTACAGGATCGCGGTCCCGTGCAGGTTCCGAGCAGCACGTCCGATGGTCTGGATGAGACTGCGCTCCGAGCGCAGGAACCCTTCCTTATCCGCATCGAGGATCGCGACCAGCGACACTTCCGGGATGTCCAGCCCCTCGCGCAGCAAGTTGATGCCGACCAGCACGTCGAAGGTACCGAGTCGCAGGTCCCGGATGATCTCCACCCGTTCGACCGTGTCGATGTCGGAATGCAGATAGCGCACCTTGATCCCGTGCTCGCCGAGATAGTCGGTCAGGTCCTCGGCCATCCGTTTGGTGAGCGTGGTGACCAGCACCCGCTCGCGCCGTTCGACCCGCAGACGGATCTCCGACATCACGTCGTCGACCTGGCTGCCCGCGGGCCGGACGATCACCTCGGGATCGATCAGGCCGGTGGGCCGGACCACCTGCTCAACGACCTGACCGCTGCGGCGCATTTCGTAGTCCGCCGGGGTCGCGGACACGAAGACCGCCTGGCGCATCTTGCGCTCGAACTCCTCGAACTTGAGCGGACGGTTGTCGAGCGCCGAGGGCAGCCTGAACCCGAACTGGACCAGGGTCTCCTTGCGCGCGCGATCGCCGCGGTACATCCCCCCGAGCTGGCCCACGGTCACGTGCGACTCGTCGACGATCATCAGCGCGTCGTCCGGCAGGTAGTCGACCAGCGTGGGCGGCGGTTCGCCGGGGGCTGCACCCGACAGATGCCGGGTGTAGTTCTCGATGCCCTTGCAGAATCCGAGCTCGGCGAGCATCTCCAGGTCGAAGCGGGTGCGCTGCTCCAAACGCTGAGCCTCGACCAGCTTGCCCTGCTCGTGAAACCAGGCGAGCCGCTCCCGCAGCTCCTCCTTGATGGTCTCCACCGCGCGCAGCACCGTCGCGCGCGGCGTCACGTAGTGCGACGACGGATACACGGTGAACCGAGGAATCTTCTGCCGCACGCGCCCGGTCAGCGGATCGAACAGCTGCAGGGATTCGACCTCGTCGTCGAACAGCTCGATGCGCACCGCGAGCTCGGCATGTTCGGCCGGAAAGACGTCGATCGTGTCTCCGCGCACCCTGAAGGTGCCGCGAGCGAAGTCGGTCTCGTTGCGCTTGTACTGCATCGCGACCAGCCGCTGGAGCACGTCGCGCTGAGACGTCCGGTCCTTGACCCGCAGCGTCATCACCATCGCGTGGTAGTCGCCCGGATTGCCGATGCCGTAGATGCACGAGACCGTCGCGACGATCACCGTGTCGCGCCGCTCCAGCAGCGACTTGGTCGCCGACAGGCGCATCTGTTCGATATGCTCGTTGACCGACGAATCCTTCTCGATGTACAGATCGCGCTGCGGAACGTACGCCTCGGGCTGGTAGTAGTCGTAATACGAGACGAAATACTCGACGGCGTTGAACGGGAAGAACTCGCGCATCTCCGCATACAGCTGCGCGGCGAGGGTCTTGTTCGGCGCGAGCACGATCGCGGGGCGCCCCAGGCGCGCGATCACGTTGGCCATCGTGTAGGTCTTGCCCGAGCCCGTAACGCCCAGCAGCGTCTGGAACGACAGCCCATCCGCGACACCCTCGACCAGGCGCTCGATCGCCCGCGGCTGGTCTCCGGCCGGAGCGAACGACTCGTTCAGCTGGAACGGACTGCCCGGGAAGCTGGTCAGCCGGGCGGGGTCCACGGGGGTGCTCATCAGGGCTCCGAGACGGGGACGCGTGCTAGACTCGAACGGCCTCGAGGCTGTGCGCGCCAAAACCGCAGAGTATGGCTCCTGGGGGCGGAAAAAGCCAACCGATTGCATAATAATTAAGCAGGCTTGGCATCTCGCCCAAGGCTCAAGAGAAAAATTCTAGCTTCCAGATCAAGGTCTTGCAATGGGTTTTTCACCCTTTACCTCGCTGCGTATGGCCCCGAGGGATCCGATCCTCGGACTGAACGAGGCCTTCGCCGCCGATCCTCGCCCGAACAAGGTCAATCTCGGCGTCGGCGTCTACTTCGACGACGACGGTCGGATCCCGCTGCTGAGCTCTGTGCGGCGGGCAGAGGAAGCGCTGGTCGAGGCGCATGCGGCGCGCGGCTACCTGCCGATCGACGGCATTGCCCGCTACAACGCGGCCGTCCAGCGACTGCTGTTCGGGGCGGATTCCGCGGCGGTCGCCGACGGCCGCGTGGTGACCGTGCAGACGCTCGGCGGCACCGGGGCGCTCAAGGTGGGCGCCGACCTGCTCTGCCGGACGCAGCCGGCGGCGGGCGCGTGGATCAGCGACCCGAGCTGGGAGAACCATCGGGCGCTGTTCGAGGCCGCCGGCTTCGAGGTGGCGACCTACCCGTACTACGACCCGGTCACCCGCGGTGTGCGCTTCGAGGCGATGATGGCCGCGCTGGAGGCGCTGGCACCGTCTTCGGTCGTCGTCCTGCACGCCTGCTGTCACAACCCGACCGGCGTCGATCTGGACGCGGCGCAGTGGGATGCGGTGGTACGCGTCTGCGAGTCCCGCCGGCTGGTGCCGTTTCTTGACATCGCCTATCAGGGGTTCGGCGACGGTATCGAGCCGGATGCCGAGGCGGTGCGTCGCTTCACCGCCGCCGGGCTCGACCTGCTGGTGTCCAGTTCGTTCTCGAAATCGTTCTCGCTGTACGGCGAACGCGTGGGTGCGCTGTCGATCGTCACCCAGGAACGCGACGAGGCCGCGCGCGTGCTCTCGCAACTCAAGCGGGTGGTGCGCACGAGCTACTCGAACCCGCCGACGCACGGCGGTGCGCTGGTGACCGCGGTGCTCGAGTCCGTCGAACTGCGTGCTCTGTGGGAACGCGAGCTCGCCGGTATGCGCGACCGCATCCGGGCGATGCGCGCTGGCCTGCTCGAGCGGCTGCAGCAGCGCGAGACCGGGCACGACTTCAGCTTCATCTCACGCCAGCGCGGGATGTTCTCGTATTCGGGTCTGAACGCCGCCCAGGTCGACCGCCTGCGCGATGAGTACGGCATCTACGCGGTCGCCTCCGGGCGCATCTGCGTGGCGGCGCTCAACAGCCGGAACATCGACGCGGTGGCCGACGCGATCGCCGCGGTACTCTGACCGCGGCCGCGAGCGCACCGCCCCCGCGGCGGGCCTGGCCGCTCGTGCACGCCGGGAGCGGATCGGCGGTTGCGGTGCGCCTCAGCCGCGGCCGACGAAGGGCATCTTCGTGGCCATGATCGTCATGAACTGCACGTTGGCGTCCAGCGGCAGGCTCGCCATGTAGCGGATCGCGCTGCCGACGTGCTCCGGATCCATCGTCGGCTCCGCGCGGATCGTTCCGTCGGCCTGCGGCACGCCGTCCGCCATCCGGGCGCCCATCGGCGTGTGCGCGTTGCCGATGTCGATCTGCGAGCACGCGATGTCCCAGCGGCGGCCGTCGAGCGAGGTCGCCCTGGTGAGCCCCGTGATCGCGTGTTTGGTCGACGTGTAGGGCGCCGAGTCCGGCCGGGGCGCGTGGGCGGAGATCGACCCGTTGTTGATGATCCGCCCGCCCCTCGGCGCCTGCGCCTTCATCACGCGGAAGGCGTGCTGCGTGCACAGGAACGGGCCGGTGAGGTTCGTCTCGACGACCGCGCGCCAGTGTCCCAAGGACAGCTCGTCCAGCGGCACCGCGGGCGCGCCGATGCCGGCGTTGTTGAAGAGCAGATCCAGCCGACCGAACTCGGCCACCGTGCGATCGAACATCGACGCGACCGAGCCGGGGTCGGTGACATCGGCGACCACCACGCAGGCCCGGCCGGGCGCGCACCCCGACTCGGCCGCCACCGCCTCCAGCGGCGCAAGACGCCGGCCCGCGAGCACCACGCGCCAGCCGTCCGCGAGCAATGCGAGCGCGGCGGCCCGGCCCACCCCCGTGCCCGCACCCGTGATCAGCGCCACCCTGTTCCCGCCCGTCATCCCGAACCCTCCGTCGTGGGCGCCATGGTAACGCGAGGCCCAAGGGATCAACGGGGGCGTGCTGGCGCCCGACGGCAACCTCGATCGGGAGCATCGCCGCCGCGGGGACGGGCCTCCACGCCGTCGCGCGAACGCGTCCCGCGGCTGCCGGCGTCACCTCCAATACCTCGATCACCATCCTCGGATGATCGATCCGCGCCATTCGGGAGCGTACCTCGTTGGAATCGCCCGACCCCGTTCAGGCTCATACATCGTTGGACAAGGCTTGCGTTTGTGGGGGAGCAGCCCGATCGATTATGATGCCCGGCTGTTCCCCGATAGCTCAGTCGGTAGAGCGACGGACTGTTAATCCGCAGGTCCCTGGTTCGAGCCCAGGTCGGGGAGCCAAGAACATCGAGGCCTTGCGTGCGAGCGCGCGCGAGGCCTCGGCCGTCTCTGAGGCTCCGGTTGCAACGATCGCCGGCTCGGATCAGGTCGAACCGCCGGGCAGCCCGGGGAACCGCGCTCCGCAGGATCGGAGCGTCATTCGCGAGCCACGCCCTTGCGGCCCCGGTCGCATGATCGTTCCAAACCATGCCCCCACGCGCGCCGCCAATCGGGTCGAAGCGGATCGCCCGCGGTGGGGCGGTGTTCACGGGCGCGTTGGCGTGGACCGTCGATGCGGCGCGCGCGGGCGCGGACGACGTCGACGGCGAGGTGTCGGGTGTATTACCGAAGCCCGGCAGGCGCCGCACGGCGAACAGCGCCGGTCCGAGCACACTGCAGACGCAGGTGCGTGGCGTGCGACCAGCGTCATCATCATCGACGCAACGCCTCTCGCAGTGCACGCGTACATCGCCGATCCGGCCGCAGTGCCGCCGAATGGAACGTGAACGGACGACACGCCTCGATCCGCTCGAGCAGGCAGTCGGTGAGCACCTGCCGCCCCGCGATCCGCACCTAGAATGCTCCCATGGACTCCGCACCCACCCTGTTCGACCCGGTTCGCATCGGCGCCTGGGACTGCCCCAACCGCGTGCTGATGGCGCCGCTCACCCGCTGCCGCGCGCAGCCTGGCAGCCTGGCGCCGCACGCGCTGAACGCCGAGTACTACGCGCAGCGCGCGTCGGCCGGCCTGATCGTGTCCGAGGCGACGCAGGTCGAGCCGCGCGGCATCGGCTACATGGGCACGCCCGGCTGTCACAGCGATGCGCAGCGCGACGGCTGGCGCGAGGTGGCGCGCGCGGTGCACGCCGCGGGCGGGCGAATCGTCGCGCAGCTGTGGCACGTGGGCGCGGTCTCGCACCCTGACCTGCAGCCCGACGGCGCGCTACCGGTGTCGGCCTCTGCGTACGTCGCCTCGGGCACGGTGCACACGCCGCGCGGCAAGCAGGAGCGCATCGCCGCGCGCGCGCTGTCGGCCGACGAGGTCGTGGGGCTCGTGGACACGTACCGGCACGCGGCGCGCGTGGCGCGCGACGCCGGGATGGACGGCGTGGAGATCCACGGCGCCAACGGTTACCTGCTCGAGCAGTTCATCCGCGACTCGTGCAATCGCCGCACCGATGCCTGGGGCGGGTCGATCGGCAACCGGCTGCGGCTGGTGCTCGCGGTGGTCGACGCGGCGATCGAGGTCTGGGGCCGCGACCGCGTCGGCATCCGGCTGTCGCCGGTGACGCTCGCCAACGGCTGCCCCCCCGACTCGAACGCCCAGGCCACCTATGGAACGCTCGTGTCGCAACTGGACGCGCGCGGCATCGCGTACCTGCACTTCATCGAGGGAAACACCGGCTCGGAACACCACCACCGCGGCTTCGACTTCGCGGGTGCGCGGCGCGCGTTCCGCGGCGCATACATCGCCAACAACCGCTACACGCGGCAGATGGCAGTCGACGCGGTGGCCTCGGGCGCAGCCGATGCGGTGG
>JBIKMO010000152.1:0-10123 GCA_044359175.1 Burkholderiaceae bacterium | reverse complement strand
GGCGGCAGCAGGAACATCTGCTGCGGATCGTACGGAAGGTAGCTCGCAGTCATGACCCGCAACCTACCAAATCGCCCTTACCCTGTTAGGCATCCAACGCTCTGCCGCCCAGACTCCTAGCCCGTCGGCGTACGCGCCAGTGCGCGTCGGCCGAACCACACGATCGCCAGCATCGGCCACAGCACCGAGGCGATGCGCAGCAGCCCGTGCAGATTCGCCCACTGTCCGGCCGACGTGCCCGACAGCGTCGTCGCGAAGTAGCCGTCCGATGGCGCGACGTTGACCAGCAGCATGCCGAGCAGCGCGGCGGCTGCGGCGCAGGCCGCGCGCGCCCGCGGTCCGAGCGTGTCCAGCGCATAGAGCAGCAGCGCCCCGACCACCGCGCCGCCCTGCACGCCCGGGGTCAGCCACGCGAGCGGTGCGCCGGCGCCGTAGACCATCTGCGAGGCGATGCTGCGCAGTCCGATCGCGATCGTGGCGATGCCGATCACCAGCACCAGCCTGCGCCGCGAGCCGTGCACGAGCGCGAACGCGAGCGAGCCGACCGCGCAGACCGCGCAGATCACGACCGCGGCCTCGATCGCCACGCCCACCCCCGGCGGTGCCGCACCGCTCCACAGCCGGTCGATCAGCCGCGACAGATCGGGGGCATCGAGCGGCCCGAGCCGGTCGAGCAGCCGCTGCAGCGCGGGTTCGACGTGGCCGGTGCCGAACATCAGTCGCTGGGGCACGAGCTGCGCCGCCAGCCACAGCAGCAGCAGCACCCATCCGCTCGCCGGGCCCTGTTCGTACCAGCGCTCGGTCACCTGGGGCCCGAGCCGCCCCGACCGGTGGGCCGCGCGGTTCAGCATCGCGCCCAGCCATGCCCCGGCGACGGTGCCGCCGGTGTTGGCCAGCCAGTCGAGCAGCGAAGGCACCCGCGCCGGCAGGTAGCCCTGCGCCGCTTCCAGCAGCAGCGACAGCAGCGCGCCCGCCGCGGTCACCGCGGAGAACGCGACCGCCGGCGCGAGCCGCGCGGCCCAGCCGAGCGTGGCGAGCAGCGCGAGCAGCGCGTAGGCGAGCACGTTGGTCGCGACGTCGAAGCCGGTCCAGTACCGCGGCAGGCCGGCCCCCAGGAACGCGAACGCGCCCGCGGCCGGCGCCCGCCAGGCGCTCAGCGGGTACAACGAGGCCACCACCACCGCCGCCACCAGCAGCGACGCGAGCGCGCGCATCAGCACCCCGGTACGGTGCGCGCGCAGCGACGCATCGGTCATGGTAAACATCGCGGTCTCCCGGCCGAGCTTACCCGAACGGCTGGCCGAACCGCTCGACGTCGTCCATGGCCCCGGCACCCATCTGCGAGCACGTCCACCGGATCGACTCGACCAACGCCGAGCTGATGCGCCGGCCGTTCGGTGCCGAGCCGCAGCCGCCGCATGCGCTGCTCGCCGACCAGCAGACCGCAGGGCGCGGCCGCAACGGCCGTGCGTGGGCCACCGATCCGTCCGCGTCGCTCGCGCTGTCGGTCGCGCTCGAGCGGCGCATCGGCGCGCCGCCGCTGCTCGGGCTGCCTCTGGCGGCCGGCGTCGCGGTCGCCCAGGTGCTCGCCGAGCACGGCGCCGCGGTGCGGCTGAAATGGCCGAACGACCTGCTCGTGGACACGCCCGCGGGCCGCGCGAAGGCGGGCGGCATCCTGGTCGAGATGCGCAGCGCGGCGCCGCTGCAGCGCGTGGTGATCGGCGTGGGCCTGAATCTCGCGCCGAGTGCGGCGCTCGCGGCGGTGCAGGCCGCGCAGCCGGTGGCCGCGCTGTTCGGCCCGGGCGACGCGCCGCCGCGCGAGGCGCTCGCACGCGCACTCGCCGCGGCGCTGATCGCGATGGTCGATGAATTCGAGCGCGGCGGACTCGCCGCGTTCGCCGCGCGCTGGGCAGCGCTCGATGCGCTGGCGGACGCGCCGGTCACGCTGCTGCGCCCCGACGGCAGCCGCAGCGTCGGCGTCGCGCAGGGCATCGACGCCGACGGCGCGCTGCGGGTCGCGCTGCCGTGCGGTGGGCTGGAGCGGGTGGTCGCGGGCGACGTGAGCGTGCGGGCCGGCCACGGGATCGAGAGCGGCTGAGGCGTCCGTACGGGCGCGCCTCGCGCCGCCCGCCCCGGCGCGAATGGTCCCGCCGCCGCTTGTGCCGCGCTCCGGGCGCCGGGTAGCATCGCGCACCCGGCGCCGCCCCGTGACCCGTCGATGAAGCCATCCGCCGTTTCCCGCATCGGCCTGATCGTTCCGCCGCCGGGCGACCGCGTGCCCGCGGACGCGGCGCTGCTGTACGGCCACCAGGTCGACTTCGTCGCGCGCAGCCTCGGCATCACCGGGGTGTCGCCCGAGGGCTTCGCGCCGGTGATCGACCAGGTGGTCGAGCGCGCGCTCGAGTTGCGCCGGCAGGGTGCCGAGGCGATCTCGCTGATGGGCACGTCGCTCAGCTTCTATCGCGGCGCCGAGTGGACCGACCGGCTGCGTGCGCAGATGACCGAGGCCACCGGCGTGCCGTGCACGACGATGAGCCACGCGATCGTCGCCGCGCTGCGCGCGCTGGACGTGAGGCGGGTCGCGGTGGCCACCGCGTACGTGGACGCGCTCAACGAGCGGCTGCGCGACTACCTGAACGGGCAGGGCTTCGAGGTCACCGCGCTCGAGGGCCTGTCGATGACCCACGCCGCCGACATCGAGGGCGTCGGACCGTCGGCGCTGATCGGGCTGGCCGAGCGCGTGTTCGCGAGCGACGAGTCGGCCGACGGCATCTTCATCTCGTGCGGCGGGCTGCAGACGCACGAGGTGATCGAACCGCTCGAGCGCCGCCTCGGCGTACCGGTGGCCGCGAGCTCGCCGGCCGGGTTCTGGGACGTGATGCGGCTGGCCGGGCGTGATCCGTTCGCTGTCGGCTTCGGGCGGCTGTTCCGCGGCGGGTGATCCGGGCGGGACGGCCGCGGACGGCCTCCATCCGCTCGCACGGCGTCCTCCAGGCCGAGCGGTCGCGGCGGGAGCGTCGCGCTCAGAACAGCGTCGTGAGTCGCAGCCAGCCGTCGGGGAGCCATGCGTTCACGCGCGCCTCCAGCCACTTGTCCGCGCCGGTGAGGATCGCCGCGCCCATGGCTCCGAGCAGCACCGCGAACGCGTTCTTGATGCCGGCGATTCGTGCCATCACCCAGCCGCGCGCTCGCGTGAAGCCGGCACGCGACGCGTAGGCCACGGCCACCAGCGGCACGGCCGCGCCGATCCCGAACAGGCCCAGGATGGCCCCACCGCGCAGGCTGCCGCCCTCGCTCGCCACCAGGGTGAGCGCCGAGGCCAGCAGCGGCCCCGAGCAGGGGCTCCACACCAGGCCGAGCACGCCGCCCAGCATCAACGCACTGCCCAGCGAGCCGCCCGAGAAGTGCGTCGAGGCGGACTGCGCGCCGCTGGCCAGCGGCGTCATCCAGTGGGTGAACCGTGCATTCCAGGAGGGCACCAGCAGCACCAGCGCGAAGCCGATGAGCAGCCAGGCGCCGGCCACGCGTACGAGGTCGCCGTCCAGTCCGAGCGCCTCGCCCACGGTGCCCACCAGCACGCCGATGCCAGCGAACGACAGCGCCATGCCCAGGCCGAGCGCCACCGGAGCCAGCCGGTGGTTCTGAAGCGCGCCGCCCAGCACCAGCGGCAACAGCGGGAAGACGCAGGGGCTGAGCGTGGTGAGGCTGCCGGCGGCCAGGCTCAAGCCGGCCTCGGGAAGCGAGACGATCATGGCGGGCGGGGGCGAAGTCAGCGCGCTGCCGTCACAGCGCCGCCTTGAGCGCGGCGCGCAGACGGGCCGGGTCGGTATCGCCGCCCAGGCGCGCCCGCTCGTCCTTGCCGCGGAACACCACCAGCGTGGACTGGCTCTGCACCTTCAGCGCCTTGCGCAGCGCCTTCTCCTTGTCGTAGTCGGCCACCAGCAGCGTCACGTCCAGACCCGGCTCGCCCTTCAGTTGGGCGATCGCCTTCTCCTGCTGCTTGCACGTGCCGCACCACTCCGCGTGGAAGTGCACCGCGACCGGCTTGCCGGCGGCCTGCGCGCTCGACAGCGCGGCGGCGGTGTAGGGCTTGACGTCCAGCGCGTGGGCGAGCGCGGCGGCGGTGCTCAACGTGAGCGCGAGGGCGGTGCGCAGCAGCGGCAGTCGAGAGGTCGGCATCGAGCGTCCTTTCACGGCGGTCGGGGGGTCGGTGCGGGCGGGCGCGATCGCGTTCGCCTCGGGGATGGATTCGATGCAGGCCGGCCCGGGGTTACATCGGCTCGGCCGCCGGGCACTCACCAGCGCAGCAGACGCGGGCCCGCGAGCGCACCCGACGCGCCGCAGGCGGCGATGGCCGCGGTGTACCAGAGCGCCACGTACGCGGCCGAGGACTCCGGACAGCAGAACGCATAGGCGAACGCACCGCACGCGCCCGCCGTGGCGCCGGCCAGCCCCCCGGCGGCCCGCAGCCGGACGGGCGCCAGACGACGCATCGCCGCGGTCGCGACCACGAAGACGGGCAGCGCGAGCAGCACGACCCGGGGCGCGCAGCCGACCCAGCTGCCGTCGGTGCCCAGCAGCACCGCGACGCGCTCCGCGGGCGGGGCGGTGAGCCACGCGGTCAGACCGAGCCCGGCCATCAGGGCGACCAGCATCGCGGCGGCGCTCAGTGCCGGGCGCAATCGCCGCGCGGGCAGACCGGCGGCGAAGGCGCCGAGGCCCAGCGCCGCGGCCAGCGTCCCGGTGTAGGCGAGCTTGATCCACGGCGCCGGGGTGGCGAACCGGTCCGCCGGCACGGCGCCCAGCAGCCACACGCCCACCGCCAGCGACACCGCGGTGGCGGCGGCCAGCGGCCACCCGAGCGCGTGCCGCAGACTCACCCGGTGTGCAGGACCCGCGCCACGGCTGAGCGCGCCGATCAGATCGTCGGTGTTCATGGCGTCAGTCCGAGGGCGGCCGGCCGCCCGCGTCCGGCCGGACCCATCCGGCCAGGCGCTTGAGGCCCCGGTGCACCTGGACCTTGATCGCCGAGACCGACTCCCCGGTGCGCAGGGCGGCCTCGCTCACCGACAGGCCCTCGAGCTTGGTGAGTTCGATCGCCCGGCGCTGCGCGGCCGGCAGCCGGGCGAGCAGCACGCCGAGGTCGCGGCGCGCGGCGGCGGCCTCGTGCGGTGCGTCTTCGGCCGGCCAGTCGTCCAGGTCGTCCACGGCGTCGTGCAGCGCATCGCGCCGCCCGTGACGACGCCAGTGATCCACCAGCCGATAGCGCGCGATCGCGTGCAGCCAGGGGCTCACCGGCAACGCCGGGTCATGGGTGCCGCGCTGCACGTGCACCGCGATCAGGATGTCCTGCACCAGGTCCTCCACATCGTCCGGCCGTTCGGCGAGCCGTCGTCGCAGGTACGACCGCAGTCGGGCGGCCATCCGCCGCAACGCGTCGCGGTAGGCCGCCTCGTCGCCGGCCTGCGCACGCCGCCACAGCGGCGCCAGGCTCGCTTCGAACGCGTCAGCGGGCTCCACGCCGGTCATTCGTCGGCGGCGCGCCGGCGGTTACGGCGCCGGCTCCCGGCGGGGCGCTGTCGGGTCGATGGTGCAGTGCACCCCGCTGCGGGGGCCGTTCGGCGGCGGGACGCCGCCGCGCGCCGCTCGTCGGTGGCACACCTCCTGATGGCTTGCCCGGTTTTTGCTAGCGTCACGGGGGTCGGACATCGGAGATGCACTGTGGAGCAGCGGACTTTGGATCAGCGCGCGACCCGTTCGGGGTCGGCCGACGAGCCGGTCGAGGACCCCGGCGAGGACGCGCGGCGCGACACCGAGGACCATCGGACCGGGCTCAGCAAGGAGGCGCTCAAGCGCGCGTTCCTGGACAACCTGTTCTACGTGCAGGGCAAGTTTCCCGCGCTGGCCACCCGGACCGACTACCACCTCGCGCTCGCCCACGTGGTGCGCGACCGGCTGCTGCAACGCTGGATCAGCACCGCCGCGGAGTACACCAAGCGCGGCGTGCGCACGGTCGCCTACCTGTCGGCCGAGTTCCTGATGGGGCCGCACCTGGGCAGCAACCTGGTCAACCTGGGCATCCACCGGCAGGCCCGCCAGGCGATGACCGAGCTCGGACTGGACTTCGACGACCTGCTCGACGACGAGGTCGAACCGGGGCTGGGCAACGGCGGCCTCGGGCGGCTGGCGGCCTGTTTCCTCGACTCGATGGCCACGCTCGAGCTGCCCGCGCTCGGCTACGGCATCCGCTACGAGTTCGGCATCCTGCACCAGACGATCGAGGACGGCTGGCAGGTGGAGAAGACCGACCGCTGGCTGCGCTACGGCAACCCGTGGGAACTGATCCGCCCCGAGTGGACCGTGCAGGTGCTCTTCGGCGGGCACACCGAACGCGAGCTCGGGCCCGACGGCCGGGAGCGGGTGCGTTGGGTGCCCGCCAAGGTCGCCAACGGCGTGCCCTACGACACGCCGATCCTCGGCTACCGGACCCACACCTGCAACACGCTGCGGCTGTGGCGGGCCGAGGCGCCGGAGGCGTTCGACCTGGAGCGCTTCAACCGCGGCGACTACTGGGGCGCGGTGAACCTGAAGATCGTCGCCGAGAACCTCACCAAGGTCCTCTACCCGAACGACGAATCGGTGCAGGGCAAGGAGCTGCGGCTGGAGCAGCAGTTCTTCTTCGTGTCGTGCGCGCTGCAGGACATGCTGCGGATCCTGCGCAGGCAGAACCTGCCGCTGTCGGCATTCCACGAGAAGTTCGCGATCCAGCTGAACGACACGCACCCGGCGATCGCGGTCGCCGAGCTGATGCGGCTGCTGGTCGACGAGCAGGGCGTGCCGTGGGACGAGGCCTGGGAGATCACCCGCCGCAGCCTGTCGTACACCAATCACACGCTGCTGCCCGAGGCGCTCGAGCGCTGGCCGCTCGATCTGTTCGGCCGCGTGCTGCCCAGGCACCTGGAGATCGTCTACCAGATCAACGCCGCGTTCCTCGAGGAGGTGCGGCGCCGCTTCCCCGAGGACGACGCGGCGGTCGCGCGGATGTCGCTGATCGACGAGAGCAACGGGCGCGCGGTGCGCATGGCGCACCTGGCGTGCGTGGGCAGTCACGCGATCAACGGGGTGGCGAAGCTGCATACCCGGTTGCTCGAGCGCGACGTGCTGCGCGACTTCCATGCGATGTGGCCGCAGAAGTTCAGCAACAAGACCAACGGCGTGACGCCGCGCCGCTTCGTCGCGCTCAGCAATCCGGGCCTCACCGCGCTGGTGACCGACGCGATCGGCGACGGCTGGGTGCGCGAGCTCGAGCAGCTGCGCTGGCTCGAACCGATGGCCGACGACGCGGCGTTCCGCGCGCAGTGGCGCGAGGTCAAGCTGCAGAACAAGCGGGTGCTCGCCGCGCAGCTGCGCCGTCGTGCCGGCGTGACAGCGGACCCGGCCTCGATCTTCGACGTGCAGGTCAAGCGCATCCACGAGTATAAGCGTCAGCATCTGGCGGTACTGAACATCGTCGACCTGTACCTGCGGCTGCGCGAGGATTCGCGGCTGGAGGTCGCGCCGCGGACCTTCGTGTTCGGCGGCAAGGCGGCACCGGGCTACCGGATGGCCAAGCTGATCATCAAGCTGATCAACTCGGTGGCGGCGGTCGTCAACGACGACCCGGCGGTGCGCGGCCTGCTCAAGGTGGTGTTCCTGCCGAACTTCAACGTGAGCATCGGCCACCACGTGTATCCGGCCGCCGACGTGTCCGAGCAGATCTCCACCGCCGGCAAGGAGGCCTCGGGTACCGGAAACATGAAATTCACGATGAACGGGGCACTGACCGTCGGGACGTTGGACGGCGCCAACATCGAGATCCGCGAAGCGGTCGGCGCAGAGAACTTCTTCCTGTTCGGCAAGACCGTCGAGCAGGTCGAAGCGCTGTGGCGCGAGGGCTACCGGCCGATGGATCGGGTCGAGTCGAACCCGCGACTGCGCGCGGTGCTCGATCTGATCGGCAGCGGACACTTCAGCGATGGCGACCCGTGGCTGTTCCAGCCGCTGCTGGACAACCTGGTGCATCACGACCCGTACCTGCTGCTCGCCGACTTCGACGCCTACGTCGCCTGCCAGTCGCAGGTGGACTCGGCCTACCGCGACCCCGAGCGCTGGACGCGGATGTCGATCCTGAACACCGCCCGCTCGGGCGGATTCTCGTCGGACCGCACGATTGCCGAGTACGCGAGCGGGATCTGGCGGGTCGAGCCGGTACCGATCCGCCTGCTCGGCCGCTCGGACGTGCGCAACGGCGTGCTGCAGTGACCGGGGGCGCAGCTCGGGTTCAGGCGAACCGACGCGGCTGACCGGTCGATTCGATCACCGACATCCACAGGTCGCCGTCGGGGTCGACCTGGCGGCGTTGGCGGATCGCGAGCGCGATCGGCACGTGCACGAAGCGGCCGTGCCAGCGTCCGATCAGCATCGCGGTGTTGCCGGCCATGGCCGCGTGCACCGCGTGCCGCGCCATGTCCCAGCAGTAGACGCTGTCGGACGGGCAGGCCGGCACGCTGCGGATCGTGTAGCTCGGGTCGATGTACTTGACGTTCGCTTCGCGACCGAGCGCGCGGCGATGTGCGACCAGCGCGTCGCGCAGGAACGGGCCGACGTCCTTCAGCCGCAGGTTGCCGCTGCGGTCCAGCGGATCGGCCCCAGGCGGCGCGGCCTCGATCAGGTCCTGCGCCGCGCCCTCGGCGACCACGATCACCGCGTGTCCCTTGCGCGCGAGCACGCGGTCGGCACAAGCGAGCACCCCGCCCGCGCCGTCCATCCGAAGCGGCACCTCCGGGATCAGCACGAGGTCGACCTCGGTCGAGGCGAGCGCCGCCTGGCACGCGAGAAAGCCCGAGTAGCGGCCCATCAGCTTGACCAGCCCGATGCCGTCGCGCGCGGCCATCGCTTCGATCCGTGCGCCGCGGATCGCATCGACCGCCGCCGAGTAGGCCGACAGATAGCCGAAGCTGCGGTCGATGAAGCCGATGTCGTTGTCGATGGTCTTGGGCACGCCGACCACGGCGATCGCCGCGCCGCGGCGGCGCACCTCGGCGGCGATCTTGAGCGCCCCGGCAAGACTGCCGTCGCCACCGATCACGAACAGCACGCCCACGCCGCCCGCCTGCAGGTGGTCAACCACCTCGGCCGGGTCCTGCGAGCCGCGCGAGGTGCCGAGCACCGTGCCGCCCTCGTGGTGGATGTGCGCAACCGATTCGGGCGTGAGCACCAGCGGCTCGTGACCGCAGCGGGCGATCAGCCCCTCGTAGCCGTGGCGAAAGCCCGAGATGCGGCGCACCCCGTAGCCGTTCCACAACTCAATCACGATGCCCCGGACCACGTTGTTCAGCCCGGGCGCGAGGCCGCCGCAGGTGACGATTCCGCAGTGCAGCGTCCGCGGATCGAAGAAGATGCGATCGCGCGGGCCGGCGAGTTCGAAGGCGGGCAGCGCATCGAGTGCGCCGCGCGCAGCGCGCAGCGCGGACAGCGAGTCGTCGACCAGAACGCGATCGGCGGCGCCGACGTAGTGGACCGCCGCCGCCCCGAGGTGACCGGCCACCGGCGAGGCGATCCGCGCGGCGCCGAGCGTCTCGATCGCGACGTCGGTGCCGGGTGCCGCCGCGCGGATCGGCTCGGCGATGGGCTCCAGAGGCTCGGTCGGTTCGGTCATCGGTATCGCGTCCTCGTGCGGCGGCGGCGACCGCGCGCACCGAAGCGTGGGGGTGTCGTCCCGAGCGCGCAAGCCTGGCGTGCGCCCGCTCCGGTCGCGGCCCGCGGCGCGCGGCGCGGATGGGGCGCGAAGGGCGCGCCGACGCTCCGCCGGCGGCGACCTCGGGTCGGCCCCAGCTGGGGTCGGCCCGGACTGGAACGGCGCTCGGCGAGGGCCGATCCTGTCGGGGGGTTCGCGGTGGGTTCGGAGTGCCGTGCGCGGTGGCGCGCGCCGGGCTCGGGACGACGCGGTGCCCGCGATCGCCGCCCTGCACGGGCTGCGGCCAGACGAGCGGACCGACGAGCATGCCCCCTGGGACGAACCGACCTGCGAGTGCTGCGGCGACGCCGCGGTCGGCGCTCGTGCCGCAGGGGGCGGGCCGGGGTG
>JBIKMO010000438.1:0-2824 GCA_044359175.1 Burkholderiaceae bacterium | reverse complement strand
TCTCGCGGATGCCGGTCTCGAAGGTCTGCGCCGGGCGCCAATCCAGTTCCGCGGCGATCCGCCGCGCGTCGATCGCGTACCGGCGGTCGTGGCCCGGGCGGTCCTTGACGAAGGTGATCAGGCGGCGGTGGGCGCCGGCCGGGTCCGGCCTCATCTCGTCGAGCAGGTCGCAGATGGTGTGCACCACCTCGAGGTTCGTCTTCTCGTTCCAGCCGCCCACGTTGTAGACGCGGCCGGGCGTGCCGCGGGCGAGCACCGCCCGCACCGCGCTGCAGTGATCGCCCACGTAGAGCCAGTCGCGCACGTTCGAGCCGTCGCCGTAGATCGGCAGCGGCTTGCCGGCGAGCGCGTTGTGGATCACCAGCGGGATCAGCTTCTCGGGGAACTGGTACGGCCCGTAGTTGTTCGAGCAGTTCGTCGTCAGCACCGGCAGCCCGTAGGTGTGGTGCCAGGCGCGCACCAGGTGATCGGACGCCGCCTTGCTCGCCGAGTACGGACTGTTCGGCTCGTACGCGCGCGTCTCGACGAACGGCGGATCGTTCGGACCGAGCGAGCCGTAGACCTCGTCGGTGGACACGTGCAGGAACCGGAAGGCCTCGCGCTCGGCGCCCTCGAGGGTACGCCAGTGCACGAGCGCGGCCTGCAGCAGCGAGAAGGTCCCGGTGACGTTGGTCCGCACGAATTCGGCCGGCCCGTGGATCGATCGGTCGACGTGCGACTCGGCGGCGAAGTGCACGATCGCCCGCGGCCGGTGCTCGGCGAGCAGCCGCGCGACGAGGTCGGCGTCGCAGATGTCGCCCTTGGCGAACACGTGCCGCGGATGGTCGGCGACCGGGGCGAGGTTCGCGAGGTTGCCCGCGTAGGTCAGCGCATCCAGGCTGACCACCGAATCGGCCTCCTGGGCGATCCATTGCTGGACGAAGTTGGAGCCGATGAAGCCGGCGGCGCCGGTGACGAGGATCGTGTTCATGGCGACCGATTATATGGACGTGGATCCGCCGGGCCAGTCGGCCTCGGCGGCGACCGCCCGAAGGGGGCCCGGGCACCCTGAACGGCAATCCGGGCACAATGCCGCGTCGCAGCGATCGCACAGCCACGACCACGGACGGCCTCATGAAGATCCTCATCCTCGGTAAGAACGGCCAGCTCGCCTGGGCGCTCGAGCGCCGGGCCGCGCCGCTGGGCGAGGTCGTCAGCCTCGGCATCGACGACTTCGACTTCACCGACCTGCCGGCGGTCGCGGCCTGCGTCCGGGACGTCCGGCCCGACGTGGTCTTCAATGCGGCCGCCTACACGGCGGTCGATCGGGCCGAGCAGGACCGCGCGGTGGCCTTCACGGTCAACGCCGAGGCGCCGGGGGTGCTCGCCCGCGAGTGTGCGGCCCGGGGCGCGGTGCTCGTCCACTACTCCACCGACTACGTGTTCGACGGCCGCAAGGACGGCCGATACGTCGAAACCGATCCGACCGGGCCGCTGAACGTCTACGGCGAGTCGAAGCTCGCCGGCGAACGCGCGACGCTCGCGGCCGGCGGCCCGGCCCTGGTGTTCCGCACCAGCTGGGTCTACGGCGATCACGGCGGCAACTTCGCGAAGACCATGCTGCGGCTCGCCGGCGAGCGCGACGCGCTGCGCGTGGTCGGCGACCAGCGGGGCACGCCGACCTGGGCAGGGCGGCTCGCCGACCTGAGCTGCGCCGTGGTCGAGCAGGGTTCGAACGCGGGTGACCTCGCCGGCTGGATCGGCGCGCGCCGCGGGCTGTACCACGCTTCGGCGGCCGGCGAGACCACCTGGGCCGACTATGCGCGGTGCGTGCTGGCAACCGCGGCGCAGAACCCCGCGTGGGCGGCGAAGCTGCGCGTGCGTGCCGATGCGGTCGAGGCGATCCCGACCTCGGCCTACCCGACACCCGCGGCGCGCCCGATGAATTCGCTGCTCGACTGCAGCGCGCTCGAGCGCACCTTCGGCTATGCGATGGCCGACTGGCGCTCCGACGTCGAGGCGTTCGTGCGGCGGCTGCCGGTCTGACGCGGGCGCGCGTCCCGGAACTCGGGCCGCGCACCGCAGCCGCTCAAGGCAAGCCCCGCAGCACCTGCAGCACCCGCGCCGCAGCCGCATCCCACGTGAACGCCGCCGCGCGCGCGAGGCCCGCCTCGCGCAGCCGCGCGCACAGCGCGTCGTCCTCGAGCACGCGGCGCATCGCCTCGGCGATCGA
Source organism: Burkholderiaceae bacterium (assembly GCA_044359175.1). Taxonomy (GTDB): domain Bacteria; phylum Pseudomonadota; class Gammaproteobacteria; order Burkholderiales; family Burkholderiaceae_E; genus UBA4615. Next base: position 612 of record JBIKMO010000438.1, on the reverse strand, counting down.
CGCGTCCGAGCGCGGATCGACGTAGAGCGCCGCGTCGCCGCAGACCTCCGGCAGCGCGGCCGCACGCGCCGCGACCACCGGGCAGCCGCAGGCCATCGCCTCCAGGGGCGGCAGCCCGAAGCCTTCGTAGGTCGACGGGAAGACCAGCGCGCGGGCGGTCTCGTACAGCGCCTTCAGTTGCGCATCCGGCAGCGCGCCCAGGCGCAGCACGCGCGGCGGATCGACGGGCAGTGAGCCCTGCGCGGGCGGTGCGCCGTGCGCGGTCGCGCCGCCGCGCGGGCCGCGCTCCCGGGCCCCGCCGCCCGCGAACACCTGTGCGTTCCCGCCGCCCACGATCGCGAGCGTCGCGTCGTCGCGCGCGCCGAGCGTCGCGAACGCGCGCACCAGCGCGTCCAGGTTCTTCGTCGCATTCGCGCTGCCCACCGCGAGCAGCACGCGGCCCGGGCACGCACCCAGGCGCGCGAGCACCGCGTCGTCGGGCCGCACGCCGGCGAGGTGGTCCGCGCCGTTGGGCACGACGACGAAGCGGTCCGCGGCCACGCCGGTCGCGCGCGCGAGCGCGTCGCGCGAGAAGGCCGACACCGTGAGCACCGCTTCCGCGCGGCGCGCGAG
>JBIKMO010000151.1:0-10161 GCA_044359175.1 Burkholderiaceae bacterium | reverse complement strand
TGCGGCGGGGCCGACCGGTCCGCCCTTCGCAGCGGACATCGCCCGTGTGCCGGCGGCGACGCGCCGGCCCGCGACGGCGGCACGCGCAGCGCGAGTCGGCGCTCCGGCCGACCTGCGGGACCGGCCCTCGCTCATGGCGGCGCCGCGTCCCCGTCGTCGAACAGCAGGCGCTCGGTGGCAGACACGCCGATCACCTGCGCGTGCCCGTCGATCACCTGGACACGATCCTCCACGAGCCAGCGCACGGCCCGCGCGTACAGCCGGTGCTCGGAGCGCAGCACCCTTGCGGCGAGCGTCGCGGCGTCGTCGCCGTCGCGCACCGGCACCGCCGCTTGCGCGAGGATCGGCCCGTGGTCCAGCGCGGGCGTCACCAGATGGACGGTCGCGCCGTGCACGCGGACCCCGGCCTCGAGGGCGCGCGCGTGCGTACGCAGCCCGGGAAAGGCCGGCAGCAGCGACGGGTGAATGTTCACGAGCCGACCCGCGAACCGATCGACGAAACCCTCACCCAGGATCCGCATGAACCCGGCAAGCACCACCAGCTCGGCCCCGACCGCCTGAAGGCGATCGGCGAGCGCCGCGTCGAACGCGTCTCGGTCGGCATAGTCCGAGCGCGGCACCGACTCGGCCGCGATGCCCAGGCGTCGTGCCGACTCGAGGCCGGGCGCCTGCTCGCGATCGGAGAACACCGCGACCACCCGAGCCGGCCACCGTTCACGCGTGCATGCTTCGGCGAGGCTCACCATGTTGGAGCCCCGTCCAGAGATCAGGATGGCCAGACGCTTCACGGGTGCATGCGCGCACGAATGCGCCGAGTCTAGCACCCCGCCCCGCGCGCTCGCCGGACATTGCTTTATGATTCAACGTTTTGCGTCCTTCCGCATGCTGGTCTTCCGCAGTCTTCCGCCCCGCGACGCCCGACGGCCCTGCGCGCTCACCATCGGCAGCTTCGATGGCGTGCACCGCGGTCACCAGGCGCTGATCGCCCGGCTGCTCGCGACCGCCCGGGACCAGGGTCTGCTCGGGTGCGTGCTGACCTTCGAGCCGCACCCCAGGGAGTTCTTCGCTCGCCGGCGAACGTCGGCGGATGCGCCGGCACGCATCGCGACGCTGCGCGACAAGCTGCTCGCGCTCGAGTCCTGCGGCGTCGGGCAGGTCTGCATCGCTCACTTCAACGAACGGCTGGCAGCGATGCCGGCCCAGGCGTTCGTGCAGCGCGTGATCACCGAGGGGCTGCTGGCACGGCACCTGCTGATCGGTGACGACTTCCGGTTCGGCGCACAACGCACCGGCGACTTCGCGCTGCTCGAGCGGCTCGCCCCGGAGCACGGCTATGCGCTCGAGCGGATGCCCACGGTCGCCGACGACGGCGTGCGGGTGTCCAGCTCGGCGGTGCGCGAGGCGCTCGGCGCCGGCGACCTCGACCGCGTCCGGCGGCTGCTCGGGCGGCCCTACGCGATCTCGGGCCACGTGGTGCACGGTCGCAAGCTCGGTCGCACGCTCGGATTCCCGACGCTGAACCTGCGCGTCCCGCACGGCCGGCCGGCGCTCGGCGGCGTGTTCGTCGTCCGCGTGCACGGACTGGGCGACCGGCCACTGCCCGGCGTGGCGAGCCTGGGTACCCGGCCGGCGGTCGAACGCGACGGCGCACCGCTGCTCGAGACCCACGTGATCGACTGGCGCGGTGACGCGTACGGCCGCCTGATCCAGGTCGAGTTCCTGCGCCGGCTGCGCGACGAGGCCCACTACGACTCGCTCGACGCGCTGGTCGCCCAGATCGCGCGCGACGCGGACGCCGCGCGCGCCCACTTCGCCGCGGTCGCCTCCAGCGGCCGCGGCTGACCGCCCTCCTCCCGACGCCGACCGACGATGGCCCGCACCTCCGACCCCGCCCGGCCCGACCACCGCGCCACGCTCAACCTGCCCGACACGTCGTTCCCGATGCGTGGGGATCTCGCGCGCCGTGAACCCGGCTGGGTCGCGCAATGGCAGGAGAAGGGCGTCTACCAGCGCATCCGCGCCGCCAGCGCCGGCCGCCCGCTGTTCATCCTGCATGACGGCCCCCCGTACGCGAACGGCGACATCCACATCGGGCACGCGGTCAACAAGATCCTGAAGGACATCGTCGTCAAGTGCCGGAACATGGCCGGCTTCGACGCCCGCTACGTGCCGGGGTGGGACTGCCACGGCATGCCGATCGAGATTCAGATCGAGAAGCGTCATGGCAAGTCGCTGCCGGCGCACGAGGTTCAGGCGCGCTCGCGCGCGTACGCGACCGAGCAGATCGCACGACAGCGCACCGACTTCATGCGACTGGGCGTGCTCGGCGACTGGGACGATCCGTACACGACGATGGCGCCGCGCAACGAGGCCGACGAGTTGCGCGCGCTCGGCAAGATCATGGCGGCCGGCTTCGTGTTCCGCGGGCTCAAGCCGGTGAACTGGTGCTTCGACTGCGGTTCGGCCCTGGCCGAGGCCGAGGTCGAGTACCTGGATCGCACCGACCTTGCGGTCGACGCGGGCTTCGCGTTCACCGACCGGCCTCGGCTCGCCCACGCATTCGGGCTGCCCGTGCTTCCCGATCTTCCAGGTTTCGCGGTGATCTGGACGACCACGCCGTGGACGTTACCGGCCAACCAGGCGCTCAACCTGCACCCGGACTTCGAGTACGCGTTGGTGCATGCCGACGGCCCGGGCGGCGAGCGGCTGCTGCTGCTCGCTCGTGACCGCGTCGACGCGTGTCTGGCCTCGTGGGGCCTGACCGGCACGGTGCTCGCCACCTGCCCGGGTCGCGCGCTCGAGCGGCTCGAGTTCCGGCACCCGTTCTACGACCGCTGCGCGCCGGTGTACCTGGGCGAGTACGTGACGCTGGACACCGGCACCGGGCTGGTCCACTCGTCGCCCGCCTACGGCGTCGAGGACTTCGCCAGCTGCAAGCGCTACGGAATGACCGACGACCGGATCCTCAACCCGGTGACCGGCGACGGGCGCTACGCGACATCGCTGCCGCTGTTCGGCGGGATGTCGATCTGGGAGGCGAATCCGCGGATCGTCGAGACGCTGCGCGCGGCGGGCGCGCTGCTCAAGGTTGCCAATCACCCCCACAGCTACATGCACTGCTGGCGCCACAAGACGCCGATCATCTACCGCGCGACCCACCAGTGGTTCGCGGGACTCGACCTGCGGCCTCGCGAGGGCCCGACGCTGCGCGAGCGCGCGCTCGCCGCGATCGAGGCGACCGAGTTCTACCCGGGCTGGGGCAAGGCGCGCCTGCATTCGATGATCGCGCACCGGCCCGACTGGACGCTGTCGCGCCAGCGGCAGTGGGGCGTGCCGATGGCGTTCTTCCTGCACCGGGAGACCGGCGAGCTGCACCCACGCACGCCGCAGCTGCTCGAGGCCGTGGCCCGGCGCATCGAGCGCGAGGGCATCGAGGCCTGGCAGCGGCTCGATGCGCGCGAACTGCTCGGCGACGAGGCGGACCTCTACGAGAAGAACCGTGACACGCTCGACGTGTGGTTCGACTCGGGCACCACGCACGAGACCGTGCTTCGGGGCTCACACGCCGCGCATTCCGCCTTTCCCGCGGACATGTACCTGGAGGGCAGCGACCAGCATCGCGGCTGGTTCCACTCGTCGCTCCTCACCTCGTGCATGATCAACGGCGTCGCGCCGTACCGCGCGTTGCTCACCCATGGGTTCGTGGTCGACGGCGAAGGCCGCAAGATGAGCAAGTCGCTCGGCAACGTAGTCGTGCCGCAGAAGGTCTCGGACACGCTCGGCGCCGAGATCCTCAGACTGTGGGTCGCCTCGACCGACTACTCCGGTGAGCTCTCGCTGTCCGACGAGATCCTCAAGCGCGTCGTCGAAGCCTATCGGCGCATCCGCAACACGCTGCGCTTCCTGCTTGCGAACCTCGCGGACTTCGACCCCGACGCCGACGCGCTCCCGATCGATCAGCTGTTCGAGATCGACCGCTGGATGCTCGCGCGGGCCGCGCAGCTGCAGGACGACCTGGTGGCTGCCTACGGCCGCTTCGAGTTCCATCCGGTGGTCGCCGGGTTGCAGGTCTACTGTTCCGAAGATCTGGGCGCCTTCTGGCTCGACGTGCTGAAAGACCGCCTGTACACGACGGCACCGAAGTCGGACGCGCGGCGCTCGGCGCAGACCGCGCTGTGGCATGTTGCGCAGTCGCTGGTGCGGAGCATGGCGCCGATCCTGTCGTTCACCGCCGAGGAGGCGTGGCCCCTGCTCGATCCGAAGACCTGGGCGGCCGAGGGTGAGACCGTGTTCACGCAGACCTGGCATCCGATCCCCGAGGTGCAGGACGCCCAGAGTCTGCTCGCCAAGTGGGATCGGCTGCGCACCTTCCGCGCCGAGGTCACTCGGGCGATCGAGACCGTGCGAGCCAGCGGCGCGATCGGCTCGTCGCTGCAGGCCGAGGTGGAGGTTGCGGCGTCCGGTCCCCTGTTCGAGGACCTGTCCAGCCTCGGCGACGACCTGCGCTTCGTGCTGATCACCTCGGCGGCGCGCCTGTCCGAGGGCGACGCCGGCACACCCGCGGTGCGGGTCACGCCGAGCCCGCACACCAAGTGCGAGCGATGCTGGCACTGGCGCGACGACGTGGGCCACGACCCAGGGCACCCCGGACTGTGCGGCCGCTGCACCGCGAACTTGTACGGCGCCGGCGAACCGCGGCGCTTCGCCTGAACGATGGTCCGTCGCAGGCGCGCCGGGCGCGACCCCGGGATCGGCTCGTGGCTGGCGCTGTCGGCGCTGCTGCTGGTGGTCGACCAGATCACCAAGGCGTGGGTCGTGCAGCGCTTTCGCATCGGCGAGCGACTGCAGGTCGTGCCCGGGTGGTTCGACCTCACGCTGGTCTACAACCCCGGAGCCGCCTTCAGCTTCCTCGCCTCGGCCGGCGGCTGGCAGCGCGGGTTCTTCATCGCGATCGGACTGGCGGCGAGCGGGTTCATCCTGTGGCTGCTGGTGCGGCACGGCTCGCAGCGCCTGTTCGGCTTCGCGCTCGCAATGATCCTCGGCGGCGCCGTGGGCAACGTGATCGATCGGGTGTTCCGAGGCGAGGTGGTCGACTTCCTGCTGGTGCACTGGCAGGATCGCTGGTACTTCCCGGCGTTCAACGTGGCGGATTCGGCGATCACCGTCGGCGCCGTGCTGCTGATCGTCGACGAGCTGAGGCGGGTGGGCAGGAGCGACGAACGATGACCGACGTCCCGCGCAACGGCGGCGAACTCGCCGGACGGCACCTGCTGCTTGGCGTGACCGGCGGCGTTGCCGCCTTCAAGGCGTGCGAGTACGCGCGCGAACTTCAGCGTCGCGGCGCGACCGTCCAGGTGGTGATGACCGACGCGGCGACGCGGTTCGTCGGGACCGCGACCTTCCAGGCGCTGACCGGTCGGCCGGTGTTCACCGATGCCTGGGACGTGCGGGTCGGCGACGGCATGCCCCATATCGGCCTGGCGCGCGCCGCCGACGCGGTGGTGGTCGTGCCGGCCTCGGCCGACTTCCTCGCGAAGGTGGCGCACGGGCTCGCCGACGACCTGCTGTCGACGCTGGTCCTCGCCCGCGACTGCCCGCTGCTGGTCGCGCCCGCGATGAATCGGCAGATGTGGGCGGCCGCAGCCACGCAGCGCAACCTGCGCACGCTGCGCGACGACGGCGTCGCGGTGCTCGGCCCGGGCAGCGGCGAGCAGGCCTGCGGCGAGACCGGCGACGGCCGGATGCTCGAACCCCAAGAGCTGGTCGAGGACACGATCGCGTTCTTCGCGCCCAAGGTGCTCGCGGGTCGCCGCGTGCTGGTGACCGCGGGGCCGACCTACGAACCGATCGACCCGGTACGCGGCATCACCAACCGGTCCTCGGGGAAGATGGGGTACGCGATCGCGCGGGCCTGCCGCAGCGCGGGGGCCGAGGTGGTGCTCGTCTCCGGCCCGACGGCGCTGCCGACGCCGCGCGGCGTGCGCCGTATCGACGTATCCACCGCCCGGCAGATGCTGGCCGCGGTGATGGGCGAAGTCGCCGGGCAGCACGTGTTCGTCGCCGTCGCCGCGGTGGCCGACTGGCGCGTGGCGAACGCGGCCGACCGCAAGCTGAAGAAGGTCGAGGGCGCCGCGCCGCCGGCGCTCGCGTTCGAGCCGAACCCGGACATCCTCGCAACGGTGGCCGCGCTGCCCTCGCCGCCGTACTGCGTCGGCTTCGCGGCCGAGACCGAGGACCTCGAGGCGAACGCGCAGGACAAGCGCCGACGCAAGGGCGTACCGCTGCTGGTCGGCAACCTCGGCCAGGATACGTTCGGACGCGACGACAACGAGCTGCTGATCGTCGACGCCCGCGGCAGCCTGCGCACCGAACGTGCCGGCAAGGACCGGCTCGCTCGGCAGCTCGTCGACGAGATCTCGCGGCGTCTGCCGCCGCCCTGATCGGAGGGACGATGGATTTGCGAAGCTACGGCCAGACGCCCGCCGACGGGGACTTCGCGAGGCTGCTCGAGCAGGCCAGCCGACCGGCGGCCCATCGGATGAGGCTGGACCCCTCGCTGGGCGACACCGCGGAGGCGGGCCGCACTGCGGCCGGGCGGCCTTCTCTGCGCGCGGCACTCGACTGGGGTCGGGGCACGCGCGTCGCCCGCGCCGCGGGCGGGTCGGACTCCGACCACGCGTTGCCGCGGACCGAGGCACCCCATGGGCCGCCCGGCATGACCGAGGACCGAAGCCGCGCCGCCGGGCGCGACGCGGCCGCGGGTGCCGGTGGCCCGATCCGGCTCGGCCGGGTGATCTTCGTGCTGGTGATGCTGTGGCTGTTCGTCGCCGTCGTCGGCGCGTTCGCCGAATCGCCGTTCGGGGATCTCGGCGTGCTGCTGGTGCTCGGGCTGGCGATCTGGTTCGTGCTGTCGCGGGCGCGCCGCCGCCCGACGGGGCCGCCGTCTTGATCCGCGTCGACCTCAGGATCCTCGATGCGCGGATGCGCGACGCGCTGCCCGCTTACGCGACGCCGGGCAGCGCGGGGCTGGACCTGCGCGCGTGCCTCGACGCACCGCTGACGATCGCCCCCGGGCAGACCGTGCTGATCCCCACCGGGCTCGCGGTGCACGTCGCCGACCCGGGATACTGCGCGATGCTGCTGCCGCGCTCGGGGCTCGGCCACCGGCACGGAATCGTGCTCGGCAACCTGGTCGGCCTGATCGACTCCGACTATCAGGGCCCGCTCAGGGTGTCGTGCTGGAACCGCAACCCACCCGCCTCGGGCGATGCGGGCGCGTTCACCATCCAGCCGATGGACCGGATTGCCCAGATGGTGATCGTTCCGGTGGTCCAGGCCACGTTCCGGGTGGTCGAGGACTTCGCCGCGAGCACGCGCGGCGAAGGCGGCTTCGGCAGCACCGGTCGCTGACCGGCGCCACCCGACGCTCAGGCGGCGGCCGCGGCGACCAGCGCGTCCAGCTTGCGTGCGTCCGCGACGAACAGCCGGATCCCTTCGGAGAGCTTGTCGGTCGCCATCGCGTCCTCGTTGAGCTCGAAGCGGAATCGACGCTCGTCGAACCGCACCCGCTCGACGCGGGCCTGCTCGGCCGCCTTCGGGTCGAGCCGGCGCACCACGGCCGTCTGCGAGGCGCGCAGCTGCTCGAGCAGTTCCGGGCTGATGGTCAGCAGGTCGCAGCCGGCCAGCGCCAGGATCTGGCCGACGTTGCGAAAGCTCGCGCCCATCACCTCGGTCGGGTAGCCGAAGTGCTTGAAGTACGCGTAGATCCGGCGAACCGACGCGACCCCGGGGTCGCTCTCGGCGTCGAAGTCGGTGCCGTCGCGCTTGCGGTACCAGTCGAGGATGCGGCCGACGAACGGGGAGACCAGCGTGACGCCGGCGTCCGCGCACGCCACCGCCTGCGGGAAGCCGAACAGCAGCGTGAGGTTGCACCGGATGCCCTCGCGCTCGAGCCGCTCGGCCGCGCCGATGCCCTCCCAGGTGGAGGCGACCTTCACCAGCACCCGCTCGCGACCGATGCCGGCTGCGGCGTAGAGGTCGACGATCCGACGGGCGCGGGCGAGGGTCGCCTCGGCGTCGAACGACAGCCGGGCGTCGACCTCGGTCGACACGCGCCCGGGAACGATGTCGAGGATCTCGCACCCGAAGCGGACCAGCAGACGGTCGCACAGCAGGTCGAGCGGATCGCCGCGATGCCGCGCGACCACCTCGTCGATCAGCCCGCGGTACTCGGGCCGGCTCACCGCCTTCAGGATCAGCGTCGGGTTGGTGGTCGCGTCGCGGGGGGTGTACGCACGCATTGCGTGGAAGTCGCCGGTATCGGCGACCACCGTGGTCAGGGCCTTGAGCTGGTCGAGGGCGTTCATGGGCGGGATCCGGAGGGGCCCCTGATGGTAGCCGCAGCCGCGCGGCCCGTGCGCGCGACCGTACTTGCCATCCCACGTCCGGCCGACCGATCATCGGGACCCCGAGGCCGCACGGCGGGCTCTTGACCCAGGTCAAGGTCCCCCAGCGCCCTAGGCATAGTCTGGCTCGACGATGAGCCGCCGTCTGCGGCCGCCACGGAGGAATCCGCCATGAGTTACGGATACAAGACCGTCCTCGCACACTTCGACTCGACCCCCGGCGCCGGGCGCCGCCTGCAGGTCGCCGCCCGCCTCGCGGAGCGATTCGACGCGCACCTCGCCGCGGTCTACAGCATCGTGTCGCCGCTCTACAGCGAACCCTTCGTCGCCGACGGCGGCGCGTTCGTCGCGCAGGAGCTGCTGCGCTTCCAGGAGCGCAAGGACGCCGAGGCCCGAGCCGCGTTCGACCGGATCGCACCGACGCTGCCGGTGACCCCCGAGTGGCGTAGCGACGCCGGCGATCCTGCGACGGTGATCAACGAGCACGCGCGGTACGCCGATCTGATCGTGCTCGGCCAGTACGAAGAGGACGCGGCCAACGACGTGACCCCGGACTTCATCGGACGCGTGATCATGGGCGCGGGCCGCCCGGTGCTGGTGGTGCCCTACGCAGGCGAGTTCCCGTCGGTCGGCGAGCGGCCGATGATCGCCTGGAACGCGAGCCGCGAGGCCGCCCGGGCGGTCAGTTCTTCGATGCCGCTGCTGCGCTCGGCCAAGGAGGTTCAGGTCATCACCTTCAACGCGCGCCCCGGCCGCGGCGGGCACGGTGACCTGCCCGGCGCCGACATCGCCACCTTCCTCGCCCGCCACGGGGTCCGGGCGAACGTGTCGGGCACGGGATCGAAGGAGGTGGACGTCGGCAACCAGATCCTCTCGCGCGCCGCCGAGGTGCAGGCCGACCTGATCGTGATGGGCGGCTACGGTCACTCGCGCGCCTACGAGTTCGTGATGGGCGGCGCCACCCGGAGCCTGCTCGAGTCGATGACCGTTCCGGTGCTGTTCGCGCACTGAGCCCGCCCGCGCCCCGGCGGCCGCAGCGATGGACACGGAGTTGCTGCGCGCCGGGCGGCTGCTCGGCACCGCGCTGGCGATCGGGCTGCTGATCGGCCTCGAACGCGAACGCAAGGGTGATTCGCGGGGGCTGCGGACCTTCTCTCTGGTTGCGCTGCTCGGTGCGATCGTCGCGATGCTCGCACAGCGGCTCGCGATGCCGCTGCTCGTGCCGGTCGGGCTGGCGGCGGTCGCCGCGCTCGCGGTCGCCGCCTACTGGCACGACCACGCGCGGGCTTCCGAGCCGCCGACCACCTCGATGATCGCGATGGCGGTGACCGGCACGCTCGGGCTGCTGTGCGGCACGGACCGGGTCGAGCTCGCCGTGCCGCTCGCGATCGTGGTCGCGAGCCTGCTGTACTTCAAGGTCGAACTGCAGGGACTGGCCGGCCGGATCGGGCGCGAGGACCTGACCCCGGTGCTGCAGTTCGGCGCGCTGACCTTCATCGTGCTGCCGCTGCTGCCCGACCGCCCGTACGGCCCGCACGGCTCGCTGAACCCGCACGAGATCTGGCTGATGGTCGTGCTCGTGGCCGGGGTGGGACTGGCGGGCTACCTGGCGCTGCGCTTGGCGGGGCGGCGCTACGGGGCGCCGCTCGCGGCGATCATGGGCGGGCTGGTGTCGTCGACCGCGACCACGCTGGTGTTCGCGCGGCACACCCGCGCCGGCGGCGGCGACGCTCTGAACGCGCTGCTGATCTTCGCC
>JBIKMO010000437.1:0-2834 GCA_044359175.1 Burkholderiaceae bacterium | reverse complement strand
TCGAGCCCGTCGGTGCGGCAGTCATCGAGCACCGCGTGGTCGAAGCGCCCCGGCCGGCACGCGGCGTTGAACGCCCGCACCGTGTCCTCCAGCACCGCCGGGTCCAAGCCGAGCTGCGCAGCGAGCCCGGCCAGCGAGTCGGCGCGCGCACCCTCGAACACCGGCGGCATGAAGCGTCCCACGGCCTTCGCGTCGATGATGCTGTGAGCGATCTGCTCGGGCTGCTGCGCGACCAGCCGACCCCAGATCGCGTAGCGCTTGGGCCAGAAGTCCTCGCCCTCGTCGTAGAAGCGCCGGGCGTCGCGGTTCACCACGATGCCCAGCGACACGCAGTCCACCCGCGTGCAGATGCCGCCGTCGTACAGCGGCGCGCGCGCGTCGATCGCGACCATGTGGGCCTGGGTCGGATCGCCGAGCGTATCCGCGCCCAGCGCCATCAGCTCGCGCAGCACCTGCCCCTGGTTGTAGCGGGTGCCGCGGATCAGGAACCGGTCGGCCGGCCACTCGCCGCGCTCGTTGCGGCCCCAGGCCTCGCGCAGCCAGTCGCGGTTGGACTCGAAGCCGCCGCAGGCGAGCACGCAGCTGCGGGCGGCGATGCGCTCGCCGGCGTCGGTGATCGCGGCGACGAATCGCCCGTCGGCGACCTCCAGCCGCGCCACTGGCGTGTCGTAGCGCACCCGCACTCCGAGCCGCTCGGCGCTGCGATAGTAGGCGTTGATGAGCGCCTTGCCCCCGCCCATGAAGAACGCGTTGGTGCGGCTCAGGTGCAGCGTGCCCGACAGCGACGGCTGGAAGTGCACGCCGTGACGCCGCATCCATGGGCGGACCGTGGCCGATGCCCGAATGACCCGGCGCGCCAGTGCCTCGTCGGTGCGCCCGCCGGTCACCTTGAGCAGATCCTGCCAGAACTCCTCCTCGGAGTATGCGTCGGTCAGCACGTCCTGCGGGGCGTCGTGCATGCAGCGCAAGTTGCGCGTGTGCATCGAGTTGCCGCCGCGCCAGGCGCGCGGCGCCGCCTCCAGCAGCAGCACCGAAGCGCCCGCCTCGCGCGCGACCAGCGCGGCGCACAGTGCGGCATTGCCGCCGCCCACGACCAGCACGTCGCTCATTCGCCAAAGCCAGGTGCGCCGGCACGGACCCTCGCGCCACGGCCGGCCGCGCCGCGCGCGACCGCGACAGGGGCGGCGCGAATGCAGCGCGCACGCATCAGTCGGCCTTGATGCCGGCACGCGCGACGATGTCCTTCCAGATCTTCTGCTCGCGCGCGATGAACGCCGCGTACTCCGCGGGCGGGCCGCCGCCGCCGATCGCGTTGTCGTTGGCGAAGCGCTCGGTCACCGAGTTCGCGCGCAGCGCCCGGGCCGACTCCTCCTGCAGACGCCGGACGATCTCAGGCGGCGTTCCGGCCGGCACGTGGATGCCGTACCACTGCGAGGTCTCGAAGTCCTTGTACCCCATCTCCTGGACCGTCGGCACGTCCGGCAGCGCGGGAATGCGCTGGGCGGTGCCCACCGCGATCGCACGCAGCTTGCCTGCGCGGATGTGCGGCGCCAGTGCGGGCAGGCCCGCCGAGCTGGCCTGGGTGCGACCGGCGAGCAGATCGGTCAGCTGCGGGCCGGTGCCGCGGTAGGGGATGTGCGTGATGAACATCCCGGTGACCAGCTTCAGGTACTCCATCGCCAGATGGCCGGCACTGGCGTTACCCGCGCTGCCGTAGTTCAGCTGACCCGGGTTCTTCCGGACGTAGGCGACGAACTCTCGGAAATTCGTGGCGGGCACGTCCGGGTGGATGACGAACAGGTTGGGCACCTTGGCCAGCAGCGTCACCGGCGCGAAGTCCCGATCGACGTCGTAGGGCGAGCTCTTCAGCATGTACGGATTGACCGCGAGCGTGCCCACGTGGGTCAGGATCAGCGTGTGCCCGTCGGGTGCCGCGCGGGCGACCTCCTGCATGGCGGTCACACCCGCGCCCCCGGGCTTGTTCTCGACGAACACGCTCTGGCCCAGCTGCTTGGTCAGCTCGGCGGCCACCGTGCGGGCGACGATCTCGCTGGTGCCACCGGGCGCGAACGGCACCACGAAGCGGACCGTGCGGGTCGGCCAGGCCGATTGCGCCTGCAGCGGCGGCAGCGACAGCGCGACGGCGGCGCCGGCCACGAACCGGCGGCGCGTGGGGGCAGGTGGGCTCTGGGTCATGGGTGTCTCCGAGGGTCCGGTGGCAAACCCGACTCGCGCGGTGAGCCGGGCCGGGGCGGGCATGCTCAGAACTGGTAGCGCCGCAGGCCCCCGTCCACCGGGATGACCGCGCCGGTGATGTAGGCGGCGCGCGGCGAGGCGAGGAACGTGACCAGATCAGCCAGTTCCTCGGGCTCGCCGTAACGACCGACGGGGATCTCGTGCTCGCTCTGCCAGGCCCGATATTCGGGAGTGTAGTTGCGAAAGATCTGCTCGGAGTGAATCCGCCCGGGCGGCACGCAGTTGACGGTCACGCCGTGCCTGCCGACCATCCGCGACAGGCCCTTGGCCCACGAGTGGATCGCCGCCTTGGCGCAGAACGCGCCGTTGACGTGCTCGGGCTCGCTCTTGCCGGTGATGTTGATGATGCGGCCCCAGCCGCGAGCGATCATCGGGTCGATCAACGCGTCGGCCAGCTGGCGCGGCCGGTGGAAGTTCAGCGTGATCGCCTCCTGCCAGGCCGCCTCGCTCACGTGAAGGTCCTTGAAACTGCGTGATCCGCCGGCGTTGTTGACCAGGATGTCGACCTGGCCGAGCGCCTGCAGCGCCTGCGCGGCGAGCGTGCTCGCGGCGTCCTCGGCCGCCAGGTCGCAGCCCAC
>JBIKMO010000015.1:0-30843 GCA_044359175.1 Burkholderiaceae bacterium | reverse complement strand
GCGCTACGGGGCGCCGCTCGCGGCGATCATGGGCGGGCTGGTGTCGTCGACCGCGACCACGCTGGTGTTCGCGCGGCACACCCGCGCCGGCGGCGGCGACGCTCTGAACGCGCTGCTGATCTTCGCCGCGAACCTGACGATGCTCGCACGGCTCGCGGTGATCGGCGCGATCGTGCAGCCGCCGCTGCTGGCGCCGCTCGCCGGCGTACTCGGCGCCGGAGGCGTCGCGTTGCTCGCGTTCGGGGCATGGCTGGCCCCGCGTGCGCGACGCGACCGCGAGTCGCCGCTGCCCGATGTGCGCAACCCCACCGATCTGCGGGTCGCGCTCGGCTTCGGCCTCGCGTTCGGCGTGATCTCGCTGATCGCCGCGTGGGCGTCGGCCCGGCTCGGCCCCGCCGCGCTGTACGCGGTCGCCGCGGTGTCCGGGCTGACCGACGTCGACGCGATCACGCTGTCCGGACTGCGGCTGTTCGGCGCGGGCGACATCGATGCAGCCAGCGCGGTGACCGTGGTCGCGATCGCGGTGGTCGCGAACCTCGCGTTCAAGGCCGCGATCGCCTATGGCGCCGGCACGCGCGCGCTCGGCCGGCTGTGCGCGGCCGGCTTCGCGATCGTGGGCGCCGCGGTGCTCGGCGCTGCCCGGACGCTGCACTGACCGCCGCCGGACATGGGCGTGGACGCGCGACCCGGCACGATCCCCGATCGATTCCACGCGATGGCCTTCGACGGCGGCCGCTCGTTGCGACCGATCGAGCTGCCGCTGCCGCCGCCCGGACCGCACGAGCTGGTGATGCGCGTGCACGTGTGCGGGGTGTGCCGCACCGACCTGCACGTGGTGGACGGCGACCTGCGTGCGCCGACGCTGCCGATCGTGCCCGGACACGAGATCGTCGGCACCGTGATCGCGGTCGGGTCGCAGGCCGACGGCTGGCGCGTCGGCGAGCGGGTCGGCGCCGCGTGGATGCGAAGCACCTGCCTGCACTGCCGCTGGTGCGACTCGGGCCGCGAGAACCTGTGCGCGGACGCGCGCTTCAACGGCCTGCACGCCCACGGCGGGTACGCGACCCACGCGGTGGTCGACGCGCGCTTCGCGGTGCCGCTGCCCGACGGTTACGACGACGTGCAGGCCGCGCCGCTGCTGTGCGCGGGGTTGATCGGCTACCGCGCGCTGCGCGCCGCGGGCGACGCGGCACGGCTGGGGATCTACGGGTTCGGTGCGGCCGGCCACCTGGTCGCGCAGATCGCGATCGCCGAGGGCCGCGCGGTCTACGCGTTCACGCGCGCCGGCGACGCGGACGCGCAGGCGCTCGCACGGCGGCTGGGCGCCGCGTGGGCAGGCGGGTCGGACGCGCCCGCGCCGGTGCCCCTGGACGCCGCGATCCTGTTCGCGCCGGTCGGTGCGCTGGTGCCCAAAGCCCTGGGCGACCTCGCTCCGGGCGGGACCGTGGTCTGCGGGGGGATCCACATGTCCGACATCCCGGCGTTCCCGTATCGGATCCTGTGGCAGGAGCGCTCGATCCGCTCGGTCGCCAACCTGACCCGCGCGGACGCCCGCGGCTTCATGGCGCTGGCCGCGCGAACACCGATCCGCTGCGAGACCCACGTGTTCCCTCTGGCCGCCGCGAACGAAGCCCTCGATGCGCTGCGCTGCGGCCGCCTCAGCGGCGCGGCGGTGCTCGACTGCGCGCAGACACCCTGAGGCGCGACCGGGCGGGCGTGGCCGGCGCCGAGCTCAGCGGCGCGCGCGCGCCGCCGCCCGGATCTCGTCGATCGTCTGGCCCGCGGTGATCGCCTGCGGGTCGATCACGAGCTCGATCAGCGCCGGCACCCCGGCCTCGAGCGCACGCGCCAGCGCCCCCGGGAACGCGGCGGTCTCGGTCACCCGCTCGCCGTGACAGCCGTACGCCTGAGCGAGCTTGACGAAGTCGGGGTTGACCAGCGTGGTGCCATGCACGCGCTCCGGGTACTCGCGCTCCTGGTGCATGCGGATCGTGCCGTACATGCCGTTGTTCACCAGCAGCACCACCGGGTTCGCACCGTGCTGCACAGCGGTTGCGAGCTCCTGGCCGGTCATCATGAAGTCGCCGTCGCCGGTCACCGCCACCACGACGCGGTCCGGATGGCGCAGCTTCGCGGCCACCGCCGCCGGCAGCGCGTAGCCCATCGCGCCGGAGGTCGGTGCGAGCTGGGTCTTGTGCCCGCGGTGCCGGTGGAAGCGGTGCAGCGGGGTCGCGAAGTTGCCGGCGCCGTTGGTCACGATCGCATCCGGGGGCAGCGTGCGGTCGAGGTGCAGCACGCACTCGGGGTAGCTGAGTGCACCGGGCTGCGGGCGCGGCACGCGCCAGGCCGCGTAGTCGGCGACCGCCCCGCTCAGCCAGTCACCGCGCGCGACCGGCTGGCCGGACTGCGGCTCGAGACGCGCGAGCGCGGCGGCGAACTCGCGGTTGCATGCGACGATCGGCAGCTCGGCGTGGAACACCCGACCCAGTTCGTCCGGCCCGGGGAACACGTGCACCAGCGTCTGCGACGGTGTCGGCGACTGCAGCAGCGTATAGCCGCCGGTGGTCATCTCGCCCAGTCGGATACCCACCGCGATCAGCAGGTCGGCGTCGCGGACCCGCTGCGCGAGCTTCGGGTTGACGCCGATGCCCACCTCGCCGACGTACTGCGGATCGCCGTTGTCGAAGGCGTCCTGGAAGCGCCACGCGCAGGCGACCGGCAGCGCGAACCGCCGCGCGAACGAGGCCACCGCGGCTCGCGAGGGGTCGTCCCAGGCCGAGCCGCCGACCAGCAGCAGCGGCCGGCGGGCCGTCGCGAGCAGCGCGACCAGACGCGCGAGCTGGGCCTGCGAAGGCGCGGTGCGCACCGGCACCCAGCGGCGGGCGTCGGCGACCGCCGCCGACGCCGACAGCGTGTCCTCGGGCAACGCGAGCACCACCGGCCCAGGGCGGCCCGAGGTCGCGACATGGTAGGCATGCTGCACGAACTCCGGGATCCGATCGGTCCGGTCGATCGACGCCACCCACTTGGCCATCGGGCCGAACATCCGGCGGTAGTCGACCTCCTGGAACGCCTCGCGCTCGACGAAGTCCGAGCCGACCTGCCCGATGAACAGGATCATCGGCGTGGAGTCCTGGAACGCGGTGTGCACTCCGATCGATGCGTTGGTCGCCCCCGGACCGCGGGTGACGAAACACACGCCCGGCTCGCCGGTGAGCTTGCCCCACGCCTCGGCCATGTTGGCCGCGCCGCCCTCCTGCCGGCAGGTCACCAGCGGCAGCCGGTCGCGGACGTCGTGCAGCGCATCGAGCACCGGCAGGTAGCTCTCGCCGGGCACGCAGAACACGCGGTCGGCGCCGTGCACGATCAGCTGGTCGACGAGCAGGCGGCCGCCGGTGCGCGGCTCGGGGACGGAGCGGACGTTCATGGCGAGGTCACGGGGCGGATGGGTGGATGGCGACGGTGCCAGGCGAACAGCAGGGCGCCCCCGCACAGCGCGGTGACCGAACCCAGGGCCATCGTCGGCGCAGAGTGCCACAGCAGCGGCGCGACCGCGCCGGCGACCAGCGCGTTGCCGCCGCTCTGTGCGAACGCCATGCCCGAAGCCGCCAGACCGCGGCGCTCCGGGAACCGGTCGAGCGCCATCACCTGCAGCGGCGCCATCGCGAGGCCCAGGCCGACGGTGTACAGGCCGATCGGCAGCGTCGCCCAGGGCACCCGCGGCGGCGACAGGCCGAACGCCACCGCCAGGTTAATCGCCGAGGCGGCCGACATGATCGCGTATCCCAGCAGGATCGTGGTCACCGGCGCAAACCGGCCCGCGAGACGCGACGACACGGCCGCGCCGGTCACGGTACCGGCGACCGCGGGCAGGAACAGCCAGGCAAACCCCTGCGGCGTCAGGCCGAGGGTACCGACCAGGTAGTGCGGCGCGGCCAGCACGTACAGAAAGAACCCGGCGAAGTTCAACGCAAGCGCACCGGCCAGCCGCACGAACGCGACGTCCCGGCCCAGCCTCACGTAGGCGTGCAACAGCACCCCGGGCCGCACGCTGCGGCGTGCCTCGGGCGCCAGTGTCTCGGGCAGCGCGAACCAGCAGAACACCGTCATCCCGGCAGCGAGCGACGCGAGAAACACGAACACCGAACGCCAGCCGAACGCCGCCTCCAGCCAGCCGCCGGCGACCGGCGCGATCGCCGGCGCGATCGCGAACAGCATGGTCGCCTGCGCGAGCATCCGCTGCGCCGATGCACCGTCGGCAACGTCGCGTATGACCGCACGGCCGACCGCCATGCCGACGCCGGCGACCGTCCCCTGCACCGCACGCCAGGCGATCAGCGCTTCGATCGAGCCGGCGGTCGCCGCGCCGATCGAGGCGATCGCGAACGCGGCGAGCCCGACGAGCACCACCTGCCGTCGCCCGAACGCATCGGACACGGCACCGTGCCACAGCGCCATCAGCGCGAACGGAGCGATGTAGGCGGTCAGGGTCTGCTGCACCTGCAGCGGCGTGGCCCCGAGGTCGGCGGCGATCGAACCGAAGGCCGGCAGGTAGGTGTCGATCGCGAACGGGCCGAGCACCCACAGGCCCGCGATGATCGGCGGCAGCCGGCGCTGGAGCGCGGCACGATCGGACGGGGTCGCGGCGCTCGCGGACATCGGCCGATTGTCGCACGGGCCGCGCGGCGCCCCGGACGCGGAAGCTGTCAGAATGGAGCTTCCTCGAGCGTGCCCCGACCCGCGCGACATGACCTCCGCGCCCGACCGTCCTCCATCCGCGGTGCGCGTGCGCCGACTCGATCCGCGCGATCCGTCGGACGCCGCTGCCCTGGTCGGGCTGCTCGATCACTACGCACGGGGTCCCAGCGGCGGCGCGCGCCCGCTCGACGACGACGTCCGCGAACGCCTGCCGTCGCTGCTCGCGAGCCGCCCGCACTACCTGGGCGTGCTCGCCTTCGACGCCGATCGCGCCGTCGGACTCGCCAACTGCTTCGAGGGCGTGTCCACGTTCAAGGCGCGCCCGCTGCTGAACCTGCATGATCTGATCGTCGCCGAGGACCGCCGCGGCCGTGGGGTCGGCACGGCGCTGCTGGCCGAGGTCGAGGCGCAGGCCCGCGCGCGCGGCTGCTGCAAGCTGACGCTGGAGGCCCTCGAAGGCAACCATGACGCGATCCGTCTGTACCGACGCGTCGGCTTCCGCGCCTACGAGCTCGACCCCGCGATGGGGCGTGCGACGTTTTTCGAGAAGTGGTTGCCCTGAGCGGCGGAAGGACCTGCGCATGCCCAGCTTCGACGTCACTCTGGAGGCCGATGCGGTCGAGATCCGCAATGCGGTGGACCAGGCGAACAAGGAGATCGCAAACCGCTTCGACTTCAAAGGGTCCGACGCCCGGATCGAGCTCGCCGAGCGGCAGCTGACCGCCTACGCAGACGACGACTTCAAGCTCGGCCAGGTGCGCGACGTGCTGCTCGCCAAGCTCGCCAGGCGCAGCGTCGACGTCCGCTTCCTCGACTACGGCGACCCGCAGAGGATCGGCGGCGACAAGCTGCGCCAGCCGATCACCGTGCGCCACGGCGTGCCCGCGGACACCGGCAAGCGGATCGTACGGCTGATCAAGGACGCCCGGCTCAAGGTGCAGGCTTCGATCCAGGGCGACGCGGTGCGGGTGAGCGGCGCCAAGCGAGACGACCTTCAGTCCGCGATCACGCTCGTGCGACGCGAGATTCCCGAGCTGCCGCTGTCGTTCGGCAACTTCCGCGACTAGCGTGCCCGCCAGCGGCCGCCGCGCGCCATGACCGACCCCGAGATCCCCGACGGCATGGCGCCGCTGCGCGTGGGCGACGCGACCGTCGGGTGGCTCTGGGACGCGTGGCGCGATCGCCTGCTCGAGCCGCCGACCCCGTTCGCGCCCAGCGGCGGCGGGGTCGTGCTCGCCGGCTCCGCCGACGATTTCGATGCACGCACCCACGCGCTTGCGCGCTGGGCCGACGCGCTGCGCGCCCGCGTGACCCTGCCCGGCTGGCGGGACGAGCGCTGCGTGGTCTTCGACGGCTCGCGGCCCCTGTTCGCGATCGAGCGCGCGCTGCTGCGGCCGCTCGGCCTGCGCCTGCGCTCGGCGCTCGCCTGCGCGTGGAGCGTCGGCGAGCACGGCCCGACGATCTGGGTCGCCCGGCGCGCGGACACCAAGCCAGTCGACCCGGGTCGGCTGGACGTGCTGGTGGGCGGCGGCATCGCCGGTTTCGATGACGCCTGGTCGACGCTGCTGCGCGAGTGCGCCGAGGAGGCCGGGCTGCCCGAGGCGATCGCGCGCACCGCGCGGCCGGCCGGCGCGCTCGAGTTGTGCCACCCGGCGTTCGACGCGGGCCTGCCGGTGTTGCACCGGGAGCACGTCACGCTGTACGAGCTGCGGCTGCCGCCAGGCGTGGTGCCGCACTGCGCCGACGGCGAACACCAGTCGATCGTCGCGATGCGCCCGGCCGAGGCGATCGCATCGATCAGCCAAGGCGACTGGACCCGCGACGGCGCCCAGGCGACGCTGGACCTCATCGCACGGCACGGCTGGCGGACCTGAGCGCGCACGAGGCACGCCCCGCGGCCCGGCGTCAACCCTCGATGCGCGCGTACGCCGAGTGGTTGTGGATCGATTCGAAGTTCTCGCCCTCGACCACGAAGGCGAGCACGCCCGGGACGCCGCCGACCGCAGCCGCCGCGTCGCGGACCAGATCCTCGACGAACTTCGGGTTGTCGTACGCGCGCTCGGTCACGTGCTTCTCGTCGACGCGTTTGAGCAGGCCGAAGAGCTCGCACGAGGCCTGCGCCTCCATGAGGCCGATCAGTTCGCGCAGAGAGAGCGCCGCACCCGGAGCGAGCCGCACCTCCAAGGTCAGGTGCGAGCGCTGGTTGTGCGCGCCGTAATCCGAGATCGACTTAGAGCAGGGGCACAGGCTGGTCACGGGTACGACCACCCGCACGCTCACCGCTGCCGACCCGCGATCGCCGTCGATCGCGAGTTCGACCTCGTAGTCCATCAGGCTGCTCACCCCCGAGACTGGGGCAACCTTCGGCAGGAACAACGCGAACCGAACCTCGATCCGGCCGCGCTCGGCCTGCAGCAGCTCGAGCATCCGCTCGTGCAGCGACCGCAGCGTCCCGAGCGACAGTTCGCGCGCATCGCTGCCCAGCAGCGCGACCAGGCGCGACATGTGCGTGCCCTTCTGCTCGGCCGCAAGCGCGACGAACAGCCCCCAGGTCGCCACGGTCGGCATCGGTTCGCCGTCGCCGCGCCACAGCAGCGGCAGGCGCAGGCCGCGAACGCCGACCCGCTGGATCGGCTGGCGACGGTGGTCGACATCGCCCTGCACGTCGGGCATCGGCGCACCGATGCCCGCGGGCGGCGCGACGTTCGGATCGCGGGAATTCATGGCGGCTCCTGTGAGCCGCTAATGTAACAGCGGGCCGATCACCCCGCCCGGCGGCTGGACACCAGCCGTGGCGAGCCCTCGGCCGCGAGCAGCTCACCGAACCGCGCGCGGACCGAGCGCTCGATGCCCGCCGCATCCAGGCCCTCCAGGCGCAGCAGCAGCGCCGGGTCGCCGTGGTCGACGAAGCGGTCGGGCAGACCGAGCTGCAGTACCGGCCGGGACAGACCCAGCGCGGCGATCGCCTCCAGGCACGCGCTGCCGGCGCCACCCATCACCGCGTGCTCCTCGATGGTCACGAACGCGTCGTGCGTTCGCGACAGCGCATCGATCGCATCCGCGTCCACCGGCTTGACCCAGCGCATGTTCACCACCGTCGCATCCAGCGCCTCGCCGGCGGCGAGGGCAGGCTGGACCATCGAGCCGAAGGCGAGGATCGCGATCCGCCGCCCCTTACGGCGCACCTCGGCCTTGCCGAACGGCAGTTCGGTGAGGTCCTTGCGCAGCGCCACGCCCGGCCCCGATCCGCGCGGATACCGCACCGCACTCGGCCCGTCGTGCCGGAACGCGGTGTACAGCATCTGCCGGCATTCGTTCTCGTCGGAGGGCGCGAGCACGACCAGGTTCGGCACGGTGCGCAGGTACGCGTAGTCGTAGGCGCCCGCGTGCGTCGCCCCGTCGGCCCCCACCAGCCCGGCACGGTCGAGCGCGAACACCACCGGGAGGTTCTGCAGCGCGACGTCGTGGATCAACTGGTCGTAGGCGCGCTGCAGGAAGGTCGAGTAGATCGCGACCACCGGCTTGACGCCCTCGCAGGCGAGCCCCGCGGCGAACGTGACCGCATGCTGCTCGGCGATGCCGACGTCGAAGTACCGCGTCGGGAACCGGCGCTCGAACTCGACCAGCCCCGAGCCTTCGCGCATCGCCGGGGTGATGCCGACCAGGCGCTCGTCCAGCGCCGCCATGTCGCAGATCCACTCGCCGAACACCTGGGTGTAGCTCGGCGAGCCGCCGCCGGACGATTTCTTGATCCCTTCCTGCGGGTCGAAGCGCCCGGGGCCGTGGTAGAGCACCGGATCCGCCTCGGCGAGCTTGTAGCCCTGCCCCTTGCGGGTGATCACGTGCAGGAAGACCGGCCCGTGCATCTCGCGCAGGTTCTGCAGCGTGGGGATCAGCGCGTCCAGGTCGTGACCGTCGATCGGACCGAAGTAGCGAAACCCGAACTCCTCGAACAGCGTCGCCGGTACCACCATGCCCTTGGCGTGCTCCTCGAGCCGTCGGGCGAGCTCGTAGACCGGGGGCACCTTCGAGAGCACGCTGCGCGCAACGTCGCGCGCCATCGAGACCTGCCGGCCCGACAGCACGCGGGCGAGGTACTTGTTCAGCGCGCCCACCGGCGGCGAGATCGACATGTCGTTGTCGTTCAGCACCACCAGCAGGTCGACGTCCGGGGTGACGCCCGCGTTGTTCATCGCCTCGAACGCCATGCCCGCGGTCATGGCGCCGTCGCCGATCACCGCAACATGCCGGCGACGGCCCGGGCCCTTGTTCTGACCCTGGTTGCGCGAGGCGACCGCCATGCCGAGCGCAGCCGAGATCGAGGTCGACGAGTGTGCGGTGCCGAAGGTGTCGTACTCGCTCTCGCAGCGCCGGGGAAAGCCCGAGATGCCACCGTGCTGCCGCAGCCTCGCCATGCCCTCGCGCCGCCCGGTCAGGATCTTGTGCGGGTACGACTGGTGGCCGACGTCCCACACCAGGCGGTCGCGCGGCGTGTCGAACACGTAGTGCAGCGCGATCGTGAGCTCGACCGTGCCGAGGTTGGAGGACAGGTGCCCGCCGGTGCGCGACACCGACTGCAGCAGGAACGCGCGCAGCTCGTCGGCCAGCGTCGTGAGCTGCGCGCGATCGAGTCCGCGCAGCGCAGCCGGCGCCTCGATGCGCTCGAGCAGCGGGAAGTCGGACGGGGACGGAAGCGGGGTGGAGTCGGGCATCGTTCGTTCCGGTGCGAGCCGCGGTCAGGAACGCCGCAGCACGATCTGGTCGGCGATCGCGGCGAGCCGCGCGCCGAGCGTGCCGAAGCCGGCGAGCGCCGAACGTGCGCTCGCGCGCAGGTCGGCGGCCAGGTCGCGCGCGGCCGCAAGGCCGAGCAGCGACACGTAGGTGGGCTTGTCGTTCGCCGCGTCCTTGCCGGCGGTCTTGCCCAGGGTCGCGCTGTCGGCCGACGCATCCAGGATGTCGTCGACCACCTGGAACGCCAGTCCGATCGCGGCGCTGTAGTCGTCGAGCGCGCCGCGCTCGTCGTTAGCCAGCGGCCGGCCGCAGCCGGCACCGAGTCGCACCGACGCCCGCAACATCGCGCCGGTCTTGCGCCGGTGCATGTCCTCGAGCGCGACCCGGTCGAGACGGGTGCCGACCGCGGCCAGATCGATCGCCTGGCCGCCCGCCATCCCGACCGCACCGGCGGCCTCGGCGAGTTCGGCGCTCATCCGGACGACCGCATCCGCGGCCACGCCCCGCTCGGCCACGCCGGCGACCGCCCGGAACGCGAGCGCCTGCAGCGCGTCGCCCGCGAGCATCGCCAGCGCCTCGCCGTAGACGACGTGTACCGTCGGCTTGCCGCGGCGCAGCACGTCGTCGTCCATGCAGGGCAGGTCGTCGTGGACCAGCGAGTAGGCGTGGACGAACTCGACCGCGCAGCCGGCGTCGTCCAGGGCCGCGACCGGCGCGCCGACGAGCTCGCCGGCCGCGTGCACCAGCAGGGGCCGCATCCGCTTGCCGCCGCCGAGGACCGCGTAGCGCATCGCCTCGTGCAGACGGCCGAGCGCCGGCGGCGCCTGCGCGGCCGGCAGCCAGGCGTCGAGCCGCGCCTCGGTGCGCGCCTGAACCCCGGCGGTCCACGCGTCGAACGCGGGCGACGCCGCGCTCATCCCTCGCCGCGCCCTTCGGCGTCGAACGGCCTGAGGAGGTCGCCTTCGAGTACCCTCACCTGCTGCTGCACGTGGGCGAGGCTCTCCCGGCAGAACCCGACCAGCTGCGCACCGCGGCGGTAGGCGACCAGCGAGTCCTCGAGCGTGAGGTCGCCCGACTCCATCCGCTGCACGAGCGCCTCCAGCTCCTGGAGGGCGCTCTCGAACGAGGCGGGCGGGTCGGCCGGGGCGGTGGCGGGCATGGCGCAGCGGATCGGGCGCCGCGCTGTACCGCGCGGCCGCGTGTCTTCGGATCTTACGCCGAAACCCGCCCGCGCCGCCGGGCCGGCGACGACGGCCGCGCGTCGCCCGAATCCCCGACACCGCGGGGGCTCGACCGGGTGGCGGGCGGCCCGGACCGGGGTACACTCCGCTCCCTTGTCCATCCCGGATCCTCGGGGGTCGTTCCGTCCACTGCGTGTCCCATTCTTCCAGGAGGTCGAATCATGTCGGACATCGGGCGTCGGGCTCATCTGCAGCGCTCTGCAGCCCAGCTTCCGGTTTCGGCGTATTTCGATGAGGCGCTGTTCTCGCGCGAAATCGAAGCCCTGTTCAAGCAAGGCCCCGGGTACGTCGGCCACGAGCTGATGGTCCCGAATCCGGGCGACTACCAGACCCTCGCGGCGGAGCGGGAGGGCCGCCTGCTCGTGCGGGGCGACCAGGGCATCGAACTGCTGTCCAACGTCTGCCGGCACCGACAGGCGGTCATGCTCAATGGGCGCGGCAACGCGCAGAGCATCGTCTGCCCCCTGCATCGGTGGACGTACGACCTGAAGGGCGCGCTGATCGGCGCGCCGCACTTCGAGCAGCAGCCCTGTCTGAACCTGGACCGCAGCCCGCTGCGGCGCTGGAACGGTCTGCTGTTCTCGGGCGAGCGCGACGTGGCGGCGGACCTGGCCGGCATGGGTGCGAGCGCGGATCTCGACTTCTCGGGCTACATGCTCGATCACGTCGAGGTGCACGAGTGCGAGTACAACTGGAAGACCTTCATCGAGGTCTACCTGGAGGACTACCACGTCGCGCCCTTCCACCCGGGATTGGGCCGCTTCGTCGACTGCGGCGATCTGCGCTGGGAGTTCGGCGACTGGTGGTCGGTGCAGACCGTAGGCGTGCACCAAGGCCTGGGCCGGCCGGGCAGCGCGACCTACCGGCGCTGGCATGAACAGGTGCTCAAGGTCGGCAACGGCACGCCGCCCCGGCACGGTGCGATCTGGCTGACCTACTACCCGAACCTGATGGTCGAGTGGTATCCGCACGTGCTGGTGGTCTCGCACCTGGTGCCGCGCGGTCCGCGGCACACCACCAACGTGGTCGAGTTCTACTATCCCGAGGAAATCGTCCTGTTCGAGCGGGAGTTCGTCGAAGCCGAGCGCGCAGCCTACATGGAGACCTGTGCCGAGGACGATGAGATCGCGGTTCGGATGGACGCCGGTCGCCGGGTGCTGTTCGAACGCGGCGACAATCAGTTCGGACCGTACCAGAGCCCGATGGAGGACGGCATGCAGCACTTCCACGAGTTCCTGCGCGCCCGACTCGACGTTGACTGAAGCGGGCTGGGCACGATGAGCGCCCAGGCCCAGGCGGGCTGGGCGCTCGCCTCGGCCTTCGCCTTCGCGCTGATGAGCGGCGCGATCAAGGTCGGCTTCGCGCACTACGGACTGTTCGAGCTCGTCTTCTACCGCAATGTCGTCGGCGCGATCGCGATCGGCATTTGGGCGGTCGCGCGCGGGTACCGGCTGACCACGCCGCACTGGCGGCTGCACGGTCGGCGCTCGCTGCTGGGCACCGGATCGATGGTGCTGTGGTTCGTCGCGCTCGCGCACCTGCCGCTGTCGACCGCGACCACGCTCGGCAACACCGCGCCGCTGTTCGTCGCCGCGATGATCGCGGGCATCGGGCGACTGCGCCGCCAGGCCGATCCGAGGACCCGCCGGATGTTGACCGGCGCGGCGGTGGTCGGTTTCCTCGGGGTGCTGCTCACGCTACGCCCGACGCTGGACGGCGCAAACCTGGCGGGATTCGCCGCCGGGCTCGGCTCGGGCGCGCTCGGTGCGATCGTCTACCTGGAGATGCGTGCGCTCGCGACCGCCGGTGAGCCGTCCTGGCGGACCGTGTTCTGGTTCTCGACGATCTCCGCGGCGATCACCGCCGCGTGCACGCTGGCCACGGGGGGCTTCTCCGCGCACGGCTGGGTCGGCGTCGGCTGGCTGGTCGCGATCGCCGGGTTCGCGCTCGTCGGACAGCTGTGCATGACCCTGGCGTTCTCCGGCGCCCACACCATGCTCGCGGCGAACGTCCAGTACACGAACATTCCGTTCGCGGCGGTGATCGGCGCGCTGGCGTTCGCCGACGTGCTCTCGCCGCGCGAGGCGGTGGGCATCGCGGTGATCGTCGCCGCCGGCGCGTTCGCGACCTGGGCGAGCGCGCGAACCACCCGCCCCGAACGCGACGCGCCGCACGCACCCTGATCCGGTTCGACCACGGCCCGACGCTCGCCGGGCCGCGGGCGATCGAGGCGCAACCGCCGCCGCAGGTACGATCATGCCTCGCCCCACGGAGCCACGACCATGCGCTGGACCACGCTGATCTCCGCAGAAGAACTCGCGATCGCGATCGACGGGTGCGTCGTGGTCGACTGCCGCCACGACCTCGCCGACCCAGCGGCCGGACGCCGCGGCTACCTCGAGGCACACGTGCCGGGCGCCCACTTCGCCGCGATGGACGACGAGCTGTCCGCGCCCCGCTCCGGCCGCAACGGTCGCCACCCGATGCCCACGCGCGAGGCGGTGCGATCGCTGCTCGAGTCGCTCGGGCTCGCCGACGACCGCCAGCTCGTGGTCTACGACACCGCCGGCGGCGGCATGGCCGGACGGCTGTGGTGGATGGCCCGCTGGGCCGGGCACGAGGCGGTCGCGGTCCTGGACGGCGGCCTGGCGGCGTGGCGCCGCGCCGGCTTCCCAGTGACCGCGGAGATTCCGGTGCGCGGTGCGGGTCGCCTGAGCGAGCGCGCGCCGCTCGAGGTGCTGGTCGACGCCGAGTCGACCGCCGCGGCGGCGTCCGACCCGGCGCGACGCGTGATCGATGCCCGCGCCGCCGAGCGGTTCAGCGGGGAGGCGGAGACCATCGATCCGGTGGCCGGCCACATCCCCGGTTCGGTCAACCGACCCTGGGGCGGCAACCTGCGCGGGGACGGCCGCTTCAAGCCGGCTGCGGTGCTGCGCACCGAGTTCCAGTCGCTGCTCGACGGCCGCGCGCCGGCTGCGGTGGTCCACAGCTGCGGCTCGGGGGTCAGCGCCTGCCACAACCTGCTCGCGATGGCGCACGCCGGACTGCCTGGCGCGGCGCTGTACGGCGGTTCGTGGAGCGAGTGGATCGCGGACCCGACGCGCCCGGTGGCCACCGGCCTGGCCTGACCGACCCGCGCGGCACCGTCCAGCCGCGCGAGCCGACCCGCGCGCTCGGCGCTCAGCGTGCGCCGAACCGTGCGCCGGAGAGCTCGGGAACCGGGGTCAGCGCGTCGCGTCCGTCCAGCCACGCGACCAGGTTGTCGACCACCAATTGCCCCATCGCGTCGCGAGTGTGCTGCGAGCCGGAGGCGACGTGCGGCAGCAGCACCGCGTTGTCGAGCCCGAGCAGGTCGGACCGGACGTTCGGCTCGTTCTCGTACACGTCCAGGCCGGCGGCGAGGATCGTGCGCTCGCGCAGCGCGACGACCAGCGCGTCCTCGTCGACCACGCTGCCCCGCGCGACGTTCACGAACACGCCGTCCGGTCCGAGGGCGTGCAGCACCGCCGCGTCGATCAGGTGCCGGGTCGACTCGCCGCCGGGCGTCGCGACGATCAGCACGTCGACCGCACGCGCGAGGTCCAGCACGCTCGGATGGTACGGATACGCGACGCCCGGCTGCGGCCGCCGACCGTGGTAGGCGACCGGCAGCCCGAACGCCTCGCAGCGCGTCGCGATCGCCTTGCCGATGCGGCCCAGGCCGACGATGCCGACGCGGCGCCCGCGCAGCGTCGCGGTGAGCGGGAACGGGCGCTCGCGCCACGCGCCGCTGCGCAGGTGATGCTCGGCCTGCGACAGCCGGCGCACGGTCGCGATCAGCAGCCCGAGGGTCAGGTCGGCGACCTCGTCGGTCAGAACCCCCGGGGTGTGCGTCACCATCACCCCGCGTTCGCGGGCGGCGGCGACATCCACGTTGTCGTAGCCCACCCCGAAATTCGACACGATCGAGAGTGCGGGCAGCCGCTCGAAGAGCGCGGCACCGATCGGGCCGTGCCCGCCGGAACAGGCGACGCCGCGGATCGCCGCGCCGTGCGCGGCGAGCCAGGCGTCGCGGTCGTCCACCTCCCACCACCGGTGCAGGCGGAACGCCGCCGCCAGCCCGCTCTCCACCCGGGGCGTGATGCGCCCGGTCATCAGCACGTCGATCATCGCGGATCCCCCTGCGCCGTCCGGCGCCGATTGTGCCCGAGGCGGCCGGGCCTGCGTCCGCCGCCAGGATTCAGCCGATTCCGGGCCGGGTACCGCGACGCGCGTCGGCCCGGTCGAACGCGGCCATCGCGACCGCAGCCCCGGCGCAGCCCAATGCGAGCGCACCGGTCGCCCAGACCGCGTTCGGCCAGCCCCCGCTCGCCGACACCGCCGCCGCGATCAGCGGCGGCGCGACGAACTGTCCGAGGGTCGAGCCCTGCTGCATCAGCCCGGTCGCGGTGCCGACCGCCCGGGGATGCGGCGCGTACGCCGCGGTGCTCGCGAACAGCGTGCCCGGGATCAGTCCGCCCGCCGCGGAGAAGAGGAGCACGCCCGCGTAGCGCACCCCGAACGGCGCGGGCGAGGCGAAGCACAGCCACGCGCCGACCATCATCGCCGCCGACCCGGCAACCACCAGACCCGCACGCGGCAGGCCGCGCTGCAGCAGCGCGCCCGAGGCGAGGTTGCCGACCAGATTGACCGCCACGCCCCCGGCGGTCAGCAGCCCAGCCGCCGACAGCGCGATGCCGGCCTCGGTGTAGAGCGTCGGCAGGAAGCTGAATACGCCGATCCACTGCGCCGCGTAGCAGCCGAACGCGGCCGAGAGCACCCACACTCGGGGCGCCCGCAGGGTGTCGCGAATCAGAGCGAGCGCGCCGTGCGCCGGTCGGCCACCGGGGTCCGGCGCGACCGCCCGGCCGAGCACCACCGCCATCGCGAGCGACGCGAGTGCGATTCCCCACCAGACGGCCCGCCAGCCGAGCGCGTCGTGGATCGGCGGCGACAGCGCGAGCGCGGTCGCCATCCCCGCGGGCAGGTACGTGCTCCAGGCCCCCATCGAGCGCCGCAGGCGTTCGCCCGCCACCATCCGTGCGACCAGCGCCGGTCCCGGCAGCACCGTCAGGATGAATCCCAGGCTCTCGATCGCCCGGCTCGCGAGCATCTGGGTCGCGTCATGGGCGAGCGCGCCCGCCGCCGAGCCGGCCGCGGTCACCACCAGACCGATGCGCATCACCCGCCGGGGCCCGAACCGGTCGGCGAGCATCCCGCCGAACAGTCCGAGCAGCATGCCGGCGATCTGGAAGCCCGAGATCAGGAGGCTTGCCGCGACCAGGTCCAGGCCGAACTCCGAGCGCAGCGCCGGCAGCGCGGGCGGCAGCTTGCCGACGTTCAGCGACACGACGATCGCCGCGGCCAGCACCGGTGCGAACCGGCCGCGCGGACCGTCGAATGCGCTCAATGCGAGTGCAGCGCGGTGGTGATCGAGGCGATCAGCGCGATGCCCGCGAGCATCAGACCGACCTGCACCGCCGACTCCCCGCGGCGACGCTGGCGCTGCATGTCCGGAACCAGGTCGGCCAACGCGATGTAGATGAAGCTGCTGGCGGCCAGCACGATGACGAAGGGCAGCGCGTCGCGCGCGGCGTCGAGCGCGAGGTAGCCGAGCACGCCGCCGATCACCGCCGCGAGCCCCGACAGCGCGTTGTAGACCAGCGCGCGGCGCCGCGAATACCCGGCGTTCAGCAGCACGATGAAGTCGCCGACCTCCTGCGGGATCTCGTGCGCGGCGATCGACAGCGCGGCGAGCCAGCCCAGCTTCGCATCGGCGAGGAAGGCCGCTGCGATCAGGATGCCGTCGGCCAGGTTGTGGATCGAGTCGCCCACCAGGATCAGCGAGCCGCCCGGGCCGGCCTCGCGCCGGTCGTGGCCGTGGTGATGATCGTGGCCGTCACCCTCGTGATGGTGGCTGTGCCGCAGCACCGCGGACTTCTCGAGCAGGAAGAAACCGACCAGCCCGGCGAGCAGCGTCCACGCGAGCGCGTGAAGGTCGGCCTGCGACTCGAACGCCTCGGGCAGCAGATGCAGTACGGCGGCAGCGAGCAGGATGCCGGCGGACAGGCTCACCATCCTCGGTACCAGGCCGGCCAGCGCGCGAAAAGACAGCCAGGAGGCGAGGAGCACCGAGACGAGGCCCGAGAGCAGCGTGGCGGCGACGATCGACTGGAGCGTGCTCAGCGGCGTTCCTCAGTTGCAATCGAGTTGCAAGGATAACCCAGGCATCGTCGCCGCAGGACGAGGTCGGTCACCGCGGCGGCGCCTCGGGGTCGATCGGCTCGGTCCGAGCGAGTAGAGCCTGCTCGCGCTCGACGAAGGCGCCGACCATCGTGCGCCAGGTCGCCTCGACCAGGTCCGGCAGGTCGGGGAAGCCCGGATCGTGCCGCAGCGCCGCCGCCCGGACCCGCTCGAACACCTGACGCTGGCGGCCGGGCGCGGCCGCCTCGGCTGCGTCGCGCTTGAAGCGCGTCGCGTCCATCACCAGCGCCGCCCGCTGCGCGATCAACGCGACCAGCCGGTCGTCGATCGCGTCGATGCCGGCACGCACCTCGCCGAGCGACGCGCACCGCGGCAGGTAGCTCGGGTCGACGAAACGGCGCCGCGGGGGCGCATCCGGATCGGGATCGCTCATCGTCGTCACCTCGTCCGTGCGGCCGCGGCGCTCCCGGCGTCCACGACCGATCCGCCGACGCCGTCGGGCGACGGCGCGTCCTGCGCGGGCTCCGGGGTGCGCAGCATCGCGCCCTGCGCCCGCAGCGTCCGCTGCAGCCCTGCGATCGGCAGCGCGCGCAGGTCGATGCCGCCGGCCGCGGCCTGCGCGGCTGCGACCCCGGCAGCCTGACCGGTGAGCCAGCACTGCGGGATCTCGCGCATGAAGCCGTGCGATGCCGGGTCGCTCGCCACGTGCTTGCCGGGGGCGAGCAGATTCGCGAAGCGTCGCGGTACCAGCGCGCCGTAGCGCACCGAGACGTTCGGATGCGACAGCGACGGCGACGGACTGATCCCGACCTCGTCCGCGTGCACGACGCCGCGGACCCAGTCGGCGCGCCGCATCCCCGCGACCCCGACGATGCGCCGCGAGTGCCGGGCCCCGACCTGCGACGCCATCTGGAGTGCGTAGGCACCCGCGAAGCCCGGCGCGTGCGCACGGTAGAACTCCAGGTGCGCCGCCATCGACTCGCGGCTGTCGACCTCGACCCGGGTCAGATCCTCGAGGTTGAGCGCCGACAGCCCCGCTCGGCGCGGCCCCATGAACAACGCCACGTCGTCGCGCCAGGATACGAACGGCTTCTCGAACAGACCGAGCGCGGCACGACCGCGGGCCATGAACGCCGCGTAGTCCTGCGGCCGTTGGGCGCGGAACGCGAGCCAGGCGGCCATGTCGACGCCGCCGAGCAGCCACGCGGTGTTGATTGCGTGATGGATGTCGCCGGCATCGACGTCGTCGACCCAATCGGCCCCGCCGACCTGCGGCGCGACCGCCCGCGCCGCCGCCGCCACCAGGTCGGCGTCACCGGTCGCGTCGACGAACACGTCGGCGGCGACCGCGAGCCGCCCCTGCTTGCTCTCGATCAGCACCGCGGCGACGCGCGCCGGATCGTGCGGGTCGGGCAGCACGCCGACCACCCAGGCGTGCAGCACCAGCTCGACTCCGGCCTCGAGCAGCATCCGCTGCGACTCGGTCTTCAGCCACTCGGGCGACACCGTCGGCGACCAGGTGACCACGCCGTGGAAGGCGGCGGTGCGCGCGGCCCAGCCGGCGACGGTGGCCGCGTCGCGTCGGCCCCAGTCGCCGCGCGGCGGCCCCGCGACCTCGGCCGCGGGCAGCCGCGCGAGCAGCTCCTCGGCGAACCCGCGGATCACCCGCTCGCCGTTCCAGTCGGTCATCCGGTCGATCCAGATCACCAGCCCGCCGGTCGACAGTCCGCCGAGGTGGTTGTACCGCTCGAGCAGCATCACCTGAGCGCCCGCCCGGGCCGCGGCCACCGCGGCGGCGGTGCCCGCCGGGCCGCCGCCGGCGACCAGCACCTGGGTGCGGGCCCACAGCTTCGTGCGTCGGGCCGGCTCCTCGAGCTCGCCGAGCGGCGCCGCGCGACGGCGCGCCACTCGGCCCGCATCGAACACGTCGGACTGGAAGAACTCGCGGCCGGGCTTCGGCGCAGCGTCCATGGTCGCGGTCGCGCAGTCGCGCTACGCGCGCCGCTGATCCTCGAATCGGGCGCCGTCGGGCCGGGAATGCGCCTCGAAGACCGAGGCCGGGTAGACCGCGCGGAAGTCCTGCATCACGGAGTCGAACGGCAAGTCGTCGTACAGGCCGTCGTCGCGCAGGTAGGTCATGTGGCGACGGTCGGACGCGTCGTACTCCTGCAGCAGCGCGTCGTGTTCACCGTCGAACTCGGTCGGCCGTACGGCGAATCGCTCGCACAGCTCGCGGTTGAAGACCGCTGCGGCCTTGACCCAGCGGCCGCCGAGCCACAACGCGCAATAGCCGTGGTCGACGAACAGGTCGATGCCGCCGAGGATGCGGCGCAGCTTCTCGCTGGTCAGGTGGTTGGTCACGTCCGCCAGCCCGATCGCCGCGGGGATGCCTGCCGCACGCGCGGTCGCCGCGAGCAGCACCGCCTTGGGCACGCACCAGGTGCGTTCGGTCACGGCGATCGCGCTCGCGCGGTAGTCGTCGCGCCGAGTCGTGCAGGTGAACGGGTCGTAGCGCAGACGGTCGCGTACCGCGTAGAACAGCCGTACCGCCCGCTCGCGCGCCGACTCGGTCGAGCCCACCGCCGAGGCGGCGAACGCGCGGACGACCGGGTGGTCCGAGTCGACGAACCCGCGCGAGTCGCGGCAACGCTCGACGAACTCCGGGCCCGCCGCGGCGACCGGCACGCCGCGCGCGGCGAGCGACGCGCGCGCCTCGAGCGCGCCGGCACCCGCTCCGGGCGGCGGGTTCACGCGACCCGGTACCGGCGGAACCAGGTGAGCGCGCGCTTCCAGGCGTCCTCAGCCGCTTCCTTGCGGTAGGTCGGCCGGTAGTCGGCGTGAAACGCGTGCGGCGCATCGGGGTAGACGATGAACTCCGACGCCCGAGCATGGGCGTTGCTTGCCGCGAGCCGGGTCTTCATCTCGTCGACCGTGGTGAGCGGGATGCCGTCGTCGCGGCCGCCGTACAGACCGAGCACCGGCGCGTGCAGCCGCATCGACGCCTCGTACGGATGGAACGGGTGCGCTGCGTTGGTCGGCCCGGTGAGGCGGCCGTACCAGGCCACCCCCGCCTTGACCAGCGGCTGGTGGGCCGCGTACAGCCAGGTGATCCGCCCGCCCCAGCAGAACCCGGTGATCCCCAGACGGTTGCGGTTGCCGCCGTTGACGTGCGCGTAGTCCAGGGTTGCGTCCAGATCGGACATCACCTGCGCGTCGGCGATCTTCGGCAGCAGCTCCTGCACGATCTGAGCGGTCGACGGATACTTCTGCGGATCGCCGTGGCGGAAGAACAACTCCGGGGCGATCGCATACCAGCCCTCGCGGGCGAGGCGGCGGCAGACGTCCTTGATGTGCTCGTGCACGCCCCAGATCTCCTGCACCACGAGGATCGTGGCCGCACCGCTCGCGGCGGCAGGCGCCGCGAAATAGGCCGGGATCGGCCCGCTCGCGGTCGGGATCGTCAGGTCGCCGGTGCGCAGCCCGGCGGACGGCGTGGTGATCGTCTGCGCGAGCAGTGCGCCCGTGGGCGCCACCGACAGCGCGAACCCCGCACCGGTCGAGCCCGCGAGGAACCCGCGGCGATCCAGCGGCACCCGCGGCAGCAACGACTCCAGCTCGCCAGGAAGGGGGCCGGTCGGCCGTCCGTCGTTCGGTGAATCGTCCATCGTGTGCTCCTCTGTTATCGTGGAACGCCCCGATCCGCCGTCACACCAGGGTCGCCGGGTTCGGGAATCGTAACCCACCTGCGTGAGATCCCCGGCTTGCCGCGCTCCGGTGTGCACGAAGCCGGAGGGCCGCGACGCCTGCGCCATGCACCTGCTCTACCACGACACCCGCACCGACCCGCCCGCCGCGCAGACGATCGGCCCGTTCCTCAACCAGGTCCGAATCGCCTACTTCTCGATGGAGATGGCGCTGCGGCCCGAGATGCACACGTACAGCGGCGGTCTGGGCGTGCTCGCCGGCGATACCGCCCGTTCGTGCGCCGACCTCGGCCTGCCGGTGGTCTTCGTCACGCTGCTGAGCCGCCAGGGCTACCTGCGTCAGGAGATCGACGCCGACGGCAACCAGGTGGAGCATGCCGACCCGTGGAATCCGGCCGACTATGCGGCGCCGCTGCGCGCGAAGGTCGCGGTGCTGCTGGAGGGCCGCGAAGTCTGGGTGCGCCCATGGCTGCACGTGCTGTCCAGCCCGATCGGCGCGCGCGTACCGGTGCTGCTGCTGGACACCGACGTCGACGAGAACTCGCCCGAGGACCGCCGGCTGACCGACCGCCTCTACGGGCCCGGCGCCGACTACCGGCTCAAGCAGGAGGCGGTGCTGGGGATCGCCGGGCTGCGCGTGCTGCAGGCGCTCGGCTTCGACGTGCGGACCCACCACCTGAACGAGGGCCACGCGGCCCTGCTCGCGCTCGACCTGCTGCGCCGCTACCCGCGCCAGCCCGACCAGATCGGTCCGGGTGCGATGAACTACCGACTGACGCCGGTGCGGCAGGCCTGCATCTTCACCACGCACACGCCGGTCGAGGCCGGCCACGACCGGTTCGACTACGGCCTGTTCGAGAACGTGCTGCGCGGCTACGTCGAGACCGACCAGGTGCGGCGCCTGGCCGGCGAGGACGCGCTGAACATGACGCGGCTCGCGCTGAACCTGTCGGGCTTCGTCAACGGCGTCGCGCGCCGCCACGCGCAGACCACCGAGCGGATGTTCCCGGGCTACGACATCCGGGCGATCACCAACGGCGTGCACCTGCCAACCTGGGCGCATCCGGCGATGCGCGAGCTCTTCAACGAGCACTTCCCGGCCTGGGCGCACGAACCCGAGGTGATGGTCCGTGCCGACCAGCTGCCGGCCGCGCGCATCTGGACCGCGCACCGCCAGGCGAAGGACGACCTGGTCGCCGAGGTCGCGCGCCGCACCGGCACGACGCTCGATCCGGGCCTGCCCGTGATCGGGTTCGCGCGCCGCATGACCGCGTACAAGCGCCCGGACCTGCTCTTCACCGACCTGCAGCGGCTCAAGCGCATCCACGCGCGGCACCCGTTCCAGGTCGTGCTGGCGGGCAAGGCGCACCCGAGCGACGGTCCAGGCAAGGCGCTGATCCACCGGATCCACCAGCACGTTCGCGAGCTCGCCCCGGAACTCACGATGGTGTTCGTACCGAACTACGAGACCGCGCTCGCGAAGTACCTGGTGAGTGGCGTGGACGTCTGGCTGAATACGCCCACGCCGCCGCTGGAGGCCTCCGGCACGAGCGGGATGAAGGCCGCGCTCAACGGGGTGCTGAACCTGTCGGTGCTCGACGGCTGGTGGCTCGAGGCGTGCGTCGAGGGCGTCACCGGCTGGGCGATCGGCCGCGACGGAGACGCTCGCGGCGACCACGCCGAGGGCCCGGCCGCCGCGAATGCCGAGGACCTGTACACGAAGCTCGAGCATGTCGTGCTGCCGCTGTTCCACCACGACCGCGAGCGCTGGATCTGGATGATGTGCCAGGCGATCGGCAAGATCGCCTGCTACTTCAACACCCAGCGGATGATGCGTCGCTACGCGGCCGAGGCCTACATCCGCTGAGCCCGTCGATGACCGAGGACCCCTGGACCGCGAGCGGCACCGATCCGGCGGCAGTGCACGCGCTGCTCGGCGCCCGGCACGGCGATCCGTTCGCGCTGCTCGGCCCGCACGCCGGGCCTTGCGGCGCGGTCGTGGTGCGCTGCCTGGTGCCGGGCGCGGCCGCCGTGCGGGTGATCGGACCATGCGGCGCGTGCGCGGGCGCACTGCCGATGCTCGCTGCAGGCGTCTTCGCCGGCCCGGTCGCGCTCGCGGACGCGCGGACCCCGTACCGGCTCGAGGTGGACGGTGGGGCGGCGACCCCCGGCGGACGCACGATCGAGGATCCGTACCGGTTCGGCCCGGTGCTCGGCGAGCTCGACCTGCACCTGATCGCCCAGGGCACGCACTGGCGGCTGTGGGACGCGCTCGGCGCCCGTGCACGCACGGTCGACGGCGTGCCCGGGACCGCGTTCGCGGTCTGGGCCCCGGGCGCGCAGCGGGTCAGCGTGGTCGGCGGCTTCAACGGCTGGGACGGCCGCGTGCACCCGATGCGCCGTCGCGTCGAGGCCGGACTGTGGGAGGTGTTCCTGCCCGGGGTCGGCGACGGCGAGCTGTACAAGTTCGAACTGCTCGATGCCCGCGGCGCGCTGCGGCTGAAGGGCGACCCGGTCGCGCGGTGCACCGAGACCCCGCCCGCGACCGCGTCCCGAGTCCTGCACGAGGCGCCGTTCGCATGGACCGACGCGCGCTGGCTCGCCGAGCGCGGGCATCGCCAGTCACGCGGTGCGCCGATCGCGATCTACGAGGTGCACGCGGGGTCGTGGCGGCGAGGCGCGGACGGTGGCATCCCGGGCTGGCGCGAGCTTGCCGACACGATGCTGCCCTACGTCGCGGCCCACGGCTTCACGCACGTCGAGCTGATGCCCGTGTCCGAGCATCCGTTCGGCGGCTCCTGGGGCTACCAGCCGACCGCGATGTACGCGCCCACCGCACGCTGGGGCACGCCCGATGACCTGCGCACGTTCGTCGACCGCGCCCACGCGCTCGGCCTGGGCGTGATCCTCGACTGGGTGCCGGCCCACTTCCCGGACGACGAGCACGGCCTGGTCGCGTTCGACGGCACGCCGCTGTACGAGCACGCCGATCCGCGCGTGGGCCGCCACGCGGACTGGGGCACGCTGGTCTACGACTTCGGACGCCCCGAGGTGGCGAACTTCCTGATCGCCAACGCGCTGTACTGGCTGCACGCGTTCCATGTCGACGGGCTGCGGGTCGACGCGGTC
This sequence comes from Burkholderiaceae bacterium, assembly GCA_044359175.1. Lineage (GTDB taxonomy): Bacteria > Pseudomonadota > Gammaproteobacteria > Burkholderiales > Burkholderiaceae_E > UBA4615. The sequence continues at coordinate 7,118 of JBIKMO010000015.1, read as the reverse complement.
GCATCGATGCTCTACCTCGACTACAGCCGCCCGCCCGGCGCGTGGCGGCCGAACGCGCACGGCGGTCGCGAGAACCTGGAGGCGATCGCGTTCCTGCGCCGGCTCAACGAGAAGGTCTACGAGGAGGTGCCCGGCGCGATCACCGTCGCCGAGGAGAGCACCGCGTGGCCGGGGGTGTCCCGACCGACCTGGCTCGGCGGGCTGGGATTCGGCTACAAGTGGAACATGGGCTGGATGAACGACACGCTGGCCTACGTCGCCGAGGACCCGGTCCACCGGCCGTGGCACCACCATCGCCTCACCTTCGGGATGCTGTACGCGTTCGCCGAGAACTTCGTTCTGCCGCTGTCGCACGACGAGGTGGTGCACGGCAAGCGCTCGCTGCTCGAGAAGATGCCCGGCGACGACTGGCGCCGTTTCGCGAACCTGCGCGTGTACCTGACGTTCATGTGGACACAGCCCGGCAAGAAGCTGCTGTTCATGGGCGGAGAGTTCGGCCAGCGCCGCGAATGGGATCACGACCGCGCACTCGACTGGCACCTGCTCGACGATCCGCTCCACGGCGAGCGTCACCGCGGCCTGCAGGCGCTGGTCGGCGATCTGAACCGGACGTACGCGTCGCTGCCCGCGCTGCACGCGGGCGACTGCGACCCGGCCGGCTTCGAGTGGATCGACTGCCAGGACGCGACGCAGAGCGTGGTCGCGTGGCTGCGTGCCGACCCGTCCGGCGGCGATCCGGTGCTCGTGGTGTGCAACTTCACGCCGGTCGTGCGCCACGGCTACCGGGTGGGTGTGCCGCGTGGCGGCCGCTGGATCGAGCGGCTGAACAGCGACGCCCGGCCGTACGGCGGCGGGGGCGTCGGCAACCTCGGCGCGGTCGAGGCCGACGCCGGCCCGTGGCACGGCCGGCCGGCCTCGGTCGCGCTCACGCTGCCGCCACTCGCCGCGCTGGTCCTCCAGCCGGCCTCACCCGACCGGCCCCGGTGAGCGCCCTGGACCCCGGCAGCGGCGCACGGCTCGGTGCGCACTGGGACGGTACCGGCGTCGAGTTCGCGGTGTGGTCGCGGCACGCCGAACGCATCGAGCTGTGCACGTTCGACCCCACCGGAACCCGCGAGACCGGGCGCTTCGCGCTGCCCGGGCGGGACGGCGACCTGCACCACGGCCGGCTGCCGGACGCCGGACCCGGGCTGGTGTACGGGCTGCGCGCCCACGGACCGTATGCGCCCCGCGACGGGCACCGCTTCAATCCGAACAAGCTGCTGCTCGACCCGTACGCACGCGAGCTGATCGGCCGATTCGAGTGGCACGACGCGGTCCTGGGATGGCGCGCCGGACACCCCGACGGCTGCGAATCCTTCGACGAACGCGACAGCGCGCCGTACGTGCCCAAAGCCCGGGTGGTCGCGCCGCCGCGCACGCGGCGCGTTCGCCCCCCGCCGCCGCGTCGCCCCTGGGGCGAGACCATCCTCTACGAGCTTCACGTGCGCGGATTCACCGTGCGGCACCCGCAGGTGCCCGCGCCGCTACGCGGTACGGTCGAAGGGCTTGCGCACCCGGCCGCGATCGCGCACCTGACCGCATTGGGCGTCACCGCGGTCGAGTTGCTGCCGGTGGCCGCGTGGCTCGACGAGCTCCACCTCGCGCGCGCCGGCCGGCGCAACTACTGGGGCTACAACCCGATCGCGTTCTTCGCGATGCACCCGGCGCTCGCCGGACCCCGGGGCGTCGCCGCGATGGTCGACGCGGTCGACGCGCTGCACGATGCCGGCATCGAGGTGATCCTCGACGTGGTCTACAACCACACCGCCGAGGGCGACGAACGCGGCCCGACGCTGTCGCTGCGCGGGCTCGACAACGCGTGCTACTACCGTGCCGATCCGGCGCGGCCGGGTGGCTACGCGAACCTCTCCGGCTGCGGCAACACGCTGGCCGCGCACGAGCCGGCGGTCTCCGGTCTGGTGGTCGATGCGCTGCGCTACTGGGCCGACGAGATCGGTGTCGACGGGTTCCGATTCGACCTCGCCTCGGCGATCACCCGCGATGCGGGCGGCGCGTTCTCGACCGATCTGCCGTGGCTGCGCGCGGTCCGCGACGACCCGGTGCTGTCGCGCTGCAAGCTGATCGCCGAGAGCTGGGACTGCGAAGGCCGCTTCGTCGGCGGGTTCCCTCACGGCTGGGCCGAGTGGAACGACCGAGCCCGCGACGACCTGCGCCGGTACTGGCGCGGCGACGCGCACGCCACCGCCGCGCTCGCCACCCGTCTGGGCGGCTCGAGCGACCTGTTCGGCGCCCGCGGGCCGGCCGCGGGCATCAGCTACCTGACCGCGCACGACGGCTTCACGCTGGCCGACCTGGTCTCGTACCGGGACAAGCGCAATCACGCCAACGGCGAGGACAATCGCGACGGCACCGACGCGAACTGGTCGGACGACTGCGGTGCCGACGGACCGACCAGCGACGCGGACGTGCTGCTTCGCCGCCGCCGCCGGATGCGTGCGATGCTCGCCTCGCTGATGCTGGCGCGCGGCGTGCCGATGCTGCGCGCGGGCGACGAATTCACGGTCTCGCAGGGCGGCAACAACAACCCGTACGGGCACGACACGCCGCTCACCTGGATCGCCTGGCCGCCCGACCTGGGCGACGCGCCGGACGACGGCGGCGGCCCGCCGGTGCCCTCGCCGGCGTCAGACGACCTGCGGGCTCTGGTGGCCGAGCTCACCCGGCTGCGCGACGCCCTGCCCTGCGTACGCGCCGAGCGCTTCTACGACGGCCGCCGCTCCGATGACGATCCGCGGGTGCCCGACGTCGTCTGGCTGCGCGAGGATGCGACACCGATGTCAGACGCGGACTGGCACGACGGGCGGCGCCGGACGCTCGCGATGCTGGTGGACGCCGGCAGCGCGCGACCCGGCGCGGCGCGCGACCGCGCGTGGATCGGGTTGGTCGCGGGCGACGGCCGCCACACGCTGAGGCTGCCGCCGCCCGAGCACCCCGAGGGCTGGCTGCGGGTGCTGGACACCGCATCGGACGTGGTGCCGCTCGACCTGGAGCCCGGCGATCCGATCGAAGTCGACGCGCCGGCCGTGGTGGTCTGCGTGACCGGCACGCTCGCCCGCGACGAGCGCGCCCGCTGGCGTCCCGGCGCGGACGCGGCGGCCGTGGTCGCCGCCGGCGACGCCCACGCCGAGGTCGAGTGCGTACTGGGGGCGGACGCCGGTCCGCTCGCGGTCCGGGTCGGCGACTCCGGACCGCCGCACCGGATCGTGCCGGGCTCCGACACGCGCATCGTCGCCTCGGCGTGGCACGACGGCCGCCTGCTGCGGCGGCACCGCTTCCGGCTGCCCGCGCCGCTGCCGATCGGCGAGGCCGCGCTGTCGATCCGACCGGCCGAGGCGGGCGGCGGGCGTGACCTCGGGCTCGCCCCCACCCCCGCGGGTCGGGTCTACGCGGTCCCGCCGCGCTGCTGGCTGCCGCCGGGGCTCGGGCATGCGCCGGGGGCCTGGGTGCTGTCGCTGCAGCTGTACGCGCTGCATTCGGAGCACAGCTGGGGCATCGGCGACTTCGACGACCTCGCCGCACTGGCGCGTCTCGCTGCCGCCTCGGGGGCGTCGGGGCTGCTGGTGTCCCCGGTGCACGCGCCGTCGCTCGCCTGGCCCGAGCGCGCCTCGCCGTACTCGCCGTCCAGCCGCCTCGCGCTCAACCCGCTGTTCGTGTCGCTGCCGCGAGCGGCGTCGACGTTCCCGGCACCCCTGTACGAGGACTGGGTCGACCGCCCGCAGACCCGGGCGGCGCTGCGGGCGGTGCGCACCGCGCCGCAGGTGGACCACGCCCGCGTGGTCGCGCTCAAGCGGCAGGGTCTGGAGCGGCTGTGGAGCGACTTCCGCGCGGGCCGCGACACTGCGCGCGTACGCGACGCGCATCGCGACTTCGAGCGCTGGCGCGACGCCCAGGGTGCACGCGCCGACGCGCACGCGTGCTTCGAGGCGCTTGTCGAGCACCACGGCATCGCCGACCCGCGCGCATGGCCGCCCGGTCACGAACACCCGCATGCGGCGGGTGTCGCGGCGTTCCGCGCCACCCATGCCGAGCGCATCGCCTTCCACCGGTTCGTACAGTGGCTGGCGCAGCGGCAGTGGCGCGCCGCAGGCGACGCCGCCCACGCGGCGGGCGCGCCGATCGGGCTGATCGCCGACCTCGCGGTCGGTGCCGATCCGGCTGGCGCCGACGCCTGGTCGAACCCCGGCCTGGTCGCGCTGGACCACGAACTCGGCGCCCCGCCCGACGCGTTCGCGCCGCAGGGTCAGGCCTGGGGGCTGCCGCCATGGCGACCCGAGGCGCTCGTGGCCCACGGTCTCGCGCCTTTCGATGCGCTGCTGCAGGCGACGATGGACGGCGCGGGCGGGCTGCGTGTGGATCACGTGATGTCGCTCGAACGGCTGTTCTGGGTGCCACGGGGCGGCCGCGCGAGCGACGGCGCGTACGTCCGCTATCCCCTCGACGCGCTGTTGCGGGTCGTGGCGATGCGCAGCGCGCTGCAACGCTGCCTGGTGATCGGCGAGGATCTCGGCACGGTCCGCCCCGGCTTTCGCGAGCGGATGGCCCATGCCGGCGTCCTGTCGACCCGGGTGGCCTGGTTCGAGCGCGACGCGCTCGGGCGGCTGGCCGATCCGCGCTCGCTCCCGCCACTGGCGGCGGTGTGCGCCTCCACGCACGACCTACCGACGATCGACGGCTGGGCCGCCGCCGCCGACCTCGACGAGCGCGCGCAGGCCGCCGGCGCGACGCCCGAGGGGCTCGCTGCATGGCGCGACGAACGCGCGGCCGATCTGGCGCGGGTGACCGCCGGCCTCGACGCGCACGGCCTCGTCGGCGCCGATCTGACCGAGCGGCTGCACCGATGGCTGGCCGCCTCGAGCGCCCGGCTGGCGATCGTCCAGCTCGAGGACGTCGCCGGTCAGCGCCGCCAGCCCAACCTGCCCGGCACGCCCGACCTGCCGCCGAACTGGCGCCAGCGACTGCCGGTGCCGCTGGAGTCGTTGCCCGAACTGCCGCGCTGGCGTGCGCTCGGCGACATCTTCGCCAGCCGGCGTGCGATCCCGCCGTCGTGAGCGTCGCCACCCTCGCCGAGCCGCTCGCCGGCACCGCGCTCGCCCGCTGGGTGCAGTCGGGCTGGGTGTTCCCGCTGGTGGAGTCGGTGCACATCCTGTCGTTCGCGCTGCTGGTGGGGGCGATCGCGGTCGTCGACCTGCGGCTGATCGGCCTGATGCGTCACGGCGCGGTCGAGCCGCTGCTGCGCAGCGCGGTGCCGGTCGCGCTGGTCGGTTTCGGCGGCGCGGTCGCGAGCGGCACCCTGCTGTTCGTCGCGGCCGCCGGCGAGCTGCTCGCCAACCGGGCGTTCGCCGTGAAGATGGCCCTGCTGATGCTGGCCGGACTGAACGCGGCGGCATTCCACGCGTCGGCCGCACGCGACGCGCTTCGCTCCGCCGGACCCCCGTCCGCGGGCATGCGCTGCGCCGGCGCCGCCTCGCTGCTGCTGTGGGGCGCGACCGTCTTCGCCGGACGGCTGATCGCCTACGTTTGACCGGGCGCGGCTCGCGCAGTCGCCGGCGTGTGAGCGGGCTGGGCCGGCGGCGTGCGCCCGCGCGCGGCGGCGTGCCCGCACCCGCACGTCAGTGCGGCGAGGCGAGGCACGTGCCGACGGTCCAGCCGTACAGCCACTCGAGCGCGTCGTAGAAGCGCTCCGGAGTGCGCCCGGTCCACAGCGCGTTACGCACCAGGCGCTCGACGCCCTGCGCGTGATAGAGCCGCCCCATCTCGCGGCCGGACAGCACGATCCGCGCGGTGCGTGCGACGCGCGAGCGCTGGTACAGGTCGAGCGCACGCTCCCAGTGGCCGTCGTGCACCCGGAGCGCCTCACCCAGCGTCACCGCGTCCTCGATCGCCATGCACGCCCCCTGGGCCAGGTACTGGGTGGTCGGGTGCGCGGCGTCGCCGAGCAGCGTCACCCGGCCGAACGTCCACTGCGCGATCGGATCGCGGTCCGCGGTCGCCCAGCGCCGCCAGGACTTCGGCAGGTCGATCAGGCGGCGGGCGCGCGGGCAGACCTCGCCGAAGTAGCTCCGGACTTCCTCGGGACTGCCTTCGGTCACGCTCCAGTCCTCGCGTGCCCGACTGTGGAACGTCACCACCACGTTGTACTGCTCGCCCCCGCGCAGCGGATAGTGGACCAGGTGGCAGTTCGGGCCGACCCAGATGCTCGCCGCGTTCCAGCGCAGGTCCTCGGGGAACTCGGCGCGGTCGACGACCGCGCGGTAGACCACGTGCCCGGTCACGCGGTGCGGATCACCGACGTACTGCGCGCGTACGACCGACTTCACGCCGTCGGCCGCGATCAGCGCGACACCCTCGTGGCGGCGGCCGTCCGCCGTGAACGCAGCGACCCGCTCGCCGTCCTGCTCGATGCGCTCGACGCGCGCGCCCGTGACCACGGCCACCCGCCCCGAGCGCTGCACACCCTCGAGCAGCGAGCGGTGTGCGTCGACCCGGTGGATCACCGCATACGGGTTGCCGAACCGGCTGCGGAACGCCTCGCCCGTCGGCACGCGTGCGACCTCGGTCTCGTCGATCGCGTCGTGCATCACCAGGCAGTCGGTCAAGACCGCGCGCGCGCGGGCGGCCTCGCCGACGCCGAGCGCATCGAACGCGTGGAACGCGTTCGGGCCGAGCTGCATGCCCGCGCCGATCTCTCCGATCGACGCGGCCTGCTCCAGCACCGTGACGCTCAAGCCGCGCCGCGCGAGCGCGAGCGCAGCCGCCAGACCTCCGATCCCGCCACCGGCGACGAGCACGGGAAGCGGCCTCTCGAGCGCACCCATCACGATCGCTCCGGTTGCGTCCGTCAGCGGACGTGCGTCAGCTTACCAACCCCACGCGCCGACACCCACCCCGCGGCCGGCCCCAGCCGCAGTCGCGCGCCGCCGACTCAGTGCGCCTGCTCCCAGTTCGGTCCCGCGCCGACCTCGGCGATCAGCGGCACCGACAGCTCGACCACGCCCGCCATCCGGCGCGGCAGCTCGACGCGGATCGTCTCGAGCTCGGCCTGCGGCACCTCCAGC
>JBIKMO010000436.1:0-2857 GCA_044359175.1 Burkholderiaceae bacterium | reverse complement strand
GGCGAGATCCTGGGCGCCGCCGAGGCCGAACGCATCGGGCTCGCATCCGTGGTCTTTCCGGACGACGAGCTCGACGCACGCACCGAGCGCCTGGTCCAGGGCCTGCTCGATGCGAGCCCGCTCGGCCTGGCCGGAATGAAGCGGCTGGTGCACGAAGGGCTCCGGATGGACGTGGACGACGCGCTTCGAATGGAGCTCGACTTCGTGGTGGACTACGCGACCACCTCGGTCGACGCGACCGAGGGGCTCGCGGCGTTCCAGGACAAGCGCAAGCCCCGGTTCACCGGGCGCTGAACGAGGAAGAGGTACGAGGACGATGTGGAACCTGCGTGACCGCTGCGCGATCGCCGGCATCGGCTGCACGCCGTACTCGAAGCGATCCGGAGTCACCGTGCTGGAACTCGCCACCGAGGCGTGCGCCCGCGCGGCCGCGGATGCCGGCATCGACCTGGACGAGGTCGACGGCGTCGTCAGCTTCAACTTCGGCGACTCGGTGCCGTCGATGGCGGTCGCCACGGCGCTGGGCCTCGCCGACCCTCAGTACGTCGTCGAGTTCTCCTCGGGGGGCAACGCGGCCAACCTGATCACGCTCACCGCCACCGCCGCCATCGAGGCGGGCCTGGCGAAGAACGTGCTCTGCTTCCGCGCGATGAACGGGCGATCGGGGTTCCGGCTGGGCGGCGGCCGCCAGCTCGCGGCGCACGGCGTCACCCAGTTCACCGCGCCGTTCGGCTGGATCACCTACCCGCAGGCGATGGCCATGTGGTGCCGCCGGCACATGATCCGCTACGGCACGACCCGCGAGCAGCTCGGTGCGGTGGCTACGGCCTTTCGCGACAACGCGGTGCTCAACGACCGCGCCATGCTGAGAACGCCGCTGTCGATGCACGACTACCTGAACGCGCGGCCCATCGTCGATCCGTTCGGGCTGTACGACATCTGCCTCGAATCCGACGGCGCGTGCGCGGTGCTGGTGACCTCGGCGGAGCGCGCGCGCGACCTGCGTCATCCGCCGGTCTACATCACCGGCGGGGCCTATGGCGGGGGCCGGCAGCAGGGCGAGGACCTGTTCGACGCGATCCGCTGGCCGGAGCTGTCCGAGAACTACAGCAGGTACATCGCCGCGGACCTCTGGCGCAGCGCGGGGCTGGGTCCCTCGGATGTCGACGTCGCCGAGATCTACGACTGCTTCACCTACAGCGTGCTGATGCAGCTGGAAGGGCTCGGGTTCTGCGCCGAGGGCGAGGGCGGGCCGTTCGTGGCGAGCGGGGCCCTGCGACGCGACGGCGCGCTGCCCACCAACACCCACGGCGGCCTGCTGTCGGAGGCCTACATCCACGGCTTCAACCACGTGTACGAGGCGGTCGAGCAGTTGCGCGGCACGGCCGGCGCGCGGCAGGTGGCCGGAGCGCGGGTCGCCCTGACCACTGCCGGCGCGATGACCTGCGGCAGCGCGATGCTGCTGCGCAACTGACCATGGACACGCCTCGCATCGACAAGCCCAGGCCGGTGGCCGACCACCTGACGGCGCCGTACTGGGAGGGCTGTCGCCAGCACCAGCTGCGCCTGCAGCGCTGCACTGCATGCGGCACGCATCGGTTCCCGCCCGGGCCGGTCTGCACGTCGTGCCGGTCGCCCGACGCGCGCTGGGTCGCCTCCAGCGGCCGCGGCACGGTCTACAGCTGGATCGTCGTCCGTCATCCGATCCCGGCGGAGATCTACGCGCAGGACGTTCCCTACGTCGTCGCGCTGGTGGAGCTGGACGAGGGCGTGCGGGTGCCGACCAACATCGTCGACTGCCCCGTGGACGAGGTGGTGGCCGGCATGGCTGTGGAGGTCGTGTTCCGCGACGCGGGAGACGACCTGTGGCTGCCGGTGTTCCGTCCGATCGCGGCTCGGTCGCCGGCCGCCGCCCGGACATGAGCGTCGCGGCCCCGGGAGCCTCGGCGACCCTCGCGCGCTTCCAGCGGCTTTCGCGCGCGGAGCTCGATGCGCTGCAGCTCGCCAGGCTGCGCCGTCAGCTCGCCCGCGTGCATGCGCGCAGCGCGTTCTACCGGGAGCGGCTCGACGCGGCGGGCGTGCGTCCCGACGGGATCCGCTCGCTGGCGGAGTTCTCGCAACGCGTGCCCGCCTGTACCAAGGCGGACTTCCTCGCCGACCAGACCGCGCATCCGCCCTTCGGCACGCGACTGTCGGTGGAACCCTCGCACGTCGCGCTGGTCAACATGACCGGCGGCACGTCGGGACAGGGGCAGGAGACCTACGGCCGTACCCAGCACGACGTCGCGCTTCAGGGCTTCCTGCACGCGCTGCCGTGGTTCATCGCCGGCCTGCGTCCGGGCGACGTCGCGTTCAACTGCGTTCCGCAGGGTGGGCTGACCACCGGCGGCTGGGGTCCCCCCGAGGGGTTCCGCGTCGCCGGCGCGACGGGTGTCAACATCCCCGGCACGCTCGGCACCGAGGCCAAGCTCGATCTGATGCTGCGCTTCCCCGACGCGGCGTTCGTCTATGCGTCCACCAACTTCCTGCACACGCTGACCGAGGCGATCCGCCGCCGGGGGATGCGTCCCGGGGATGCGTTCCGGTCGATGCGCGGGCTGTTCGTCGCCGGCGAGGGGTACCCGCGCCGGTGGGCGGAATCGATCGTTCGGGACTGGGGCTGCGCGCTGCACGAAGGCTACGGCAGCACGCAGGGTGCCGGCTTCGTCGCATCGACCTGCGCCGCCGGTGCGATCCGGTCCGACGGGGCGGCCGCCTGCCTGCACTGCTTCGAATGGGAGAACCTCGTCGAAGTGGTCGACCCGGCGACCGGCCTCGCCGTGGCTCCGGGCGAAGAAGGCGAGATCGTGCTGACCAA
>JBIKMO010000014.1:0-31151 GCA_044359175.1 Burkholderiaceae bacterium | reverse complement strand
CGACCTTCGCGCGGCTGCTGCCCGGCGACGTGATCGTGACCGGCACGCCGGCCGGCGTGGGCATGGCGCGCAAGCCGCCGCGCTGGCTGCGGCCCGGCGACCGCTTCGAAGTCGAGATCCCGGGTGTGGGACGGCTGAGCAACCCGGTGGTCGCGCAAGCGCGAGGGGCACGATGAGCGAACCCGTGCTGTGGCTGACCGAGCGCGACGTGGTCTCGCTGGTCACGCTGGACGACGCGATCGCGGCGCTCGAGCGCGCGGTCGCCGCCAGCGGCGCGTTCAACGTGCCCAAGGCGCTGGCCGGGTTCGACGACGGCAGCTCGATGCACTCGCTCGGCTCGGCCGCACCCGCGCTCGGCTGGGCGGGCTACAAGAACTGGGTGCACACCAAGCGCGGCGCGACCGCGCTCTACGTGCTGTTCGACAGCCGGGTCGGCGCGGTGCGCGCCGTGATCGAAGCCGGCGCGCTCGGGCAGCTGCGCACCGCGGCGATGACCGGACTGGGCACGCGCTGGCTCGCCCCGCCGCAGGCCACCGAGATGGCGCTGGTGGGCACCGGGCTGCAGGCGCTCACCCAGGTCGCGGCGGTCAACGCGGTGCGCCCGCTACGCACGGTGCGGGTCTTCAGCCCCACGGCCGAGAAACGCCGCGCATTCGTCGAGACGCTGCGCCGGCGCTTCGACTTCAGCGTGCGCGAGTGCGACGGCGTCGCCGCCGCGACCGACGGCGCACCGATCGTCACGCTGGTCACGCGAGCGCGCGAGCCGTTCCTGTCGGCCGCGATGCTCGCGCCGGGCGCACACCTGAACGCGGTGGGCGCGATCCTGCCGCAGAACGCCGAATTCCAGCCGGACGTGTTCGAGCGCGCCGCCGAGATCGTGGTCGATGACCTGCCGAACGTGCAGAAGGCCTCGCGCGAATTCGTCGAGCACTTCGGCCCGGCGGGCGACTGGTCGCGGCTGCGGACGATCGGCGCGGTGGTCGCGGCCGGCCGCAGCCCGCGCGCGGCATCGACGGACGTCACGCTGTTCAAGGCGATGGGGATGGGGCTGTCGGACCTCGCCGTCGCGATGATGGCCTACGAGCGCGCCCGGACCCGCGGTCTGGGCCGCGAGATCCCGGCGCCCGAGCGCGCGGTGCCGACCTGGAAGGGCGACCGCGCGGGCTGAAGCCTCGTGGCCGCGCCGAGCACACCCGAGGAGGATGCGATGAGCGACACGTTCCGGTTCGTCGACGTCGGCGGGGTCGAGCCCCGCGTGCAGCAGAAGTGGCCGTCGATCATCGTGCCGCGGCGGGCGATCGACGAGCAGATCGAGCGGCTCGCCGACGCCGCGCTGCCGGCGTGCGGGCGGCGCGCCGCGGCGATCGAGCACCCGTCGAACACCCACCCGGTGCCGTGCTTCGCCCCGGGCATCGACGTGACCCTGCACGTGGTCAAGCCGGGCGAGACCACGCCGCCGATCCTGCGCAGCGCCTCGGCGGTCGACATGTGCATCGGCGGGGCGGCAACCGCGAGCATCGGGCGCCATGCGTTCGGCGTGTCCCGGTTCGACGTCTGGAACACGCCGTCGATGGAGCCGGTCTCCTATCGCAACGACGGGCAGGAGCTGTTCGTGCGGCTGAGCTACTCGAACGCGCCGGTGCTCGAGAAGCTGGAGGTCCACCTGGTCGACACCGCACCGCGGCCGGCCGCGGCCAACGAGCCCGCCGGCACCAGCGCCGCGGCGCCTCGGGCGCGCGACCTCGCCGAATCGATCGACCTCGGGCCGGACGGCGCGAAACTGCTCGGCTACGAGTACCTGGTCGACATCGACGTCGTCGAGTCGCGCCCGCTGCTGTGGCCCTGGGTCGAGGTGGAGAAGCACCTGGACAAGGTCTTCCACCGCGACCTGAGCTACACCGGGCGGCACCTGTACCTGCTCTACAACCCGGCGACCGAGCGCCGCATGGGCACGTCGCACTGCTTCTTCGCGACGATCGCCAAGTACCCGCCCGGCAAGGTCGACCAGCCTCACCGGCACACGTCGGCGGCGATCAACTACTACTTCATCGGCCACGGCAAGAGCGTGGTCGAGGGCGAGCGGATGGAATGGGAAGCGGGCGACCTGCACTTCTCCGCACCGGGCTGGGCCGTGCACAATCACGGCTCGCGCGAGCAGGGCTTTTGCGCGCTCACCATCCAGGACCATCCGCTGCAGATCGCGATGGACTCGCTGGTGTGGCAGGAGACGCTCAAGTCGCCGGTGGTCAAGCTCGGCTCGCAGCGCGGCTTCGACACCAACCTCGGCCAGATGATGCGAGCCGCGTGAGCCGACCGGGCGATCCGAGGAGGACGGCATGAGCGACGCGGCACGGATGCCCGCACGGCCCGCGGCCCCGAGCCCGCAGACGCGCGAACTGGTGCACGAGATCCGCGAGCTGTACGAGGAGATCGCCGGCCTGCTCGACGACGACGAGGTCGAGCGGATGCCCGGCTACTTCACCGACGACTGCCTGTACCAGGTGATCTCGCGGGAGAATCACGACCAGGGGCTGCCCCAGGCGACGGTCTACTGCGACGGCATCGCGATGCTGCGCGACCGGGTGCTCGCGCTGCGCGAGACGCAGGTCTACGAGCCGAGGTCGTGGCGGCATTTCGTGAGCGGCGTACGCGTGCTCGAGGTCGACGGCGACCGGGTCCGCTGCACCGCGAACTTCCTGGTCACCGAGGCGATGTCCGACGCCGAGCCGACGCTGCACCTGGTCGGGCGCTACCTGGACACGCTGGTGCGCCGCGACGGCCGGCTGTGGATCCGCGAGCGCTCGGCCGTGTACGACAACTACCGCGTGGTCCGGTCGCTGATCGTGCCGGTCTGACCGCGGCGAACGGAGGACCCATGGGCAAGAGCCTGGACGCCGAGACCGCCCCGCGCACGTGGCCGCAGGAAGGCTGGACCCGCGTGCCGTACTGGATCTACACCGATCCAGAGATCTACCGGCGCGAGCTGGAGACCTTCTTCTACGGGCCGTCGTGGAACTACGTCGCGCTCGAGTGCGAGGTGCCAGAGCCCGGCAGCTACAAGCGCAGCTGGATCGGCGAGCGCCAGGTGGTCGTGGTGCGCGGCAAGGACGGCGAGGTGCACGTGTGGGAGAACCGCTGCGCGCACCGCGGCGCCCGGCTGTGCTGGCAGAACACGGGCCGCGTCGACTCGTTCACCTGCCCGTACCACCAATGGAACTTCTCGCTCGACGGACGGCTGCAGGGCGTGCCGCTCAAGCGCGGCGTGCTCGGCAAGGGCGGGATGCCGGCGGACTTCGACAACGCGCGCCACGGCCTGAACCGGCTGCGCGCGCATGTCGAGGGCGGCGCGGTCTGGGCGAGCTTCGCCCCCGAGGGACCGTCGTTCGGCGAGTACGTCGGGCCCGAGATGCACACGAACATCGTTCGCGTGCTCAACGGCCGGCCGCTGAGGCTGCTCGGCTACAGCCGCCAGCTGATCCCGTCGAACTGGAAGATGTACGTCGAGAACCTCAAGGACCCGTACCATGCGACGCTGCTGCACGCGTTCCTGATCACCTTCGGGCTGTGGCGCGCCGACACGCAGTCCGAGTCGGTGCCGGTCTCGGGCGGACGGCACGGGATCATGGTGTCGCGCAACGTCGGCCGGTCGACCACGGCCGAGGCGACCTCGGAGATCCAGCGCAACAAGGGCCGTCTGCAGCTCGAGGACACCGACACGGTGACGCCGATCCGAGAGTTCGACGACGGCAAGGTGATCGGACTCACCGTGTTCCCCAGCGTGGTGATGCACCAGCAGGCGAACACCCTCGGCATGCGGCACATCATTCCCAAGGGCCCCGGGGCGTTCGAGCTGTCCTGGACCTACTACGGCTACGCCGACGACCCGCCTGCGCTCACCCGGCTGCGGCTGCGTCACGCGAACCTGTACGGTCCGGCCGGCTACGTCGCGATGGAGGACGGCGAGGTGCTCGCCGAATCGCAGCTCGGCGCGGGCGAGTACGCGCACCGCGCGGCGGTGCTCGAGATGGGCGGGCGCGACGTCGAGCCCCAGGACCACATGGTCACCGAGGTGCTGATCCGGGCGTTCTACAAGTACTACCGCGAGGCGATGGGACTGTAAGCGGCGCCCCCGGCGGCCGGCGCCGGGACGCGGCCCGCGGCGCTCAGACGCTCAGGTAGTCGCGCATCACCTGCTCGTTGCCCTCGAGCTCGGCGCCGGTGCCGCTGAAGCACACCGCGCCCTTGGACAGCACGTAGTGGCGGTCGCCCAGCGCGAGCGCGGTGCGCAGGTTCTGCTCGACCAGCAGCACCGCCATGCCCTCGGACTTGAGCTGACTCAGCACCTGGACGATCTCGCGCACGATCAGCGGCGCGAGCCCCTCCGACGGCTCGTCGAGCAGCAGCAGCCGGGGGTTGAGCATCAGCGCCCGCGCGATCGACAGCATCTGCTGTTCGCCGCCGGACAGCTGGAAGCCGAGGTTGCCCTCGCGCTCGCGCAGCCTGGGAAACAGCTGGTAGACCGCCGCCAGCGTCCAGCGGCCGCGATCACCGGGCCGCGCGGCCACCGTGAGGTTCTCCTTCACGGTCAGGCTGGGGAAGATGCCGCGCTCCTGGGGCACGAAGCCGATGCCGGCCTTGGAGACGCGGTGCGGCGGCCAGCCGCCGATCTCGCGATCCTCGAACCGGATGCTGCCGGGCCGCGGCGCGAGGTAGCCCATGATCGTGAGCGCGGTGGTGGTCTTGCCGGCGCCGTTGCGCCCGAGCACGCACACCACCTCGCCGCGGCGCAGCTCGATGGAGACGTCGTGCAGGATGTGGCTGTCGCCGTAGTAGGCGTGCACGCCCGAGAGGCTCAGCATCAGTGCGCCCCGCCCAGGTAGACCTCGCGAACCCGCTCGGAGGCCTGGATCTCGGCGGGCGTGCCGCTGGCGAGCACCTCGCCGTAGTAGAGCACCGTGATCCGGTCGGCCAGCGAGAACACCACCTTCATGTCGTGCTCGATCATCAGGATCGCGAGGCTGGACGGCAGCCCGCGCACCAGTGCGATCATCGCGTCGGTCTCCACCGGCGACATGCCGGAGGTGGGTTCGTCGAGCAGCAGCAGCTGGGGCTCGGAGGCGAGCGCGATCGCGATCTCCAGCTGGCGCTGCTCGCCGTACGACACCTCGGACACCTTGCGCTCGAGGCCGCTGCGCAGCCCGACCTGAGCGAGCAACGCATCGGCGCGCTCCCACAGCGAGCGGTCGGCGAAGATCGAGCGGAACGCCTGCCAGGGCGTGCCGCGATGGGCCTGCACCGCCAGGCGCACGTTCTCGCGCAGGCTCAGGCCGCGGAACAGGTTGTTCTTCTGGAAGGTGCGGGCGATGCCCATCCGGCACACCGCGGCCGGCTCCAGGCCGGCGATGTCGCCGCCCTTGAACAGAATGCGGCCGGACGACGGCGTCAGCTGGCCGCCGATCAGGTTCACGAAGCTGGTCTTACCGGCACCGTTGGGGCCGATCAGCGCGTGGCGCTCGCCCGGCTGCACCTCGAGGTCGACGTCCTTGGTGACCACGAGGCTGCCGAAGGCGCGGTACAGCTTCTCGGTGCGCAGCAGCGCGCTCACCGATCGCCCCTCAGCCAGCGCGGCAGCAGCTGCAGCACCAGGCCCCAGACCCCCTGGCGCATGAACATCACGCAGGCGATGAAGATCACGCCGACCCACAGCATCCAGTAGGTGGTCATCGAGCTGATCACGTGCTTGAGGGTGAGGAAGATGCCGGCGCCGATCACCGAGCCGGTGATCGTGCCCGCGCCGCCCAGGATCACCATCAGCACCGCGTCGCCCGACAGCACCCAGTGCAGGATGTCGCTGGAGACGAACGCATTGAAGAACGCGTACAGACCGCCGCCGATCCCGGCGAACGTGCCGGCGAGGGTGAAGGCGACCAGCTTGATGCGCTGCACCGGATAGCCGATCGCGCGCATGCGCTGCTCGTTCTCGCGCACGCCGATCATCACCGAGCCCAGCGGCGAGCGGATCAGCCGGCGCATCAGCCACCACGACAGCACGAAGCCGGCGAGCACCACCCAGTAGAGCACCGCCCGGTCGTCCAGGCTCCAGCCGAACAGGCTCGGGCGCTGAAACCCGGGCAGACCGTCGGTGCCGCCGGTCATGGTCCGCCACTTCACCGCCACCGAGAACAGCAGCTGCGAGAAGGCCATGGTGAGCATCAGGAACGAGATGCCGCTGGTCCGGATGCAGAAGAAGCCGATCACCAGCGCGGCGAGCGTGGACAGTGCCACGCCGGCCGCGAGGCCGACCCAGCCGTTGACGCCCAGGTGCACGCCCAGCATCGTCACCGTGTAGGCGGACAGGCCGAAGAACGCGGCATGGCCGAAGGACATCAGGCCGGTGTAACCCACCAGGAGGTCCAGGCTCATCGCGAAGATCGCGAACACCAGGACCTCGGCAACCAGGCTGGCGGTGTAGTCGCCGGCCAACGGCACGAGCGCGAGCGCCAGACCTGCGCCGCCGAGCAGCGCGATGCGCAGCGCGCGCACGGTGGCCGGATCCGGCCCGGCGACGGCCGCGGCGGTCAGGCGCTCGTCGCTCGGAACCGCCATGCTCAGGCCTTGCCCACGCCGAACAGCCCGTGGGGCTTGGTGAGCAGCACCACCACCATCAGCAGGTAGATCGCGAACAGCGCGAGGTCGGGGAAGTACGCCTTGCCGAGCGTGTCGATCACGCCCACCAGCAGGCTGGCGACGAACGCGCCGCGCAGGCTGCCCAGCCCGCCGATCACCACGACGATGAACGCCGGGATCAGGATCTCCACGTCGATGCCCAGGTACACGCCCAGCACCGGGCCGGCGGCCGCGCCGCCGAGCGCCGCCAGGCCCACCCCCAGCGCGAAGATCATGCCGAACAGCAGCTGCACGTCGATGCCGAGTCCGGACGCGGTGGCCGCGTCGTCCACGCCGGCGCGCACCATCGCCCCCACCCGGCTGCGCTCGAGAAACAGCCACAGCAGCAGCGCGATCAGCCCGCCGAAGGCGATCAGGAACAGCCGGTACTTCGGGATGATGATGTCGAACACCTCGATCACGCCGGTGAGCGCGTCGGGTACCGCGAGGTTGCGGATCTCGGGGCCCCAGGTCATCCGCACCAGGTCGGCGAACACGAAGATGAAGCCGAAGGTGAGCAGCACCTGGTCCAGGTGAGGTCGTGCGTACAGGTGCCGGATGAACAGCCGCTCGATCGCGAAGCCCAGGATCACCGCGGGAATCCAGCTGAGGGCCAGCCCGATCCAGAAACTTCCGGTCCACTCGCCCAAGGTCAGCGCGAAGAACGCGCCCAGCATGAAGAACGAGCCGTGCGCGACGTTGACCACGTTCATCAGGCCGAAGATCAGCGACAGGCCGGATGCCATCAGGAACAGCAGCATCCCGAAGACGAGGCCGTTGACGATCTGGGTGACGGCGAGTTGCACGGCGGTCGGGCGGCGGGCGTCCCGGCGGGCGGCCGGGACGCGGGGTGGGCGCAGGCGGGGTTCAGCTCGGACGGCGGTCGGGCTCGCGCACGTCGCGGATCGTGGTCAGGACCTTGTTGGTGATCCGCCCGTCGACCTCGGCGACCTCGCGGATGTAGATGTTGTGCACCGGGCCCTGGGTGATCGTGTTGATCCGGAACGGCCCGCGCGGCGCGTTGAAGCGCATCGCGAGCATCGCGCCGCGCATCCGGTCCTTGTCCTGGGTGTTGCCGTCGATCGCGGTGAGCGACTCGTGGATGCAGCGCGCGGCCACGTATCCGTACTCGGAATAGACGCTGGGGAACTCCTTGAACCGCGCCCGGTAGTCGGCGACGAACTTGCGGTTCTCGGGGTTGTCGAGCGCGTCCGAGTAGTGCAGCGCGGTGACCGTGCCGAGCGCGTCGCGGCCCTGCGCGGGCAGCACGTCGCTCTCCACCATGAAGCCCGAGCCGTACAGCTTGACCTTGCCGCGCAGCCCGTACTCGGAGTACTGCTTGACGAAGCGCACCGCGTCCGAGCCCGCGAAGAACGCGAACACCGATTGCGGGTTGGTGGCGCGCACGTCGGCGAGGAAGGCGCTGAAGTCGTTCGTGCCCAGCGGCGGGTAGATCTCCTTCGCGACCTTGCCGCCGGCCTTCAGGAAGTCCGGCCGCCACTCGGAGATCGTGTCGCGTCCGCCGGCGAAGTCCGACGCCATCGCGAGCGATTCCCGAACGCCGGCTTGAACCATCCACGGGCCCATCGGGTTCATCACCTGCATCGAGCTGATCGAGCAGCGGAACAGGTACGGGATGTTGACCCAGGACAGCGAACTCACGCCCGCGCCGGAACACAGGAAGAACGCCCGGCTCTGGCGTACGTACTCGGCGACCGCGAGCGCGACGTTGGAGGCCTGCACGCCGGTGACCAGGTCGACCTTATCGGACTCGACCAGCTTCTTCATCTTGGTCAGGCCGACCTGCGGATTGATCTCGTCGTCCTCGCGGATGAGTTCGATCTTGCGCCCCGCGATGCTGTTGCCGATCTGGTCGAAGTACAAGGTCATCCCGTTCAGGTTGGCCTGAGCGAGCGCGGCGAAGACCTTGGAGAACGAGTTGAGCACGCCGATGCGCAGCGGCGCCTTCGACTGCGCGAGAACGGCGGGCGCGCGCCCCGCCAAGGCCGCACCGGTGCCGATCGCGCCGGCGCGGGCGAGGAATCGTCGGCGCGGGGCGGCCGCGTGCGCGTCCTGGGTGCAAGCAGTCATGGGTCTCCTCCGATGGGGTCCGGTCGTGGCCGTTCGCCGGGCTCGTACGACCCGGTCCGGCCGATTCTAGGCAGCATACGGAACCGGGGACAACGCCGTGCGCGGAACAGCACTTGTTCCGGTTCGTCGTGTAGCCGCCCAACCGCCGACCGACCCGGCCCGGCAGCGGGGGGTCGCCGCGCTGTTCGCGCGGCGAACAACTGATGTTCTGCGCGGCGCCTTGTGGACGAGCGCGCGCCTGCGCAGACTCGTACCGGTCCACCGTGCCCGCGAGGCGCCCCGTGCCCGACGCATCGCCGCCGCCCGCCGCCGCGCCGCTCCGCGCGCCCGGAGCCTTGCTGCTGTGCGTGTTCCTGCCGTTCGCCAGCGGCTACTTCCTGTCGTTCCTGTTCCGCTCGATCAACGCGGTGATCGCGCCCGACCTGATGCGCGACACCGGCGTGGGCGCCGCCGGGCTCGGGCTGCTCACCGCCGCGTTCTTCATCGGCTTCGCGGCGGTGCAGCTGCCGCTGGGCGTGCTGCTCGATCGGTACGGTGCCGCGCGAGTGCAGGCCGGCCTGCTGTGCGCCGCCGCCGCCGGCGCCGCGCTGTTCGCGGTCGCACAGGGGGCCACCGGGCTGCTGCTGGCGCGCGCGCTGATCGGCGTGGGCTGCGCCGGCGGCCTGATGGCCGCGTTCAAGTCGATCGTGCGCTGGTACCCGCCCGAGCGGCTGGCGTTCGTCAACGGCTGCTACCTGGCGGTGGGCGGGCTCGGCGCGGTGGCCGCGACGCGGCCGGTCGAGGTCGCGCTCGGGTTCGTCGACTGGCGCGCGCTGTTCTTCGCGCTGGCGGTGCTGTCGCTGCTGTCGGCCGCGGCGATCTTCGTGCAGGTGCCGCGCGGCGACGGGACGCCGCGGCCCACGCCGTGGCGGACCCAGCTGCGCGAGCTGCGGCGGATCCTGTCCGACCGCCTGTTCTGGCGCCTGATCCCGATCTCGGTCGCCGGCATGGGCGGCACCCTGGCCATCCAGGGGTTGTGGGCCGGCCCATGGCTCGGCGAGGGCGTGGGCCTGCCGCGCGCCGAGGTCGCCGACCGGCTGATGGCGCTCGGGCTGGCGATGACCGTCGGCTTCGTGCTCAACGGCTGGATCGCCGACCGACTGCGCGCGCGCGGCGTGGGCAGCGTCACCACGATGGCCCTGGGCACCGTGCCGGCGGTGATCGCGATCGGGGCGATCGCGCTGCGCGTCGATCCGGCGGGCTGGTGGCACTGGGCGGTGCTCGGCCTGTTCGGCCAGGTGACCGCGATCGTGTATCCGGCACTGTCGCGGCACTTCGGCACCGAGTTCGCGGGGCGAGCGGGTACCGCGAACGCGCTGCTGGTGTTCACCGGCATCTTCGCGCTGCAGTACGCGATGGGCCTGATCGTCGACCTGTGGCCGCGCGGCGCCGACGGCGCGTACCCGCCGCAGGCCTACCAGGCCGCGTTCGGCGCGGTGGTGGTGGCGCTGATCGCGAGCCTGGCGTGGCTGCTGCGCCCGGGCGAGGACCTGCGGCAGGCGCGATCGCGCCGGGTGTGAATGGGGGTCGCGGCGCCGCCGCAGCCTCGGCCCACCGCCTTCACACGCCGCGCTGCCCGGCCCAGACCGCGCGCACCCGCGCCAGCGCCTGCGCACGATCGGCGCCCTGGCGCCGCGCGGTGGCCTCGCCGAGGTCGGCGTAGTCGACGTCGAACGCCATCCGCGAGAGCGCGGCCGCCCAGGCCGCGTGCGCAGACCGTGAGGTGCGCTCGGCCGGGTTCGCGGACGACGACGAAGGTGCCGAGACCAGGCGAGCGCGCTGCGGCCGCGTCAGCCGGCCGCGTGCGCGCGCCCCCGGGTGCCCAGCCCGCCGGTTCGGCGGCCGGCCGCGGACGCGGACCGTCCGCCCATCGGCGCCCCGCGTCCGTACGGGCGGCCGCGAGCCGGCGGCCGTTGACCCGCCGGACGCTGCGGCGCGACCGTCCGGCATCCAGGACGAGACCCCGACGGTCGACCCATGCGCCGTGCGCCTGAACGTGGACTTGCACTGCTGTGCTGCGCGGGCCTGCTGGCCCTGGCGGGCTGCGGCGGCGGCGGCGGCGGCGATGCCGAACGCCCGGCCGGCGCGCCGGCGCCGCAATCCGGCACCGCCCCGGGGCCGAGCGGCCCGAGCGCGACCGGCACCGGACCGTCCGCGCCCGAACCCATGCCGCAGGCGAACGCCCCGGTGGTGCTCAGCGGCACGGTCGCCACCGGCGCGCCGCTGGTGGGCGCCAGCCTCGTGGTGCACGACGCCGGCGGAGCGTCGGTCTGCACGCAGACCATCGGCGCGGACGGCGCGTATGCCTGCGCCGTCGAGGCCGGCGCGCGTGCGCCGTTCGTCGTGATCGCGACCCGGGACGATACGCGCCTGGTCAGCGTGCGCGCGGAGGCGACGAGCGGCACGGTCAACGTCACGCCGCTCACTCACCTGATCGCCGCGACGCTGTCCCCGTCGGGCGACCCGGTCCGGCTGGTCGACGAGATCCGGACCGCACCGGCGACGATCGACCCGGCCCGCCTGCGGGCCTCGGTCGAGCGGGTGATGACCGCACTGCGGCCGCTGCTCGAGACGCTCGGCACGACCACCGATCCGATCGCTGGACGCTTCGCCGCCGACGGCACCGGCCACGACCAGCTGCTCGACCTGCTGCAGGTGAGCGTGCGCCCGGAGGTGAGCGCGAACGGGTCGGCGGCCAACATCGAGGTCACCGTACGCGCACGCCCGACCTCGGCCGAGGCGCCGCCGGTGAGCATCGCCTTCCGCAGCGACGCGCCGTCGGTGCCCGCGCTCGACCGGACCGCGGTCAGCGCCGCGGCAATCCCGGCGGCCGGCGTGAACGTCGCGCTGGCGATGGCCGACTTGCTGCGCCGGCTCAATGCGTGCTACGCGCTGCCGCAGGCGACGCGGGTCACGCAGGGCACCGCCTACGGCTCGACCGTCCAGGCACCCGAATGCCGTGGCCTGTTCGCCGACGACGACCCTTCGACCTACCTGCACGGCGGCGCGAGGGTCGGCCCCAATGGCGCGTTCAAGGGCCTGTTCAGTTCGACCGTCGGTGTGGTCTTCGATCGGCCGAACTTCGAGTTCATGCGCGCCAACGGCGACTACGTGATCGGCTACCGCTGGACCGCGCCCAACGGCAGCACCGACAACGACCAGATCGTGGTGCGCAGGCAGGGCGATCGGTTCAAGGCGATCGGCAACCAGTACGCGTACGACTCGCGGGTGCGTTCGTTCGCGCAGTGGCGCGACCTGGTGAACTCGCCGACGTTCTCGAGCCTGTCCACCGGCTACAACGTCTGGATCGCCAACCGCACCGACGGCAACGGACAGGCGATCTTCACCAAGGTGGAGGTCACCACGCCGCGGGGCAACACGCTGACCTATCTGCCCTCCGACGGCATGGGCTGGCTGGTCCGAGCCCGTGCCGACGGCACGCCGTCGACCACGCCGGTGCTGCGCCTGGCGGCCCGCTGGATCGATCCGGCGAACACCGCCAGCCTGCCGCAGAAGGAGAGCGGAATGCTGCTGATCGATCCGCCGATGAGCGACGCGGAGCTGCGCGACCTGCCCGACCAGTCGGTGTGGAAACTCGAGTTCTTCCACCGCGACGGCTCGCCCAACGTGATCCAGACCCACCGGACCACGAGCCGGGCACTGACCCTCGGCGAGGTGGCCGCGACCGTCTTCGCCGAGGCGACGCCGGCGGCGCGCGCCGCGCTGCGCGCGACGAGCGGCGCCAGCGGGCGCTACACCTTCGTCGCCCCGCCCAGTGCCGGTACGCCGAGCTGGGTCGACCTCTCGGTGGACGGCGCGGTGCGCGACTTCTGGCGGGTGCCTTCGGGCGCGGTGGCGCCCACCAGCGTGTCGCTGTTCGGCAGAGCACCCGGCGGCGGGGCATCGTTCAGCGACACGGCCCCGGTGGCCAGCATCGCGCGGGCCGTGCAGATCCGCTGCAGCGCGCAGACCGTCGCCGACACCCACTGCGACGCGGGTCTGCGCGACCAGTACGCGGTGGGCGGCTGGTTCAACGCGATCGAGCTGTGGGCGCGCAGCTCGCGCCAGGTCGAGCTCTCGACGATGCTGGGGCTGTACACGCTCCAATGAACGCGGGCGCGCGCCGCGCGTCCGACCCCCGGACGATCGGGTGCCGCCCCGGGCGAGCCGCGGCAGGCGGGGTCGATGCCGAAGCGCGGCGCGCGGCGCTCAGGCCGGCTCCGGCACGCTCGGCAGCCCGGCCAGCGCCATCGCGAGCTCCTGCTCGTCGTAGTGCTGGTCCTTGAGCTTGCCGGCGGCGTAGTCGATGTACGCCTGCATGTCGAAGTGGCCGTGGCCGCACAGGTTGAAGAGGATCGTCTCCGATCGTCCCTCCCGCTTGCAGCGCATCGCCTCCTCGATCGCGCCCTTGACCGCATGGTTCGCCTCGGGCGCCGGCACGATGCCCTCGGCGCGCGCGAACGCGACGCCGGCCGCGAAGCATTCGGTCTGGTGGTACGCGGTCGCCTCGATCAGTCCCAGCTCCTTCAGGTGCGACACCAGCGGCGCCATGCCGTGGTAGCGCAGGCCGCCGGCGTGGAAGCCCGGCGGCGTGAAGGTCGAGCCCAGCGTGTGCATCTTGGCGAGCGGCGTCATGTGACCGGTATCGCCGAAGTCGTACGCGTACCTGCCGCGGGTGAGCGACGGGCAGGCGGCCGGCTCGACCGCGACGATCCGCGCCTTCTTGCCGCCGCGCAGCGCATCGCCGATGAACGGGAACGCGATGCCCGAGAAGTTGGAGCCGCCGCCGGTGCAGCCCACCACCACGTCGGGCCACGCGTCGGCCATCCGCATCTGCTCCATCGACTCCAGGCCGATGATCGTCTGGTGCAACAGCACGTGGTTGAGCACCGAGCCGAGCGCGTACTTGGTGTCCTCGCGCTGCGCGGCGACCTCGACCGCCTCGGAGATCGCTATCCCCAGCGAACCGGGGTGATCGGGGCGCGTGTCGAGCACGCTGCGTCCGTAGGCGGTCTCCGGCGACGGCGACGCGAGGCAGCGCGCGCCGTAGGTCTCCATCAGCGCGCGGCGGTACGGCTTCTGGTCGTAGGACACCCGCACCTGGAACACCAGCACCTCCAGGCCGAACAGGCTGCCGGCGAAGGCGAGCGACGAACCCCACTGGCCGGCGCCGGTCTCGGTCGACAGGCGCTTGACGCCCTCCTGCTTGTTGTAGAACGCCTGGGCGACCGCGGTGTTGGGCTTGTGCGACCCGGCCGGACTCACGCCCTCGTACTTGTAGAAGATCTTCGCCGGCGTGCCGAGCGCCCGCTCCAGACGGTGCGCGCGATAGAGCGGCGCGGGCCGCCACAGCCGGTAGACCTCGCGCACCGGCTCGGGGATCTCCACCTCGCGCTCGGTGCTCACCTCCTGCATGATCAACGCCATCGGGAACAGCGGCGCGAGATCGTCGGGTCCCACCGGCTGCAGGGTGCCCGGGTGCAGCACCGCGGGCAGCGGCTTGGGCAGGTCGGCCTGGATGTTGTACCAGCGCTTGGGGATCCGGTCCTCGGGCAACAGGTACTTGGTCGATTCGGTCATGGTCGCCTCCGCGCGGGGTCGTGTTCGCCGCAGATGATGCGCGCTGAGCGCGCCGGCGTGCAATCGGCACCCGGCCCCCCTGCGGACGAATCGCAGGCCGTGCGCCGTCAGCGCGCGGTCGCATCCGGCGCGCCCCGTCGGGGCGCTGGCTCGCGCGCCGCGACATACCGGGCGTATGCTCGGGCGTGCCGCATTCCGAGGAGCCCTCGATGACCCCCGCCTTCGTTTGCCGCGTGCGCGCGTTCGCCGGCGTCGCCCTGACGCTGACCGCCACCGCGGGCCTGGCGAGCGACCTGCCCACACGCAGGCCCGGCCTGTGGGAGATGTCGATCAAGAGCGGTGCCGAGCCCGCGGTCGCCACCCGCCAGTGCATCGACGCCGCGACCGATGCCCGCCTGCAGCAGGCCGGCCGCGGCATCATGGGGGCGAACTGCTCGAAGGACGTCACCCGTCGCGACGGTGCCCGGTGGATCGGCGAGTCCGAGTGCCGGGTCGGCCAGACCACGATCACCTCGCGCAGCGTGATCACCGGCGACTTCCAACAGGCGTTCAGGATCGAGACCACCTCGCGCTATGCGCCGCCGCTGATGGGCACCGCGCAGGACACCTCGGTGGTCGAGGCGCGCTGGGCC
This sequence comes from Burkholderiaceae bacterium, assembly GCA_044359175.1. Classification (GTDB taxonomy): domain Bacteria; phylum Pseudomonadota; class Gammaproteobacteria; order Burkholderiales; family Burkholderiaceae_E; genus UBA4615. The sequence goes on along the minus strand of JBIKMO010000014.1, from coordinate 16,143 downwards.
GGTCCCTGTCCGGCAGGCTGGAAGCCCGGCGACATGGAGCTGCCGGGCTCCAAGCGCCGGATGAACGTCAACGAGTTGCCGGGGGCCGCAGCGCCGCGCAAGTGAACCCCGCGCGAGTGATCGCGGGTGGGGCGTTCGCGCAGTCGAGCCGTTCGAGCAGCCCGTAGCCCAGCCGCGGACTGCCGTGGGCCGTGTCGATCCGGCCCCCGCAGCCCGCCCGCCCCGGGCGATCGTGTCGTTGGCGCCGGGCTGGCGCTCGACCCGTCCGCCGGAGACCCCCTTGCATCGACCGCCGGACGGCGCACGGTGCCTGGTCGCACCCGCACTGCGACAATCGGCGCATGCCGAGCCGCCGCGAGCCGATGACCGAGAACCGCCGCAACTACTACCGGATCCTGTTCCTGCAGCCGGAGGCGCCGCCGGCAGTGATTCGGGCGAGCTGGCGCGCGCTGATGCACACGCAGCGGGGTCACCCCGACCTCGGCGGCGACCACGCCACCGCGGCGCTGATCAACGAGGCGTACGCGGTGCTCTCCGACCCCGAGTGGCGACGCGCCTACGACCGGCTGATCGACGTCACGCGGCTGCGCACCGGAACGCCGACGCGGCCGGGCGACGGCGGTGCCGCACGCGGCGCGCCGCCCCGTCAGGACCCGTCCGCGTGGCGTCGGGCGTGCTGCTGTCCGATGTGCCGGCAGGCGCTGCCCGCGGAGCTGCGGGGCGATACCCGCTGCGGCCGCTGCGACGCGCCGCTGAGCCCGTCGCCGCATCCGACGGCGACCGGACGGGAGCTCTTCGGTCGCCGTGCGACTCCCCGGCGCACCCGCGGCGACGATGCCGCGCTGATCGTCGACTGGCGTCGTCCGGGCATCGGCGCACGGCTGATCGACCTGTCGCTCGGCGGCGCGGGCCTGGCCGCCGCCGTGCCGGTGCCGGCCGGCACCGCGGTGCGCGTGGTCACCGGTGCGCTGGACGCGGTTGCGCACGTGGTCGCCTGCCACCGTCTGCAGGAGCACTGGCGGCTGCGGCTGCAGTGGCTGACCGCGCGGCCGCTGGGCACGCGCGGCGTGTACGTGTCGGCGGTGGCCTGAGCGCACACCGCCGCGCGAGCACTCGCGCGGCGCTCGAGGCCGTGGCGGCCGACGCCCGCGCGGCGCGACCCGGGAGGGTCGCGCGCGGCATCGTCTAGACCTCGCGCGACCCGCTGCGCTGCGCGGACTTCGAGCGCGAATCCGAAGGGCGACGCCGGACGGACCCCCCGCGTCACCGACCCCGGGTGGATGCGAACGACCCGCCGATGCTTGATCCTGCGCAAACTCCCGCAGCCGCGGACGCCGACAATGCCGCATCGGCGATCGCAGCCCCACGGAGGAGCACCGATGGAACGAGCGAACCCCATCCGGCTTCGGCCGGTGAGGCCGAACGTCTTCGCGGTGGTGCTCGCCGGCGGCCGCGGCGAGCGCCTGGGTGCCCTCACCGACCGGCGCTGCAAGCCCTCCTTGCCGTTCGCCGGCCAGCTGCGGGTGATCGACTTCACGATCGACAACTGCGTGAATTCGGGCATCGACCGGATTCTGGTCCTCGCCCAGTACCGCGCCGACGGTCTGCTCGCGCACCTGGCGCAGCCGCGCCGGGTGGGCGGCTCGGGCGTCGTGCCCGAGGTCGCGGTCGGCGGGCCCGAGGCGCCGGGCGGACCGTACGTCGGGACCGCGGACGCGGTGCACCGTCACCTCGATCGCCTGCGGGCAAGCGGCGCACGCCAGGTGCTGGTCCTCGCCGGCGACCACGTGTACCGGATGGACTACCGGCGCATGCTCGCCGAGCACCGACACAGCGGCGCGGCTGCGACCGTGGCCTGCATCGAGGTGCCTCGCGCGCAGGCGAGCGCGTTCGGGATCGTCGGCGCGGATGCGAGCGGTCGGGTGGTCGACTTCGTCGAGAAGCCGAGCCAGCCGCCGGCGATGCCGGGACGACCCGACCGGTCGCTCGCCAGCATGGGCGTGTACGTGTTCGACATCGACCTGCTGGCAACGGCGCTGCAGGCCGACGCCCTCGATCCGTGTTCGGCGCACGACTTCGGGCACAACATCCTGCCGGCGCTGGTCGCGCGTGGCGTCGTGCACGCGCACCGCTTCGCCACGAGCTGCGTGGGCCCGCCGGACGAGCCGCCCTACTGGCGCGACGTCGGCACGATCGACGCCTACTGGGACGCCCACATGGACCTCGCCGGCGAACGCCCGCTGTTGGACCTGCACGACGCGGCCTGGCCGATCCTCGGCGCGAGCGCGGCCGCCGCCGGACCCGGCGGCGAGCCCGGCGGGTCGGCCGCCCCGCGGGTGGTGAACGGCGCCCGCCTGCGCGCCTCGGTGCTGTCGCCCGGCGTGCGGGTCTCGCCCGGCTGCGACCTGGAATCGACCTTGCTGCTGCCCGGCGCGCAGCTGGGCCGCGGCGTCGTGCTGCGCCGGGCGGTGGTCGATCAGGACTGCGTGCTGCCGGAGGGCCTGCAGGTGGGACTGGACACGGTGGCCGACCGCGAACGGTTCCACGTGACCGCCGGCGGCGTCGCGCTGGTGACCGCAGCCGCGCTCGCGGCGGTGACGTCGCGCGGCACGGCTCGTCGCGGGGCGCTGACCGCAGCGCGCTGATCGCCGTGCCCATCCCGCGGCGGCCCCGGCACGGGGTCGAGCGCGTCGCGGGTCGGTTCAGTGCAGCTTCACGTGCGGCTCGGTGCGCCGGGTGATCGTGCGGGCGACCGTGTCCAGGCTGACCTTGACCCACCCGTGCAGCGCGAGCTCGTGCATCTTGTACAGCGACAGGTACATGAGCTTGGCGAACGCGCCCTCGACCATCATGCTGCCGCCGATCAGTCCGCCCATCATGCTGCCGACGGTGCTGTAGCGGCCCAGCGAGACCAGCGAGCCGAAGTCCCGGTACCGGTAGGGCCGCAGCGGACGACCCGCCAGCCTCTGTCGCATCTGCGCGAGCATGTGGCTCGCCTGCTGGTGCGCGGCCTGCGCGCGCGGCGGCACGAACGGCGCGCGCCCCTCGCCGGCCTCCGGCCACGGGCAGGCGGCGCAGTCGCCGAGCGCGAACACGTCCGGATCGCGCGTGGTCTGCAGCGTGGGCAGCACCACGAGTTGGTTGATCCGATTCGTCTCCAGCCCGCCGAGGTCGCGCAGGAACTCGGCGGCCTTGACCCCCGCGGCCCAGACCACCAGCTCGGCCGGCAGCTCGCGACCGTCTTCCAGGTGCACCCCCTCGGCGCTCACCGCTGCGACCCGCGCGCCGGTGAGCACCTGCACGCCGGAGCGGCGCAGCAGCGCGGTGGCCGCGGCGGACAGGCGCTCGGGCAGCGCCGGCAGGATGCGATCGGCCGCCTCGATCACGCTCACCCGCAGATCGCGGGCCGGATCGATCCGGTTCAGTCCGTAGGACACGACCTCACGCACCGAGCGGTGCAGCTCGGCGGCGAGCTCCACGCCGGTGGCGCCGGCGCCGATGATCGCCACCTGGAGCTGACCCGGCTGCAGCGGCGTGGTCTGGGTCTGCGCGCGCAGGCAGGCGTCGATCAGCCGGGTGTGGAACGCCTTCGCATCGGTCTGCGACTCCAGGCGCAGCGCGTGCTCGGCGACGCCCGGAGTGCCGAAGTCGTTGCTCAGGCTGCCCACCGACAGCACCAGGGTGTCGTACGGCACCTCGGAGGCGGGGATCACCTCACGCCCGCCGGCGTCGCGGTAGGCCTTGAGCCGCACCACGCGCCGCGCGCGGTCCAAGTCGTACAGCTCGCCCAAGCGGAACTCGAAGCCGTGCCAGTGCGCCTGCGCGATGTAGCCGACCGAGTGCAGACCCAGGTCCATGCTGCCGGCTGCGATCTCGTGCAGCTTCGGCTTCCACACGTGGGTGCGGTTCCGATCGACCAGCGTCACCCGCAGACGGCCGCGGCGCGCGAGGGTGTCGCCGAGCCGCGTGGCGAGCTCGAGCCCACCCGCGCCGCCGCCGACGATCACCACCCGATGGGCGTCGGCGGTCTGAGGCGTGCGGGCTCGCGGTGGCATGGTCGGAGGCGGCGAGGAGGACGGCGTTCGCTTGTACCAGCCGGCGCGCGAAAAGACAAAGCGTGCTCGGTCCGGCGGCCGCCCGGTTCCGGTTGCCTCGCCCCCGGGGTCTCGGGCTAGACTTAGTGCCAAACACCCGACAGGAGACACCATGGCCCACCCGCCACGCCGCAGGCTGCTCGCCGGCCTCGCTGCCGGTGCCTCAGGTCTACATCTGCCGGCCGCGCGCGCGGCGGTCGACCCGAAGGCCCTCGCCCGGGCCGCCGCCGGCAAGCCGCCGGTCAGCTGGTACGAGAGCTCGCCCACCGAGCAGATCGACAAGGTGATCGCGGCATTCAACACGGTCCACCCGGCGGTCCGGGTCCGGCAGACACGGCTGATCGGCGGCAACGAGCTCGCGGTCCGCGCGGTCCAGGAGAGCCAGGCGCGCGGCTACACCGGCGACGTGCTCACCGGCGGCGCCGACCATACCTGGCAGATCGGCGAGCGCAAGCTGCTGGAGCCGGTCGAGTGGGCCGGCCTGGGCGTGCCGCGCACGATGACACCCAGCCCGCTGGTGATGGCCACGACCGCGTCGGTGTACGTGGTGTTGTGGAACACGCGCAAGGTTTCGGACGCCGAGGCGCCGCGCACCTGGGAGGACGTGCTGCATCCGAAATGGACCCAACGGATGGGCTCATGGGTGCGAGCCGCCGCGTTCGCCCAGCTCGCCGCCACCATCGGCCCGGACACCGCGCGACGTCAGCTCGAGCGCTTCATCGCGCTCAAGCCGATGCTGTTCAAGAGTACGTTTCCGCTCGCCCAGGCGGTGGGTGCGGGCGAAGTCGACGTGGGGATCGGGTTCTATCACTCGACGCTGCCGCCGATCAACGCAGGCGCGCCGGTGCGCATGCGCGCGCTGGACGTGGTGCCGATGCACATCATCTATTCGGCGGTCAGCAAGGGGGCGCGCAACCCCGAGGGCGCGCGTCTGCTGCTCGCCTGGCTGTCGACCGAAGCGGGCGCGCTCGCATACGAACAAGCCACCGGGCGAGGCAATCCGCTGATCGCCAAGACCGAGACCGCGAAGTTCATCGCGGGCCGCAAGGTCTCCGAGTGGCCGCACGACAAGTCGGGCGACCTGGCCGCGCTCAACGAGTTCTACAACCGGCTGCTCGAAGGCGTCGGGGCCGCGCGTTGACGTCGCAGCGGCGCGTCCCGCTGCTGTCGCCGGCGCTGCTGGCGCTGCTGGTCTACCTGGTGGCGGTGCCGCTGGCGCTGCTGCTGGTGGCGAGCTTCAAGCCCAGCGGCTTGCCGCTGGACGAAGGCTGGGGCGTCGGGCACTACCGCACGGTCTACGGCGACCCGGGGTTCTGGGAACTCCTCGGCAACACGCTGCGTTTCGCGATTGGCTGCGCAGTGGGCGCCCTGGCGGTTGGCGGCGGCCTGGCCTGGCTGGTCGAACGCACCGACCTGCCCTTCAAGGGCGCCTCGCGCGTGATGATTGCGTTGCCGATGGTCGTGCCGCCCTTCCTGCTGGCGATGGGCTGGGTATTGCTCGCCAGCCCGCGCACCGGCTTTCTCAACCAGATCGCGCGCGATGCGCTCGGGCTCGCGTCCGCGCCGCTGAACGTGTATTCGATGAGCGGCATGATCTTCGTCGAGGTGCTGGCGCTGGTGCCTTCGGTGTACCTGATCCTATCGGCGGCGTTCCGCAACATGGACCCGGCGCTGGAGGAGGCGGCGCTCGCCAGCGGCGCGCGCTGGCCACAGATGGTGCGCCGCATCTTCGTGCCGCTGCTCGCTCCGGCGCTGCTCGCCGCGGCCGCCTACTTGACGATCGTCGGCTTTCTGGTATTCGACGTGCCGGGCACGCTGGGCATGCCGGTGGGGATCTTCGTGGTGTCCTCGCGAATCGTCTATCTCGCCACCGACCAGTCGGGCGGCACATCGGCCTACGGCCAGATCGCGGCGATCGCGGTCACCTTCCTCGTGCTGCTGCTCGCGCTCGCCTGGGCGTATCGGCGGCTCACCGCGCGCGCAAGCCGGTTCGTGACCATCACCGGTAAGGGCTGGCGACCGCGCCAGCTCGCGCTCGGCACGTTCAAGCCGTTCGCGGTCGCGCTGGTGGTGGTCTACTTCCTGCTGGCGGTGGTGGCCCCGCTCGGACTGCTGCTGTGGACGAGCTTCACGCCGTTCCTCGCGCCCGTGAGCCTGTCCATGGTAGAGCGGATGAGCCTCGCGCAGCATGCCGCGGTGTGGAGCAACCCGCGCGTCGGTATGGCGGCATGGAACTCGCTGTGGGTGTCGGTGGTGGCGGCCACGGTCGTCGTGGCGATCGCCTTCGCGGTCGCCTGGACCGTGCTGCGCACGCGGCAGCCGGCGCGGCGGACGATCGACGTGCTCGCGTTCATGCCGCTTGCGATCCCCGGCACGATGATCGGCATGGCTTTGGTGTACGTATACCTGACGCTGTCCTTCGTGCCGGTGTACGGCACCGCCTGGATCCTCGTGATCGCCTACGTCACCGTCTACCTGTCGTTCACGTCGCGCACTGCGAATGCGACCCTGATCCAGATCCACCCCGAGCTCGAGGAGGCCGCCCGCACCAGCGGCGCGCCGGCGACTACGACCGTGCGCCGCATCGTGCTGCCGCTGATGCTGCCCGCGCTCGCCGGCGCATGGGTCTGGGTGGTCGCCCACGTGATGCGCGAACTGTCGACCGCGCTGCTGCTGCAGGGCGAGGACAACGCGACACTCGCCGTTCAGCTCTGGAGCTACTGGGCGGGCGGCGAGCCGACCAAGGCGGCGGCGGTCGGCGTGTGGCTGGTGGTGGCGATGACCGTGGTCACCGTGCTCTGGCAGTGGCTGTCGAACCGTTCGTATCGCACCGTCCATGGTTGAGATCCGCGGCCTGACGCTGTACTACCCGGGAGCGGCTCAGCCCTCGGTGCGCGACGTGTCGCTGCTGGTGCAGCGCGGCGAGTTCCTCACGCTGCTCGGCCCCAGCGGCTGCGGCAAGACCTCGACGCTGCGCTCGGTCGCCGGTCTGGAGACGCCCCGCGCGGGCACGATCGCGATCGCCGGCCAGACCGTGTTCGACGCCGCCAGCGGCCGCCTGGTGCCGACCCACGCACGCGACATCGCGATGGTGTTCCAGAGCTACGCGGTGTGGCCGCACATGAGCGTCGCGCAGAACGTCGCCTTCCCGCTCGAAGTCGCCGGTCGTGGGGCGACCGAGGTCGCCCGCCGGGTGAGCGAAGCCCTCGAGCGGGTCGGCCTGAGCACGCTCGCGCAGCGCAGCGCCACCGCGCTGTCCGGCGGCCAGCAGCAGCGTGTGGCGATCGCGCGCGCGCTGGTACGCGATGCCGCGGTGATGCTGCTCGACGAACCGCTCTCCAACCTGGACGCCAAGCTGCGCGAGCAGATGCGGGTGGAGCTGCGCCAGCTGCTCAAATCGGTGGGCATGACTGCGATCTACGTGACCCACGACCAGGAGGAGGCGCTGATGCTGTCGGACCGCATCGCGCTGATGGACCAGGGTCGGATCGTGGAGGCCGGCTCGCCCCGTACGCTGTACCTGTCGCCCCGCACGACGTTCGGCGCGACCTTCCTGGGTGCGGCCGAGGTCATCGCGGTCGAATGCACGCGGCCAGACGGCTGGCTGGACACGGCAGTCGGGCCGCTCGCCACCTCGACCGACGGGCCCGCGCCGGCACGGCTCGCGATCCGACCCGAGTCGATCGTTTTGCACCCCCCGCAGGGCGCCCCGGGGCCGAACCGGTTCGCGGCACGCGTGGTCTCGGCGGTGTTCTGCGGCCGCCATCAGCAGGTGCTGCTCGAGTGCGCGGGCGGCCGGCGGCTGACCGCGATCACCGACGCCTACCGCCCGCTTGCCGCCGGCGACCCGATCGACGTCGAACTGCCGCAACAGCGACTGATCCCGCTGCACGAGGACTCCCCATGACCGCCGACCTCCGGATCAAGCCCTACCGGCTCGCGCTCCAGACGCCCTACCGCTGGTCCAAGGGCACGCAGCACCAGCGCGCCGGGCTGATCCTGCGGGCGACGATCGACGGCAGGGTGGGCTGGGGGGAGGCAGCGCTGCCGCCGCACGTCGATTATCCGCCCGAAGCCTTCGCCGCCGAGGCGCGCGCGCTGCTCGCCGGGCTGGATCCAGGCGCTGCGGACGTGCTCGACGAGCTTGAGCTGCGCGAGTGCCCGGCGCGACTGCGCTGCGGGTTCTCGACCGCGGTGATCACCGCGCGCGCGGCCGCCTCTGGACGCACGCTGTCGCAATACCTCGCCCCCGCCGCAGCGGTGCTGCCGGAGCGCATCCCGGTCAACGAGCTGATCGGCGACGCCGACCCTCGGACCTGCGTCGATCGCGCGCGCGCGGCACTCGCCGCCGGTCAGGACACGGTCAAGGTCAAGTGCACGACCGAACGCGAGCTGGACCTCGCGCGCGTGGGCGCGATCCGCGCGGCGTTCCCGGCGCTTCGCATTCGAATCGACCCGAACGAGAGCTGGCCGCTCGACTGGGCGGCCGATCAGCTGCGCGCGATGGAGCGCTTCGAGCTCGAGTATTGCGAGGAGCCGCTGCCGCGCGGCACCGCGCTCGCCGAGTACGGCCGGCTGCGGAGGCAGACCACGGTGCCGATCGCGCTCGACGACAGCATCCGGACCGTGCGCGACGTCGAACTGGCCGCGCTGCTCGGCGCCGCCGACGTGCTGGTGCTCAAGGCCCAGCGGGTGGGCGGACCGGACCGTCTGATGGAGGTGTTCGCTGCGGCACGCGAGGCTGGGCTGCACTGCACGGTCACCTCTAGCCTGGAGACCTCGCTGGGGCTGACGCTCGGCATCCACTGCGCCGCGCTCGCCGACGCGCCGGTCGCGGCCGCCGGCATCGGCACCGCCCGGTTCTACGCGCAGAACGTGGGACCGCCACCGCCGATCGTCGATGGGCACATGGTCGTGCCGACCGCACCGGGACTGGGCTTCGATGCGCAGGCCTGGTGGGACGCGCAGGCCTGAGGCCGCACCGGGTCCATCTAACCGATCGGGCAGCCGGCTGACGGCGTGCTCGGCTGGCAGCAGCGCAGCGCCCACCGACCGGGCGAGCAGCGCCGCCGATCGCCTTGGGGAGGCGCGGCCGCGCTTCCTTGGGGGTCGGCCGACGCGTCGCCACGGTCCGCGACCCCGTCCGTCCGCTGTCAGCGCACGCTCGTGCGTCGCGACCAGCGGACCGGCCTCGCCCCCGGGTAGCGTTCGATCACGAGACCGGGCCCGCCCGACCCCCGTCGCCGACGGAAGCGTGCGCTTATGCTGAAACTCTCGATGGACCAACTTCGCGTGGGCGTCCCCCTGCCCTGGGACGTCAACGACAGTGCCGGCCAGCTGCTGCTGCGTCGCGGATACGTGATCGAACGCGACTCCCAGCTCGAGGCGCTGGTCGCCCGGGGGATGTACGTGGCCGCCGAGGCGCTCAAGCCGGCCAAGCCGGTGACCGCCGCCCCCGTGGAGCAGCGGTTCGACCCCTTCTGGCTGTGGCAGGACGTGACGAACAAGCTCGCCCGCGTGCTGCGCGCCGGCCTGGACGAGCCGGAGTTCCCGGTGCGGGTGCGCAAGCTGGCCGAGGCAGTGCAGACGCTGGTCGAGCGCAATCCGGACGCGGCGCTGGCAGCGCTGGTGCTGCTCGAGAAGCACCCGTACGCGGTGGTGCACAGCCTGCATGTCGCCGTGGTCTGCGAGATCCTCGGCCGGCCGCTGAAGTGGGATCCGCAGCGACGGCTGTCGACGCTGTGCGCCGCGCTGACGATGAACGTGGCGATGGTCGAGCTGCAGACCATCGTGGTCGGCCAGAGGACGCCTCTCACCCCGGAACAGGACGCGGCGATCAAGGCGCACCCGACCGAGGGCGTTGCCCGGCTCAAGGCGGCCGGCGTGACCGACGAGCTCTGGCTCAAGGCGGTGCTCGAGCACCACGAGTCGCCCGACGGCAAGGGGTACCCCGCCGGCATCCGGGACATGGCCGAGGAGTCGCTGCTGATCCGGACCGCCGACGTGTTCGCGGCCAAGGTCGCCGGGCGCGCGAACCGCAAGCCGATGGCACTGAACGACGCGGCGAAGATGCTGTTCGTCCACGAGAGCGCGCGGCAGAACCGCATCGTCGGCCTGCTGATCAAGGAGCTCGGCATCTACCCGCCCGGCACGATCGTCGAGCTGGCGAACGAGGAGACCGCGGTGGTGGTCAAGCGGGGGGCCAGCGCGAAGACCCCGATGGTCTACAGCCTGATCAACGCCAAGGGCTTCCCGATGCTCGACACGGTCCGGCGCGATACCGAGCGCGAGGAGTTCGCGATCGCGCGGGTCGTGCCGCGCGACAATTTCAAGATCGCGATCGACGTCAACAAGATCTGGACGCCGCTGTCGCGCTGACCGCGCCGGCCGACGGCCGGAGCGGCGTCGGCTGCGATGCCGGCTGCACCCTCAGCGCAGCGTGGTCCAGCCCCGCTCGATCGCGTACTTCAACAACCCGCTCGGCGAGTCGATGTCGAGCTTGCGGCGAAGCCGCAGCCGGTGCGTCTCGACCGTGCGGGTGCTGATGTCCAGCGCCCGCGCGACCGCCTTGTTCGAGTTGCCGTGGGCGAGCATCACCAGGATCTCGCGCTCGCGCGGGGTCAGCTCGTCCGGCTGCGAACGCACGTGTAGCAGCGCCTTGGCGACCCCGGCGCTGTAGTACGTGCCGCCGGCGCAGACCGCGTCGATGGCTGCGATCACCTCGTGCACCGACGCGTCCTTGAGCACGTAGCCGCGCGCACCCGCGCGGATCGCGCTCGCCACGTACTCGTCGTGGTCGTACATCGACAGCATCAGCGAGACGATCCTCGGGTGACGCTCGGTCAGCAGCGTGACCAGCCGGATGCCGGTCATGTCGCGCAGTCCGACGTCCACCAGCATCAGGTCCGGCTGCAGCGCCTGGGCGAGCACCAGCGCGGTCTCGCCGCCCTCGGCCTCGCCGACCACTTCCAGGTGCGACGCTGCTTCCAGACGCGCACGCAGACCTTCACGCACCAGCGCGTGATCGTCGACGATCACCACCCTCAGACGGCCGGGCTGAGCGGGAATCGGTCGGTTCATGCGGTCGGCACGATGGCGCGGAGCTCGGTGCGGCCCGGCGCGGACGCGATGAACAGCTGCCCGCCCGCGTGCTCGATCCGCTCCCGGATGTTGCGCAAGCCGATGCCCTCGTGACCGCCGCGCTCGATGCGGGCGATCTCGAAGCCCACCCCGTCGTCGACGATCGACAGGCCGATGCGGCGCCGGTGCCCGGCGAGCAGGATCGTGACGTGTCGGGCCGAGGCGTGCCGCTCGACGTTGGCCAGCGCCTCCTGGGCGATCCGGAACAAGGTCACCGCCAGCGGGTCGGACTCGCGCTGTCCGTCGCCTCGAACGCCCCATGGGACGCTGCCCTTGACACGGAACGCCGCGGCGATGCCGGTGCGGGCGCTGAACTCCTTGACCGACTGCTCGAGCGCCATCGCCAGTCCCAGGTCGTCGAGCGCGCTCGGTCGCAGCGCGTGCGAGATGCGCCGGACCTCGGCGATCGCGGCCCCCAGACCCGCGAGCTCACGCGACATGCTGCGCACCGGCGTCGAGCCCGGCGTGACCAGTCGGTGCTCCACCAGCTCGAACTGGTACTTCAGCGAGACCAGCAGCTGGCTCAAGCCGTCGTGCAGCTCGCGGGAGACGCGGGCGCGCTCCTCCTCCTGCGAGGTGACGATCCGCTGGGCGAGTTCGCGCAGCCGGCCGTCGGCGATCCGGCGATCGCGCAGGCTCAGCAACAGCCCGCCGACCGATACGACGATCACCGACAGCACCGCCACCGCCGCGAGGATGCGCATCGTCGACGCGACGTTCGCACCGACCTCGTCGCGCATCGCCTGCAGCGCCGCTTCGACGTCGTCCAGGTAGATCCCGGTCCCGATCATCCAGCCCCAGCGTTCGAGCTGCACCGCGTAGCCGAGCTTGGGGGTCACCCGCCCGGACGACGGCTTCTCCCAGAGATAGTACTGATACCCGCCGCCCTCGCGCGCCCGCTGGATCAGCTCCTGGATGACGCGCACGCCGTTGGCGTCGGTGAGGTCCCACTTGTTGACCCCGACGATGTGCGGCATGCGCGGGTGCATCAGGTTGCGCCCGTCGAAATCGTAGACGAAGAAGTAGCCGTCCTCACCGAAGCTCTCGGCAGCGAGGATCGCGCGGGCCTGCGCCATCGCGTCGGCATCCTCGCGGCCGGAGTCGTACAGGTGAGAGATCGAGCCGAGCGCGAGCGAAACGTAGTTGGCGAGCTCGGCGCGGCGCGCACTCAGCAGTTGCTGCTCGAGCGCGCGCGCCTGCTGCTCCACCAGCTCGCCCGCCTTCCACGAGATCACGCTCGCCACGGTCGCCAGCGCGATCAGCAGCGGAATGAGCGCGAGGACGACGAGCTGCAGGCGGGAGCGCATGGCGACGAGCGTACGGACGCGCGAGACGAACCGGTCCATAGTTCACCGCGTCGCGCGCACCGCGTCAACGGCCCGCGCCGCTCCGAAGGGGTCGGCGGCGATCGGAACGCCCCGGCCGGCGGTCCTCGCGCCGGCCGAAGGGTCGATTGCGCCTGGACGCGCTCAGCGCCGGATCGAAGCCATGTAGTCGTCGAAGGTGTTCTCGGTCACGCGGAACCACGAGACCAGGTCGCGCTGCACGCCGAAGTAGTGATCATGCAGCTTCCTGAACTCGGGGAACTTCTCGCGGCTCTCCGCGTAGACCTCCTGCGCGGCCTTGTAGCAGGCGTCGAGCACGGGCTTGGAGAACGGCCGCAGCGTCGTGCCCGAGCCGAGCAGGCGCTTGATCGCCTGCGGGTTGGTCGCGTCGTACCGCGCGAGCATGTACGCGTTCGCCTCCTCGCATGCCGCCTCGAGCGCGATGCGGTACTCGGCCGGCAGCGCGGCGAGCGCCTTGTTGTTCACGATCGCATGCACGCCCAGGCCACCCTCCCACCAACCGGGGTAGTAGTAGAACTTCGCGACCTTCTGGAATCCAAGCTTCTCGTCGTCGTACGGACCGATCCACTCGGCCGCGTCGATCGTGCCCTTCTCCAGCGACGGGTAGATGTCGCCGCCGGCGATCTGCTGCGGCACCACGCCGAGCTTGCTGAGCACCTGACCGGCGAATCCACCGACCCGGAACTTCAGCCCCTTCAGGTCCTCGACCGAGTTCACTTCCTTGCGGAACCAACCGCCCATCTGCGCGCCGGTGTTGCCGGCGAGGAACGCCGTCACGCCAGCGACCCGGGAGGCGAAGTCGTTGACCACGTCCTTGCCGCCGAGCTGATGCCACCACGCTGCGTGCTGACGCGCGTTCAGACCGAACGGGATCGCAGCGCCCACCGCCCACGCGGGGTCCTTGCCGAAGAAGTAGTAGAGCGCGGTGTGGGACATTTCCACCGTGCCCTGCTGAACCGCGTCCAGCGTCTGCAGTCCGGGCACCAGCTCGCCGGCCGGATGCACCGAGATCTGGAACTTGCCGCCGGTGAGCGCGGCCACGCGCTTGGAGATCACCTCGCCCGCGCCGTAGATCGCGTCCAGGCTCTTCGGAAAGCTGGAGGCGAGCCGCCAGCGGACTGCCGGCTGCGCGGATACGATGGCGGGCGCGACCGCGAGCGAACCCGCAGCGGTCCCCGCGACGGTGTTCCTGAGGAAGATGCGACGGGACATGGAAGAGCTCCTCGGAGTGATGTGAAGCGACCTCCGTGGAATCACGCGTGGTCGCTGCGTCAGCCTTGCGTTGCACCGATACCGGATCGATCGGGCGCACGCGGGGCGGGGCCGGAGTTGACCACCTCGAACGCGGTCTGTGTAGCACTTGCGGTAGTGATCCGGACCCTCTTCGGCAGTACTACGCAGCGTGCGGCGCGCGTTGGGCACCCGTGACGAGAGGTCGCTGCACTCTCCAGCCCTACCCGTCATGCGGCGCGACCCACACCGCGTTCGAGACCGCCCCCGCGATCCACGCGGGGCCGGCCAGCACGCCGATCGAGGCGGTCCGCGCGGGGGTGTCCGAGCTCCCGTTCGCGCCGCTGTTCCACGTGATGCCCGACCGGCCTCTCGCCGGCAAGTTCAGCCCGCACGGTTGCGTGGCCGCCGCGCGGCTCGACGGCGAACTCACGCTCGACTCGTTCACGCGGCCGCGTCTCGACGGTCCCGGCGGTGCGCGGCGCGGCGCGGGTCAGCCCTGCGCCAGACCGAGGCGCTCGAAGATCGGCTCGGCCCGACCGCGCAGTCCCGCGATCGCGAGTTCGAGCCGCGCGAACACCGGACCCGGCGCGGCAAACCGGCCCGGGAAGCCTTGTCGGGCCAGGTGCTCGCCCACGTGCACGTTCAGCGCGGCCGCGCTCGCGTCGCCGGCCAGCACCGCGCGCAGCGCGCCCGCGTAGTCGTCGGTGGACACGACCACCGCCTGCGGACACGCGCGCCCGATCGCGCCGACCAGCGGCCCGCCTCCCGGGGTGGCGAGCCGCAGCCCGGCACAGCGTTCGACCTCGCCGCCACCCGGCAGCGGCGATCCGGCCGGCGCGAAGAGCGCCGCGCCGGTCGACTGGATCGGACGCGAGAACACGAACGTCGCGCGCCGCTCGGGGATCACCGCCTTGAACGCGAGCAGGTCGACGCGGCCGGCCTGCAGCGCCTCGGTCGAGCGCTCGATCGGCAGCGCGACGAACTCCGCGGTGCCCCCGCCGGCCGCCACCAAGCCCGCGACCCGCTCGAGCAACGGTCCCGCGGGCCGCCCGTCGTCCTGCCACGCGAACGGCGGGAACGGATCGTCGAATCCGATGCGCAGATGCATGCCGAACGCCCTCCGCCGTCGCCGCCCGCGGGCACTATACTGCCGGACGACCCCCGCCCGAGGCCGCACGCGCGGCCGCATCGAGCCGTGCACGCGACCTCCCTGCCCTCCGAGATCCTCGAGCGCATGACCCGGCGCCGCGGCCGTCCGTACGCATTCGAACGGCTGGATGCGCGCCGCTGCGCGCTGGTCGTGATCGATCTGCAGAACGCCTTCGTCGCCGAGGGCGCGGTCGCCGAGGTGCCGACCGCGCGCGCGATCGTGCCGAACGTCAACCGCCTCGCGGCCGCGGTGCGCGACGCCGGCGGCCGCGTCGCCTGGGTGCGCACCCACGCGTATCCGGACGAGCCGGGCGGCGGCTGGCCGGTGTTCTTCGGCGGCATCTTCAGCCCGCAGCTCGCCCGCGCCTACGTCGAGGCGCTCACGCCCGGTTCGCACGGTCACGCGCTGTGGCCGGGGCTTGCGCCGCGCGACGGCGACATGCAGGTGGCCAAGACCCGCTTCAGCGCGTTCCTGCCCGGGGCGTGCGACCTCGCCGAACGGCTGGCCGCGGCGGGGATCGACACCGTGCTGATCGTCGGTACGCTCACCAACGTGTGCTGCGAGTCCTCGGCGCGCGACGCGATGATGCGTGGCTTCCGGGTGGTGCTGGTCGAGGACGCGAACGCGACCCGCAGCGATGCCGAGCACCTGGCCACGCTGGTGTCGATCCACCAGACCTTCGGCGACGTGCGGCGCACCGACGACGTGATCGGACTGCTCGGCTCGCCGACGCCCTGACCGAGGCGCGCTCGGCGCGCCCGCGGGCTCAGTCGCCCATCAGTCCCGGCAGCCACAGCGCGAGCGACGGCACCCCGATCAGCAGCGCGAGCCGCAGCAGGTCGGCGACGATGAACGGCACCAGCCCGCGGAACATCGCGCCGACCGGGATCTCCGGCAGCATCGAGTGCAGCATGAACACGTTGAATCCCACCGGCGGCGTGATCAGGCTGATCTCGGTGGCGACCACCACGATGATCCCGAACCATACCGGGTCGTAGCCGAGCGCGACCACGATCGGGAAGAACACCGGCACCGTGAGCAGCACCATCGACAGGCTCTCGAGCACGCAGCCGAGCACCAGGTAGATCGCGACGATCACCGCCATCGCCGCCAGCGGGTGCATGCCGGCGGCGGTGACCGCGTCCTTGAGCACGCGGGTGAACCCGCTGAGGTCGAGAAA
>JBIKMO010000435.1:0-2862 GCA_044359175.1 Burkholderiaceae bacterium | reverse complement strand
TGCAACCTGTGCGGCTCGCAGGAGAACCTGAAGCGTCGCGAGGCCAAGGAGATGCTGCGCGAGTGGGAGAAGCGCTTTCCCGGCCGCGTCGACCACGTGTTCGCCGCGCTGTCTCGCGTCACGCCGTCGCACCTGATGGACCGCGGACTGTTCGACTTCGCGGGGCTCGCGCCCACCGGGGTGCCGGACGCCGGGGGTGACATCGCGTTCGACGTCGACCTCGCGTTCGAGGACGGACCCGCCCCCGGCGGCACCGTGGATGCGCGCTCGATCTCGCTGCGCCGGCGCCCGCCGCCTACCAGCGGTACGACACGCCCAGCGACAACACCGGATACGCCTTGAACGACGCCGCGGACTCGCGCACCGTGCGCAGCTCGCGCTCGAGTTCGGCGTCCGGATCGGCCCCGGTCGCGGCGATCTTCGCGCGCAGGCTGGGCGACAGCGAGCCCGTGACCTCGGGCTCGCCCACCAGGACGCCCAGATCGGCGTGGAACCCCCAGCCGCGGACCGGCGCGTGCCCCCAGCCCAGGCCGACGTACGGGGCCACCGGGGGCAGCTCGACGCGGACGGCGTAGGCGTCCAGCGGTCCGTAGGTGACCGTGCTGCCGCCGATCGTGATCGTGCCGGTGGTCGCCGGCGCGCCGTCGAAGCCGCCGCGCAAGCTGCCGAAGGACACGCCGCCGCTCAGACGGAACGTGCCGGCGAAGGGTCGCCAGTCGAGCAGCGCGGCCGCGCGCGTGCCCTCGATCCGGCCGCTGTAGCTGATCCCGTCCTCGACGAAGGTCCGCTGGCTGCGCGGCACGGTCGACACCTCGGCGCGCGAGCCGAGCGAGTCGCCGTACGCGTGCGCGTAGCCGAAGGCCAGACCGGAGCTGCCCAGGCCCGCGTACACCGACTGGGCGGCCGCGGGCGCGGCCGCGAACGCGGCGATCGCCAGGCCGGCGATCGCGGCCGGACTCAGCGGGCGGGGAGGCGGACCGGGTCGCGGCATCGTTCGGCTCGGTGGTTCGGGAACGGCTGGAGTCTGGCCGTAGCCCGCGCTTCGGCGGGCGCGGCGCCGACCGGCGGTCGCGGCGGTCGCCGGGACGGCGGGCGCGCCGCCGCCGGTACAATCGGTCGGTCCGTCCGTGCACCGGCGTGTGCGGGGCCACCCCCGGGCACCGTGCGAATCACCCGCCTCACCCGCATCCTGTACGTCGCCTGGCGCTTCGGGCTGGACGAGATCGCGGCCAGCGGCGCGCAGGCCACGCTCGGATCGCGCTGGATGCTCGGTCTGGTGCGTGCGCTGCGATTCGGGCGCCGGCTCGGCGCACCGCGCGGGGTGCGGCTGCGCCAGGCGCTCGAGGCGCTTGGTCCGATCTTCGTGAAGTTCGGGCAGGTGCTGTCCACGCGTCGCGACCTGCTGCCGGCGGACGTCGCCGACGAGCTCGCGCGGCTGCAGGACGACGTGCCGCCGTTCCCCTCCGCACTCGCGATCGCCGAGATCGAACGCGGACTGGGCCGCCCGATCGGCGACGTGTTCGCCGAGTTCGACCCGACGCCGGTGGCCTCGGCATCGATCGCCCAGGTGCACTTCGCGCGCCTTCACGACGGCGCCGAGGTCGCGGTGAAGGTGCTGCGCCCGGGCATGGCCGCGGTGATCGACAAGGACCTCGCGCTGCTGCGCACCGCAGGCGGC
This sequence comes from Burkholderiaceae bacterium, assembly GCA_044359175.1. GTDB lineage: Bacteria > Pseudomonadota > Gammaproteobacteria > Burkholderiales > Burkholderiaceae_E > UBA4615. The sequence goes on along the minus strand of JBIKMO010000435.1, from coordinate 1,184 downwards.
CTCGCGGTGCGGGTGTCGGCGGACGCGCGCCGGCTGCGCCCGCTGGAGGTCATCGAGGAGTTCGACCACTACCTGCACGACGAGCTCGACCTGGTCCGCGAGGCGGCGAACGCCAACCAGCTGCGGCGCAACTTCGCCGACTCGAAGCTGCTGCGCATCCCCGAGATGCACTGGGACCACTGTGCCCAGAACGTGATCGTGATGCAGCGCGTGCACGGGATCCCGATCGGCCGCATCGACCGGCTGGTCGACGCCGGCATCGACCTGAAGAAGCTGTCGCGCGACGGCGTCGAGATCTTCTTCACCCAGGTGTTCAAGCACGGCTTCTTCCACGCCGACATGCACCCGGGCAACATCCTGGTCGGCAACTCGGGCGAGGACTTCAACCGCTACATCGCGCTGGACTTCGGCATCGTCGGCACGCTGTCGGACTTCGACAAGAACTACCTCGCGCAGAATTTCCTGGCGTTCTTCCGGCGCGACTACCGGCGGGTCGCCGAGCTGCACGTGGAGAGCGGCTGGGTGCCTCGCGGCACGCGCATCGAGGAGCTCGAGGGTGCGGTGCGCGCGGTCTGCGAGCCCTTCTTCGACCGACCGCTCAAGGAGATCTCGCTCGGGCTGGTGCTGCTGCGGCTGTTCCAGGCGTCGCGCCGGTTCCAGGTCGAGATCCAGCCGCAGCTGGTGCTGCTGCAGAAGACGCTGCTCAACATCGAGGGGCTGGGCCGGCAGCTCGATCCCGACCTGGACCTGTGGGTGACCGCCCAGCCGATCCTCGAGCGCTGGATGGACGAGCAGGTCGGCCCGCAGGGCCTGCGCGACCGCCTGCAGCAGGAGTCCGGCCAGTGGGCGCACCTGGTCCCCGCGCTGCCGCGGCTGGCGTACCGCGCGCTGCAGCGGGCTGCCGAGCGGCCGGACGAGGCCCCGCTCGAGCGGCTGCTGCGGCAGCTGCTGCACGAGCAGCGCCGCGCTCGCCGCGCGCACTGGACGCTCGCGGCGCTCGCCGGCGCGGCGCTCGCGCTCGCCGCGGTTGCGCTCCTGCGCTAGCCCGGCGCACCGACGGGCCGCGCGTTCGCGCCGCGGGCGGCGCTACGGCAGGCGCTCGGCGATCGGCGCGCCCAACGCGCGGGCGGTCTGTTGCGGGCGCATCGACTGCAGCAGGTCGATCCACTCCTGGAGCTTGCGCT
>JBIKMO010000434.1:0-2869 GCA_044359175.1 Burkholderiaceae bacterium | reverse complement strand
CCCATCCGGCAGGTGCCGATCGGATGGTACGAGGTCTGTGCGGTCGAGGTCGCGAAATCGAACAGCGCCTCGTCGGTGTCGGCCTGCGGGCCCGGTCGCGTCTCGCCCACGATGAAGCCGGCGAGCGCCGGCTGCGCGACGACCGCGCGCGCGAGGCGGATCGCGGCGAGCGCCGCGCGCCGATCCGAGGGGTCGGTGAAGTAGTTCGAGACGATCCGTGGGGCCTCGGCCGGATCGGGCGAACGCAGGTGCACGGTGCCGCTCGAGCGGGGCCGCAGCATGAACGTACCGACCGACACGCCCGGGTGGGGGTCGAGCACGTAGCGTCGCGGGTCGCGGGCGTCCGGGCTGGACAGCCAGTGCAGCTGGATCTTGACGTCGGGCTGCGGGTCCGCCGGGTCGGTACGCACCAGCGCGTGGGCGATCTGCGCGCAGCAGCTCATCAGCCCGTCGCGCGACCACGCGAAGCGCGCCGCCATCCGGGCCTTGCCGAGCAGGCTCGGGTACAGCGTGTTCAGCGACCTGACGTTCCTCGCCTCGTAGCTCAGCCGCGTGTGCGGGTGATCGCGCAGGTTGGTGCCGACCGCGGGCAGCGCGTGCCGCACCGGGATGCCCAGCGCCCCGAGCACCGTCGGGTCGCCGATGCCCGAGAGCTCGAGCAGCTGCGGCGACTGGATCGCGCCGGCGCTCAGCACCACGTCGCCGGCGCAGTGCGCGATGCGCTGCGCGCCGCGGTGCCGGTACTCGACGCCGACCGCCCGCCGGCCTTCGAACAGCACGCGGTGCGCGAGCGCGCCGGTGCGTACGACCAGGTTCGGCCGCCCGCGCGCCGGTCGCAGGTACGCTTCGCGCGTGCTGCAGCGCAGGCCCCGATCGGTGTTGAACTGCAGCATCCCGACGCCCTGGTAGCAGCCGTCGTTGTAGTCGTCGGTGCGAGGGATGCCCGCCTGGACGCACGCCTCGATGAACGCGTCCATCAGCGGTTCGCGCGGTCCGTACTCGGTGACCTTGACCGGGCCGTCGCGGCCGCGTGCGCGCGGGTCGCCGCGCGGGTACGACTCGATGCCGCGGAACAGCGGCGCGAGCGCGTCCCACCCCCAGCCGGCCGCACCGAACTGGTCGCGCCAGCGGTCGTACTCCTGCGGATCGCCGTGCACCCAGATCATGCCGTTGATGCCGGAGGAGCCGCCGAGCACGCGACCGCGCGGCCAGAAGATGCGCCGGCCCTTCATCACCGCGTCGGGTTCGGTGTGGAAGCGCCAGACCGCGCGTTCGCCGCGGACCACGTAGACGATCCCCGACGGGATGCGCAGCCAGATCCAGCCGTCGTCCTCGCCCGCCTCGAGCAGCAGCACGCGCCGCGCCGGGTCCTCGGAGAGCCGCGCCGCGACCGCCGCGCCCGCCGATCCGCTGCCGACCACCACGTGGTCGAAGCGTTCGGCGTCGCCGGTCGTGCGCTTCACGCGGTCGCCCCGAGTGCGCGGCGCAGTGCGCGGATCTCGTCGCCCATCCGCGTGAATCGCGCATCGGTGGTCTCGGGGGCGGGCTGCGCCGGCCCGATCCGTGACGGCGAGGGTTCGACGTCGAGTTGCACGAAGCTCGGTCCGGGCCGGCGCAGGTGTTCGGCGAGCCGCTCCGGCGCGACCTCGTCGGCCCGGCTCCAGGTCTGCGCCGACGCGTAGCCCGCCGCGCGCGCGAGCCCGGCGAAGTCGGTGCGCCCGCCGTCGGCGAGCGGCAGCGCATGGTTGCCGTTGAACTGCACGCGGTTCGCGAACACGAAGTGGTGCAGGCTGCGCGGCTGCTGTCCGGCCACGTTCGCGAGCCCGCCGAGCTCCATCAGCAGGCTGGAGTCGCCGTCGAGCACGATCACCGTGCGTTCGGGGCGGGCGAGCGCGAGCCCCAGGCCGAGCGACAGCGCCCCGCCCATCAGCGGCACCGAGGACAGCGTGAGCGGCGACGCCGCGCCGAGCCCGTCGAGCACGTTCATCGCGGTCATCGTGCACACGACGATCGCGTCGCCACGTGCGGCCGTGATCGCCTGGCAGACCTGCAGGTGCGTGAGGGCCATCGGATCACTCCCAGGCGGTGTAGTGGCCGATCAGCATCGCCGACGGGCCGTTGCGGGAGAACGCGGCGTCGGCCGCGCGTGCGACGTTCGGCAGGTCCGCGGACGACTCGATCCGGAAGTACGGCATGCCGATCGCATCCATCACGGGTTCGAGCAGGCTTACCATCCGGCGCCGGGAGCGGCGCGGATCGGCGCCGAGGTTGGCGAACTCGCGACCGAACTGACCGATCGACAGATACAGCGGCACCTGCGCGTCCAGCCCGAGCGCGCGGATCGCGTTCAGGCAGTTGTACAGGCCCTGGTTCTGCATCATCACCACCGCGCGTTCGCCGCCCGCGTGCAGGCCCGCGGCGGTCTCGATCGCCTGGTTCTCGTTCGCGGTGGTGACCGTGCGCAGTCCCGAGTCGGGCCGCGCGAGCGCCGCGTGCAGCGACAGCTGCACGAAATCCGGCACGGTCACCACCCAGCGCACGCCGACGGCGCGCCAGGCCTGGAGGATCGGCATCGAGGGAACGCTGTGCGCGAGATCGGGTCGGTCCATGGGAGCCTCGGTCGCGCCCTCATTCGGGCGTGCAGTCGTCGTCGTGGATGATACGGCCCCGCTTGCCGGCCTCGGCGCGGATCCAGCGGCCGGAATGCCCCGGGCGTGCTGCTGCGCGGCGTACGGCCGCCCGGCTCGAACCGCACCTTCATGTCGGGCAGTCGCGGGATGCGGTCGATCTCGCGTGCCGCAAGCGATCGTGCGTCGGTGGGTTCACGGGCGGTCCGCGGGAAGGGGTTGCGCGCAGCGGATGACCGGAT
>JBIKMO010000150.1:0-10309 GCA_044359175.1 Burkholderiaceae bacterium | reverse complement strand
TTACGGTACGACGGCGTGTGCCGGAACACTGGAGCGGCGACCGAGAACACCGCGGTGCGCACCTGCTGGCGCTGGCGTGCATCCATCGGCAATCGCCGCCAGGCCGCCGCCGCGGCAGCGACCAGCGTTCGACGGGCGTCGCGCGCGACCGCCCGTGCGAGATTGGAGGCGACCCGCACCGGCGAGGTCACCCGCCACGAGAAGGATGCGTGCGTGAGCCGCAGTGCCTCCTCGCGCGCCGCCACCACGCGGGCGAGCTCGCCGGCGCGCAGGCGCTCGGCGGACAGCGCTGCGCGCTCGGCGACCCGGTCCGCGGCGAGCGCGTCGCGTTCCTGCTGCGTCGTACGGACCAGCCGCTCGACGGCGTCGTGGCGTTCGCGCCAGTCCAGCGCCGCTCCGTGCGCGGCGGCGAGTTCGTGGCGCAGCGCCCCGGCGCGGGCGGCGTCGGCCTCGGCCGCCGCGGCCGCCGCGGCGCGCACGGCCCCGATTCGCGCAGCGGCGGCGGCGAGCTCGGCCCGCGCGTCGCGCAGCGCGCCCTCGAGCCCTGCCGCGCGCTCGCGCTGGGCCGCGGCCTCGGCCTGCGCGGTCTCGACCTCGCGCCAATACGGCGGGATGCGCTGTGAGTAGTGGCTCGCCGCCAGCGCCGGCAGCGGCCCGTCGGAGGCCACCGCGATCAGGTACATCGGGTTGACCAGGCCCGGGGAGCGCGACGGGAAGGGGCCGTCGCCGCCGCGCAGACCGACGAAGGCCGGCGCGCCGCCCGCGGTCGGCGCGATCACCGAACCGTACAGCACCCGTTGGCCGTGGATCGTGTGGTTCGCGAAGTGGCGGGCGATCAGCTCCGAGAACTCGGCCGCGTACAGCTCGCGCACGTGGTACTCGTTGCGCTGGCCGGGCAGGTCCGTGTACTCGCGCTTGTCGGGGGTGGACACCACCAGCACGCCGCCAGGCACGAGTACGCGGCGCACCTCGCGCATCATCGCGTCGTGCTCGCCGTGGTGCTCGAGCGTCTCGAAGCTGACCACGACATCGACGCTCGCATCCGGCAGCGGGATCGCGTCGCAGCGGCCCTCCAGGAACCGCGCTCGCGGGCCGCCGTAGCGGGCCTGCGCGTGCGCGACCGCCTGCGGGTCGATGTCGACGCCGATCGCCTCGCGGGCGCGCATCGCCAGGATCGCCGTGCCGTAGCCCTCGCCGCAGGCGATGTCGAGCACCCGCCGGCCGTCGACCAGATCGGCGCACAGGTGGTAGCGGTGCATGTGCTCGAGCTCGATGTCGCCGCCGACGTCGGGCACGTAGCGCTCCCCGGTGAACGCCATCGCGGGCGTCTCGGGCGCGTGTGGGTGGGTCATGGTCTCGCCTCGATCGCCAGGCCGGCCGGGAACTCGATCGTGTGGAATGCGCAGGTGCGGAAGCCCGCGCGCAGCACGCTCGTCCAGACGTCGGCGCCGAACTCGTGGTGGACGGTGTAGTCGTCGCGCGCGTCGCCCGGGCCGCCGTGGCGGCTGGGCGGCAGGCCGGCGCGCGAGCGGCTCATCCGGGCCGGGATCACCGGCACGGTGAAGACGCAGCGCCCGCCGGGCGCGAGCACGCGGCGGCACTCGGCGAGCGCGGTCTCGGCGCGCTCGATGTGCTCGAGCGTGTCGGAATGCACGACGAGGTCGAAGGCCCCGTCGGGCATCGGCAGCGCGGCCAGGTCGACCTGCGGGTACGCGACCAGCCGGTGCCCGGGGATCCTCGCGAGCTGCGGCGTGAGCGTGCCGGCGGGATTGACCTCGAGCACCCGCAGCCCGGCCAGCGGCGCGCGCGCGCACGCCGCGTCGAACGGGCCCCCGGCGTCCCAGGCCGCGAGGATCGCGTGCGCGAGCGCCATCGACCGCAGGTTGGCGCCGCAGCCCTCGCAGATCCAGCCCTGCTGGCGGTTGACGAAGGCCGCCTCGGCGGGCGCGAGCTGCCAGGCCGACACCAGCTCGGGCCACAGCACGTCGACCTGGCGGAACGCGCCGCCGCCGCACACCGGGCACGCGCGCACGCTCACGAGCCGGCCTCCAGCGTGATCGCCCGCATCGGCACGCCGACCAGCCCGAAGCACACCGAGCTCGCGTGCACGCGCACGATCAGCGCGTCGTGCATCCAGTGGTGCTGCACGTGGTCCTCCTGCAGGCCATCGGCCACCGCGACGCCGAAGCTGTAGTCGCCCGAGGGCAGCACCGGCAGCCGGAAGTCGAAGGTGGCGGTGAGCAGCCCGCCCGCGGGCACCGACACGTCGCGGTCGCGGTAGGCGAGCGCGGTGTTGTCGGCGAAGATCGTCTGCCCGAGCCGGTCCTTGACCTCGAAGCCGACGATCGGGCGGGCGAGGGGTGCGCCCGCCCGGCACCTCACCGTCAGCCGCACCTCGCTGCCGCCGACCACCCACGACAGCGGCCGGCCCTCGGCGTCGCGCAGCACTACCGACTCGATCGTCGCGAGGCCCGTGCCGAAGCCCGCGGCGTCGGGCGAGAAGCGGAAGACCTCGATGTCGTTGCGCAGCCGGCTCGAGTCGATCAGGTCCTGGCGCGCGTCCCGCCAGGTGTCGGCGGCGACCGGCGGGGGGGCGGGCGCCGGCGACGCGGTCGCCGCCCCGGAGACATCCTGGCTCTCGCTGTAGAGCGCCGCGAGATAGTGGCGGGTGACGTCGCGCGGCGAGCCGATCATCTCGAGCCGGCCCTTCTGCAGCAGCATCGCCCGGCTGCACAGGTTCACCACCGCCGAGGTGTCGTGGCTCACGAACAGCAGCGTGCCGCGTTCCATGAAGCCGCGCAGGAACCGCATGCACTTCTGCACGAAGTACGCGTCGCCGACCGACAGCGCCTCGTCGACCACGAGGATGTCGGCGTCGACGTGGGCGACCACGGCGAACGCGAGCCGCACGTACATGCCGCTCGAGTAGGTCTTCACCGGGTGGTCGATGAACGCGCCGATGTCGGCGAAGGCGGCGATCCGGTCGAAGCGCTCGTCGACCTGTTCGCGCGTCAGGCCGAGCACCTGGCCGTTCATGTACACGTTCTCGCGGCCGGAGAACTCCGGGTTGAAGCCGGCGCCGAGCTCGAGCAGCGCGGCCACCCGGCCCTGCACGGTCACCGAGCCGGTCGAGGGCAGCAGCGTGCCGCACAGCAGTTGCAGCAGCGTCGACTTGCCCGAGCCGTTGCGTCCGACGATGCCGAAGGTCTCGCCGCGGCGAACCTCGAAGGACACGTCGTGCAGCGCCCAGAACTCCTGGTAGTAGCGGCGCGGCGCGCGCCCGAGCGCGCGACCGAGCCGCGGCAGCACGAACTGCTTCAGCCGCTCGCGAGGGGACTCGTAGATCGCGTAGCACTTGCCGAGCCCGGCGGCCCGGATCGCGAGCGCGTCGGCCTCAGAGGACATCCGGGAACCCCGTGCGGGTGCGCTGGAACCACCAGAAGCCGCCGACGGCGATCGCGAGCGCCGCCGCCAGGTACGCGGCGAGCGCGCCGAAGTCGGGCAGCCGCCCCCAGATCAGCACCTCGCGGCTCTGCTCCATGATCAGCGTGAGCGGATTCGCCCGGATCCACGGGCGGAACGTCTCGGGCACCGCATCCACCGGGTAGAACATCGGCGACAGGAAGAGCATCACCGTGGTGAGGATCACCACCGCGTGACCGACGTCGCGGATGAACACGCCCAGCGACGCGAGCGCCCAGCCCAGCCCGAGCGTGAGCACCAGCAGCGGCAGCAGGACCAGCGGCAGCAGCAGCGCGGTCGGGTGCAGCGTGCCCTTGAGCGCCAGCAGCGCGACCAGCAGCACGACGACGCTGATGCCGGTGTGCACCAGCGCGCTCAGCACGCTGACCGGCACGAGGATCTCCAGGGGGAACACCACCCGTCGCACGTAGTTCGCGTTCGCGACCACCAGGCCGGGGGCCCGGTTGAGCACCTCGGCGAACAGCCCGTGCACGATCATCCCGACGAACAGGATCAGCGCGAAGTCGGTGCGCGTCTCGTTCGCGTCCACGCCCCAGCGCGCCTTGAAGATCACGCTGAAGACCAGCGTGTAGACCATCAGCATCAGCAGCGGGTGGAAGAACGACCAGGCCAGCCCCAGCACCGAGCCCTGGTAGCGGCCGATCGCCTCGCGGCCGGCCATCTGCCGGATCAGCGCGGCGTGTCGCACGAGACTGCGCAGCAGCGCGGCCGGAGAGGCCGCCTGGCGGGCGTGGGGGTTCAGCATCGACGAGGGTGGGGGCGCGCGGCCGCGGCCCGCCCGCGCGGGCGGCCGCCGGCGGAACTCGGGGGAGCCATCGGGCAGGATTGTAGCCGTCCGCGGCGGCCGGCCGCCGCGCGTTTCCGATACCATCGCGCTGCCCGTCCCGACCCGCCACCCGTCCGAGAACGACATGACCGCGCCTCCGCTCTCGCCCTCGATCTTCAAGGCCTACGACATCCGCGGCATCGTCGACGGCGACGCCGCCACCCTGACCGAGGCGGCGGTGCGCGGCGTCGGCGCCGCGCTCGGGACGCGCGCGCGCGACCGCGGCATCGGCGCGATCGTGGTCGGACGCGACGGGCGGCTGTCGGGTCCGCGGCTGGTCGAGGCGCTGGTCGGGGGGATCAACGCAGCCGGCGTCGAGGCGATCGACATCGGCATGGTGCCCACGCCGATCGTCTACTACGCGACCGTGCTGACCGGCTGCGGCTCGGGCGTGGCGGTCACCGGCAGCCACAACCCGCCCGAGTACAACGGCCTGAAGATGATGCTGGGCGGCGCGACGCTGTACGGCGAGGAGATCCAGGACCTGTACCGGTCGATCGTCGACCCGGGCTTCGCCACGACGCTGATCGCCGACGCGCCGCAGCGGGTGGTCCGCCGCGACGTCTGCGGCGACTACCACGACCGCATCGTCGGCGACGTGAAGCTCGCCCGACCGATGAAGGTCGCGGTCGACTGCGGCAACGGCGTGGCCGGCGCGTTCGCGCCGCGGCTGTTCCGGGCGCTCGGCTGCGAGGTCACCGAACTGTTCTGCGAGGTCGACGGGCGCTTCCCCAACCACCATCCGGACCCGGCGCATCCCGAGAACCTGGAGGACCTGATCCGCTGCCTGCGACAGACCGACTGCGAGATCGGCCTGGCGTTCGACGGCGACGGCGACCGGCTGGGCGTGGTGACGAAGTCCGGGCACATCGTCTGGCCGGACCGGCAGCTGATGCTCTACGCGCGCGACGTGCTCGCCGCCCGTCCGGGCGGCCAGATCATCTACGACGTCAAGTGCACGCGGCTGCTCGCCGACTGGATCCGCCGCCACGGCGGGCAGCCGCTGATGTGGCGCACCGGGCACTCGCTGATCAAGGCGAAGCTCAAGGAGACGAAGGCGCCGCTCGCCGGCGAGATGAGCGGGCACGTGTTCTTCAACGACCGCTGGTACGGCTTCGACGACGGCCTGTACACCGGCGCGCGCCTGCTCGAGATCCTGTCGCGCAGCGCCGACCCGAGCGCGGTGCTCGAGGCGCTGCCGAACTCGAACGCCACCCCCGAGCTGCAGATCCGCACCGCCGAGGGCGAGAATTTCCGGCTGATCGATGCGCTGCAGCGCAACGCGCGGTTCCCGGGCGCGAGCGAGGTGATCACGATCGACGGCGTGCGGGTCGAATACCCGGACGGGTTCGGTCTGGCGCGGGCATCGAACACCACGCCGGTGGTGGTCACCCGCTTCGAGGCCGACGACGCGGTCGCGCTCGCGCGCATCCAGCAGGCGTTCAAGGCCGCGATCCTCGCGGTCGCTCCGGACGCGAAGATGCCGTTCTAGTCCGAAGCGACGGGCGCGCCGACTCGCCGCGGGGCGAGCGCCTGCGCGCCGGTATCATCGACGCGTGCACGTCCTCTACAGCCTGGGCTGGCTGCTGGTCTCGCCGCTGGTCGTCGTCTACCTGCTGTGGCGCTCGATCCGCCAGCCCGACTACCGTCGGCACTGGGGTGAGCGCGCGGGTCTGCATCCGCGCCGCACCGATCGCGGGCCGCTGATCTGGCTGCACGCGGTGTCGGTCGGCGAGACGCGGGCGGCTCAGCCGCTGGTTCGAGCACTGGCCGACGCGCACCCGGAGGCCCGGCTGCTGGTCACCTGCATGACGCCGACCGGCCGGCGGACCGCGCACGAGCTGTACGGCCCGATGCTCGGTGAGCGGTTCGTCCAGGCCTACCTGCCCTATGACCACCCGTGGGCGCAGCGTCGGTTCCTGCGCGCCTGGCGACCCGCGTTCGGCGTGCTGATCGAGACCGAACTGTGGCCGGCGCTGCTCGCGCAGGCGAGGCGGGAACGGGTGCCGGTGGCGCTGGTCAATGCCCGGCTGTCGGAGCGCTCGCTCGCCCGTGGCCTGCGGCAGCGGCGGCTGGTGCTGCCCGCGGCGCGCGGGCTGGCGTGCGTGCTCGCGCAGTCCGACGCGGACGCCGCCCGCATCGCACGGCTCGGGCGGCCGGCCGACGCGGTGACCGGCAACCTCAAGTTCGACACCGCCCCGCGTGCGCCGATGCTCGCGCTCGGCCGGGGCTGGCGGGCACGCCTGGGCCGGCCGGTCGTGCTGTGCGCGAGCACCCGCGACGGCGAGGAGGCGCTGCTGCGCGACGCCTGGCGCGCTCGCGGCGCGCGCACCGGCGGTGCACTGCTCGCGATCGTCCCGCGGCACCCTCAGCGCTTCGAGACGGTGGCGCGCGAGGCGCTCGCCGCGGGCTGGCGCGTCGCACGCCGGGCCGCTCTCGAGGACGCTGCATTCGACGGCCGCGACGCCGATCTTCTGCTGGGTGATTCGATGGGTGAGCTGGACGCGTGGTACGCGCTCGCGAGCTGCGCGGTGATCGGCGGCTCGCTGTTGCCGTTCGGCTCGCAGAACCTGATCGAGGGCTGTGCGGCCGGATGCCCGATGATCGTCGGCCCGAGTACCTTCAACTTCGAGGAGGCGGCCGCGCGTGCGGTCGAGGCGGGCGCGGCGCGTCGGGTGGCCGACGCCGCCGCGGCGGTGGAGGCGGCGCTCGCGCTGCTCGCAGCTCCGGACCTCGCCGAGCGGATGGGGCGGGCCGGTCTGGCATTCGCCGCCGAGCACCGCGGCGCGACCGAGCGCACGATGACCGGCCTCGCCGAGCTGCGCGCGAGGCTCTGAGCCGCGCGGCAGGACCCGCGCGGGCCGATCAGCGCGGTGCGAGCGGCTGCGTCGAGCGAGCGCCCCGCAGTGCGGGCGTACCGCTGGGCTGAACCGCCCGGGGCGCGGCCGCGGGCGGCGCCGCGGTGGCCGGCGGCGCCGTCGGCACCGCGGGCGCCGGCACCGCGGGCGCCGGCGCCGCGGGCTTCGGAGCCGGTGGCCGCGGCGGTTCGAGCAGCGCGTTCACGCGCATCACGTCGGTCTCGGTGAGGTCGCCCGCGGTGTTCTTGAGCCGCAGACCATTGAGCAGGACGTCGTAGCGCGCCCGAGCCAGGTCGCGCTGCGTGGAGAACAGCTGCTGGGCCGCGTTCAGCACGTCGATGTTGATCCGCACGCCCACCTGGTAGCCGAGCTGGTTCGACTCGAGGGCGAGCTGGCTCGAGCGTTCGGCGGCGGACAGCGCCCGCACCTGCTCCAGGCCGCTGCGCACGCCGAGGAAGGTCTGGCGCGCACCCTGCTCGGCGACGCGGCGCGCGTTCTCCAGGTCGAACTGCGAGCGGTCCTGGAGGGCGATCGCCTCGCGCACGCGCGCGTCGACCGCGCCCCCGGTGTACAGCGGCATCGAGAACTGCAGCCCGAGCAGTCCGCTGTAGGTCTGCAGGCCGACCGCCGACGCCGCGGTCGATGCGCCGGTGCTGCGGCCGTAGTTGCCCTGCGCGACCGCGTCCAGCGTCGGCTGATGGCCGAAGCGCTGGCGCTCGATCTCGCGGCGGGCGATCCCCACCGCGAGCTCGGCCTGACGCACCGCGTTGTTCTGCGCTCGGGCGATTTGCGCCCAGTCGCCCTCCAGCTGCGATTCCGGGGTGCGCACCTCGACGTCGCCGCGCAGCGTGTGGATGGTGTCCACCGGCCGTCCGACCAGCTGCGCGAGGAGCGCGCGCCGCACCGCCAGGTCGTTCTCGATCGCCACCTCCTGCGCCCGCGTGAGGTCGAGGCGGGCCTGCGCCTCCTGCTGGTCGGTGACGGTCGCGGTACCGACCTCGAAGTTGCGGCGGGCCGAGGCGAACTGTTCTTCGATCGCCTGTTTCTGGGCCCGCACCACCGACAGGCTGTCCTGCGCCGCGAGGACGTCGAAGTAGGCGGCCGACACGCGCAGGATCAGGTCCTGTCGCGCCTGCGTGAGCTGGATCTCGGCGACCTGCGCCGACAGCTCGCTCTGGACGAGCGCCTCGCGGTTGGCCGGTCGGTACAGCGGGTAGGAGGCGAGCACGCCGAGCGATTGCGCGTTCCAGTCGCGTGACCGCGAGCGGTTCGTGTCGCTCCAGTTCAGGTTCGCGCCGGCGCTCGCGTTCGCGGTCGGACCGAGTGCCGCGCGCGCCTGCGGTACCCGTTCGCGGGTGGCCGCCAGAGCGGCGCGGCTGCTGGCGAGGACCGGATCGATCTCGGCGGCCGCCTGCACGGCCTGCAGCAGGTCCATCGCGAGCACCGGCGATCCCCCGGTGCCGAAGGCGGCGAGCAGGGCGGCGGCGAGCAGTCGGCGGGTCATGGCGGAGCTCCGGTGCGCAACGGCGTCGGGTCAGTAGGTCGGGCAGGATGGGTCGACCTGGCGCGCCCACGCGTCGATCCCGCCCGCCAGGTTGATCGTGGCATCGAAGCCGCGGCGCGCCAGGTAGACCGCCACCTGCGCGCTGCGCAGTCCGTGATGGCAGATGCACACCACCGGCCGTGCGGGGTCCAGCTCGTCGGCGCGCGCCGGGATCTGTGCCATCGGGATCGCCACCGCGCCGGGCAGCGCGCACAGCGCGGTCTCCCAGGGTTCGCGAACGTCGAGCAGCAGCGGGGCCGGCCGCTGCGGGTCGGCGAGCCACTCGGCGAGTTCGGGCGCGCTGATCTGCCGCATCGCGCCGCTCAGAACCGAAAGCCGCCCTTGGGCGGGAAGCCGCGCAGCGCACGGGTCGCGGTCTCGAAGAGGACGGTCGTGGTGAAGCCGCCCTGCGTGCGGTGGATGACCCGGGCCTGCATCACCGGCGGCTCGCCGACGATCGCCGCGAGCCGCCCGCCCGCGTTGAGCCGCGCGAGCAGGAAGTCCGGCACCGCGGGCACCGACCCGGACAGCATGATCGCGTCGTAGGACGGCAGGTTGCCCGAGGGGTCCGAGCCGTCGGCCTGGCGGACCACGGCGCCGGTGACGCCGGCGCGCGCGAGGTTCTCGGCCGCGAAGCGCGCGAGGTCCGCATCGATCTCCAGCGTGTCGACGTGCCGTGCACGGCGCGCGATCAGCGCCGCCATGTATCCGGACCCCGATCCGATCTCCAGGACCGACTCGTGCCTGCGCAGCGCGAGTTCCTGCAGCAGGCGCGCCTCGATCTTGGGGGCGAGCATCACCTCGCCGGTCGCGCGCCCGCCGACGGTCAGCGGGATCTCCATGTCCGTGAATGCCATCGCCCGGTAGGCGGGCGGCACGAAGTCCTCGCGGCGCACCGCGGCAAGGGCGTCGAGGACGTCCTGATCCAGCACGTTCCAGGGTCGGATCTGCTGTTCGATCATGTTGAAGCGGGCGCGTTCGAAGTCCATGGCGCTGAGGGGGCTCGGTCAGGCGGGCGGTGCGGATTCTACCGGCTCGACCGTCGGCCGGCCGCGCACGCGCGCCACCAGCTCGTCGAGGATCGCGTACAGCACCGGCACCACGAGCAGCGTGAGCAGCGTCGAGGCGATCACCCCGCCGATCACGGCGTGCGCCATCGGCGCGCGCTGTTCGGCGCCCTCGCCGGTGGAGATCGCCAGCGGCAGCATGCCGAACACCATCGCCAGCGTGGTCATCAGGATCGGGCGCAGCCGGATTTCCGCGGCCGCGAGCAGCGCCCGGGTGCGCTCGACCCCCGCCCGTCGCTGCTGGTTGGCGAAGTCGATCAGCAGGATCGCGTTCTTGGTCACCAGCCCCATCAGCATGATGAAGCCGATCACCGAGAACATGTTCAGGGTCGAGCGCCAGGCGAGCAGCGCGAGCATCACGCCGATCAGCGACAGCGGCAGCGACGCCATGATCGACACCGGCTGAAGGAAGCTGCGGAACTGCGAGGCGAGGATCATGTAGATGAAGGTCACCGCCAGCAGCAGCGCCTGCAGCGCGTAGCCGAAGCTGTCCTGCATGTCCCGGGTCGCGCCCCCGGTCACGAACCGGTAG
>JBIKMO010000149.1:0-10413 GCA_044359175.1 Burkholderiaceae bacterium | reverse complement strand
GCCGCGTGGATGTTGGCGATCAGCGATTTCAGCAGCGCCGTCTTGCCGTGCAGCGGCGTCAGGTGCAGCGTGGTCTGGCCGGCGTGGCTGGTGGCCTTGCCCACGGCCGCCAGCAGCAGCGGGCGGCTCGTGATGGCCTCCATGCGCGCGCTCGGGTGCGCGGCGCGGCAGTACCAGCTCCACCAGTTGTAGACCAACGCGCACGCACGTGCGGTCGTCTGACAGCGCGCGATGTCCTGCGTGGTGAAGCCGGCGAGCCCCCACTGGTTCTTCAGCTCGTCGAAGCCGTTCTCGGCATCGGCGCGGTCGCGGTAGAGCTGCCCGATCGCCTCGATCGGATAACCCACGTCGGTCACCAGCACCGCGTACTCCCACAGCCGCTCGCTGCCCTCGTGCACGCTCGGGTACAGATCGAGCCGCAGCTGGCGCGCGCCGTCGATGCGGCGCTCGCGCGCGAGCCCGCCGCGGATGCGGCTGCGCACGATCACCACGCGCCGCTCGCGGCTCCAGCCGTGCAGCCTCAGGCGCGCCTCGCGCATCTGGCAGCCCTGGTTGTCCGCGCGGCTCCAGCCCTCGGCGCCGAACTGGCGGGCGATGAGCCGGCGCACGTTGGCCGTCTGGCGCAGCCGCAGCAGGTACGGCACGCCGCGCGCCTCCAGGTCCACGAGCATGCCTTCGTTACCGTAGCCCGAATCGCCGCGCGCCAGCGCCGGGCCCCGCTCGGGACCCAACTCATCGAGCAACCGTCCCAGCGCCGAGCGCGCGTGCCCGCTGGTGTGCTGCTTGCCCGAGCTCACCTGCACATCGAGCACCAGCCTCAGGTTGCCCACCCAGAAGGTGTGCAGCACGTGGCTGGGGCGCATCGGCTTGGCCGGGTTGTAGCCGATCTCGGCACCCTCCTGGCGCCCGTACAGCGGCTTGATGCTCGCATCGATGTCCAGCACCCAGGGTCGATCCAGTGCTTCGCGCACCGAATGCATCAGCGCCGGCCGCAGCCACGCGCTACTGGCCGCCTCATCGATGCGCTCGAGCGCCCGGCGCAGCGCGTCCTCGCTCACGATGCGCCTCATGCCCAGCACTTGCGCGGCCACCGCATCGCCTCTGAGCGCCGTGATGTGCGCGTAACGGCGGTGCCCCGCCAGCAGCCCCAGCATCAGCGTGCCCAGCACGTCGCGCTTGGTGGGCGCGTTGTTGCTCGCGTACTGCAGCGGGCAGCTGTGCACCCACCGATCGAACACCCCCGTGGCCGCCAGGAACTCGGCGAAATACACCAACTGCCCGTGCGGTGTGGCCGCAGCCTCGCCGTCCCAGCGCACGTGCATGCGCCCGCCCAGCGTGTCGACCACCTGCGGCGTCTCCTCGATCCCGCCGGCCCGAATCAGCGCCGCCGCTCGCTTGCGTTTGCTCTCACCCATCGGGTGAGTCTGCCTCATCCCCGCCGTGCCCCGCCAGCACTGGCTCTCGCGCCAATTTCGCCTCGGCAACTGCCGCTTCTCGGCTGACCGGCGCGTGCGTTGCGCGCCCCTTCGAATGCCAACCCGGATGTGGATCTCAGGCCGGCCCCGCGCCCTCGTCGGGTGAGCCCAGTCCCTCATCCCTTGACGCCCGGGCACGGCGTCACCCGCCCCGAGCCCGTCGGCCCTGCCGCGAGTGCCAGGGCCGCCACCCACGAATCCGCAGCGCGGATCACGCGCAGGACGGCGCGCGTCCCCTCGTGCCGAGCCTCCGGTCTAGGTCTCTCGCATCGGGTGGGTGGCGGCACGCCGAACACCGCCTATAATTCGCGTCCCTCGTCCGCCCCGTTCCGGGTCGACATGGACTTCCCTGAAACCTTTGACGTCATCGTGGTTGGTGGTGGCCACGCCGGCACCGAGGCTGCGCTGGTCGCCGCCCGCATGGGTGCGCGCACGCTGCTGCTCACCCACAACCTCGAAACCCTTGGCCAGATGTCCTGCAATCCGTCGATCGGCGGCATCGGCAAGGGGCATCTGGTCAAGGAAGTGGATGCGCTCGGTGGCGCGATGGCCGAAGCCACCGACGAAGCCGGCATCCAATTCAGGATCCTGAACTCCAGCAAAGGCCCGGCGGTACGCGCGACCCGCGCGCAGGCGGATCGGGTGCTTTACCGACGCGCGATCCGCATGCGGCTCGAGCGCCAGCGCAACCTCTGGCTGTTCCAGCAGCCGGTCGACGACCTGATCCTCGACGGGGACCGGGTCGTCGGTGCGGTCACCCAGCTCGGCCTTCGGTTCCGCGCGCGAACGGTCGTGGTCACCGCCGGGACCTTCCTCAACGGGTTGATCCACGTCGGCCTCGCGCAGTACTCGGCGGGCCGCGCCGGCGATCCGCCGGCGGTATCGCTTGGCGTACGCCTGAAGGCCCTGGCGCTCCCGCAGGGCCGATTGAAGACCGGCACCCCGCCGAGGCTCGACGGCCGCACGATCGACTTCGATCGTCTGGAGCGGCAGCCAGGTGATACGGATCCGGTTCCGGTGTTCTCATTCCTGGGTACGCCCGACCAGCATCCGGACCAGCTGCCGTGCTGGATCACGCACACCACGGCGCACACTCACGACATCATCCGGGACGGGCTCGACCGCTCGCCGATGTACACCGGGGTGATCGAAGGCGTGGGCCCGCGCTACTGTCCGTCGATCGAGGACAAGATCCACCGGTTCGCCCACAAAGCCTCCCACCAGATCTTTCTCGAGCCTGAGGGGCTGACCACCCACGAGGTCTATCCGAACGGGATCTCCACCAGTCTGCCGTTCGACGTGCAGATCGCCCTGGTCCGATCGATGGCAGGTCTGGAGCGCGCGCACATCCTGCGTCCAGGCTACGCGATCGAGTACGACTACTACGACCCGCGGGCGTTGCGATCGTCGCTCGAGACCCGTGCAATCGGTGGACTCTTCTTCGCCGGCCAGATCAACGGAACCACCGGGTACGAAGAGGCCGCCGCCCAGGGCCTGCTGGCGGGGATCAACGCCGCGCTGCAGGTGTTCGATCGCGAACCGTGGTGCCCCGCCCGGCACGACGCGTATCTCGGCGTGCTGGTCGACGACCTGATCACCCGCGGGGTCAGCGAGCCGTACCGCATGTTCACCAGCCGCGCGGAGTACCGCCTGAGCCTGCGCGAGGACAACGCCGACCTGAGGCTCACCGAGGTCGGACGGCGACTCGGTTGCGTCGACGACGCCCGCTGGACGGCGTTCTGCCGCAAGCGCGATGCGATCGACGCGGAACTGGAGCGGCTGCGCACCACCTGGGTGAACCCGAAGGTCCTGGACGCGGCCCGCGCGACATCCCTGCTGGGAGCGCCGATCGAACGGGAGTACACGCTGGCGGATTTGGTCAAGCGCCCGGACGTCCGGTACGCGGCGGTGGTCGAGACCACCGGCGGCGCCCCGGTGCTCCAACCGGCGGTCGCCGAGCAGGTCGAGATCCAGCTCAAGTACGCGGGCTACATCGCGCGCCAGCAGCTGGAGGTGAAGCGCCACGAGCACCACGAGCACCAGCCGATCCCGGACGGGCTCGACTACGCGGCGGTGCCCGGCCTGTCGGCCGAGGTGCGCCAGCGGCTGTCCCAGCATCGACCGCAGACCGTGGGCCAGGCATCCCGTCTGCAGGGGATCACCCCGGCGGCGATCTCGCTGCTGCTGGTGCATCTGAAGCGCCGTCGCGCCGAGGCCGCCCGTGACGCCGCCTGAGCGGGGGCGACCCGGACGCGCCGACGACCCGCCCAAGGCCGCCCCAGCCGACCTCCCGGGTACCCTGACGCGCGGCGCCGAGGCCCTGGGCCTGGTGCTGTCCGAGGGGGCTGCGCGCCGGCTGCTCGCCTACGTCGCACTGCTCGGGAAATGGGGGGCGGTCTACAACCTCACCGCGATCCGCGACCCGGCGCGCATTCTGGTCGAGCACGTGCTGGATGCGTTGGCGATCGACCCGGTGCTGCGCCGCCACTTGGACCTGGATACCGCGTCTGTCGCCGACGTGGGCTCGGGCGCCGGGCTCCCCGGACTGCCGCTGGCGATCGTCCACCCGACGGCACGTTTGCTGTCGATCGAGCCGGTCGGCAAGAAGATCGCCTTTCAGCGGCAGGTCTGCGCAGAGCTGGCGCTCACTAACGTCGAGCTCCACGCGGGACGTGCCGAGGGGGTGCGGCGCCCGACCGACCTGGTGCTCTGCCGGGCGTTCGCCTCGCTCGCCGCGTTCCTCCGCGCCTCCGCCGGCCTGCAGCGGCCGGGCACGCTGCTGGCCGCGATGAAGGGCCGCCGCCCCGAAGTCGACGACGAAGTTGCCGCGCTGCCGGGGTCGGTCGCGGTCGAGGTGGTGCCGGTGTCGGTGCCGTTCCTGGAGGCGCACCGCCATCTGGTGCTGATGCGCGTCGCTGCGCCCGCCTGATCCCGTCGCCGCTGGAGCCGATCGTGGCCAAGATCTTCGTCGTCGCGAATCAGAAGGGCGGGGTGGGCAAGACCACCACGGCGGTCAACCTGTCGGCCGCGCTCGCCGCGCAGGGTCAGCGCGTGCTGCTGGTCGATCTCGACCCCCAGGGCAACGCCACGATGGGCAGCGGTGTCGACAAACGGTCGCTGCAGCGCAGCGTCTACCAGGTGCTGATCGGGCTGTCGGACGTCCAGGAGGCGAGCGTGCGCGCCGAGGCCGGCGGCTATCAGCTGCTGCCCTCGAACCGCGAGCTCGCCGGCGCGGAGATCGAGCTGGTCGATTTCGACGAGCGGGAGAACCGGCTGAAGGACGCGCTGGCCGCCGTCGACGATCAGTATGACTTCATCGTGATCGACGCCCCGCCCGCGCTGTCGCTGCTCACACTGAACGGTCTATGCGCTGCGCACGGCGTGGTCATACCGATGCAGTGCGAGTACTACGCGCTCGAAGGTTTGTCCGACCTGGTGGCCACGATCAAGCGTGTGCATGCCAACCTGAACACCAACCTCAAGGTGATCGGCCTGCTGCGGGTGATGTTCGACCCGCGGATGACGCTGTCGCAGCAGGTCTCGGCGCAGCTCGAGCGCCACTTCGGCGACAAGGTGTTCCGCACCGTGATCCCGCGCAACATCCGGCTCGCCGAGGCCCCGAGCCACGGCCAGCCGGGCGTGGTGTTCGACCCCGCCTCGAAGGGCGCGCGGGCCTACGTGGACTTCGGCGCCGAGATGATCGAACGCACCCGCACGCTATGAGCGCCACCATGAACCCACGCAAGACCAAGGGCCTCGGCCGCGGACTGGACTCGCTGCTCGGGGAGGACCGTCCGGCGCCCGCGCCGCCCGCGGCCGACGCCGCGGCACCGACGACGCTGCCGCGCGCACGCCTGCAGCCCGGCCGCTACCAGCCGCGCACCCGGATGGACGAGGCGTCGCTGCAGGAGCTCGCCGCGTCGATCCGCCGGCACGGTCTGATGCAGCCGATCGTGGTGCGCCCGCTGCCCGAAGGCCGCTACGAGATCGTGGCCGGCGAGCGCCGATTCCGCGCCGCCGCGCTCGCGGGGCTCGACGAATTGCCGGTGGTGGTTCGCGACGTGCCGGACGAGCACGCGCTCGCGCTCGCCCTGATCGAGAACATCCAGCGCGAGGACCTCAACCCCCTCGAGGAGGCCCAGGCGATCCGACGGCTGATCGACGAGTTCGGATACACCCACGAGCAGGCGGCCGAGGCGATCGGCCGCTCCCGAAGCGCAACCTCCAATCTGCTGCGGCTGCTGAACCTTGCCGCGCCGGTGCAGACCATGCTGCTCGCCGGCGACCTGGAGATGGGCCACGCGCGTGCGCTGCTGCCGTTGGATCCGGGCGCGCAGATCCTTGCGGCGAACCGCGTGATCGAGAAGCGCCTGTCGGTACGGGAGACCGAGGCGATGGTCGCCGGGCAGACCGCGCAGGCAGGGCCCCCCCCAGGGCGACGGCGGCCCGGGCGCGGCGACGACCCCGACCTGGCGCGGCTGCGCGAACGAATCGCCGAGCACCTGCAGGCGCCGGTCGAGTTGGTGGCCGACGCCCGAGGGCGGGGCCGCCTGGTGATCCGGTTCGACTCGGTCGAGCAGTTCGAAGGGCTTCGGGCGTCGCTCGGGCTCACCGCCGAGCGGATCGGCGACTGAGACGCCCGAGGCGGCGATCTCCAGTTCGGATGCGGCGACGTTGAGCGCCCCCGCCGGGCGCGCCGCTCAGATCCCGGTGGCCTTGCGCAGGAAGTCCGAACGGTCGATCGACTTGACCGCGAGGTCCTGAACGTCGCCGTTCTTGATCACCTTGAGCGTGACCACCGCGCCCGCCGGGCCGGTCCGCCAGACCTTGCGGTAGAACTCGGCCTGGTCGGCGACTTTCTCGCCGCCGACGCCCACGACGATGTCCCCCGGTGCCAGGCCGGCCGCTTCCGCCGGCCCGTTGCGAGCGACCCGCACCACCATCAGGTTGCCGCGCACGATCTCGGTGGTCACGCCCAGCCACGGCGCCGCGCCTTCGGTGCGGCGGCCGTTGGACAACAGGTCGGCGAGGATCGGCTTGAGCAGATTCACCGGCACCCACAGGTTGCCCGGCACCCCTTGTTGGCTGCTGGCCGCGTCGTTGACGATCAGCGACCCGACCGCGATCAGGCTGCCATCCTGGCCGATCAGTGCCGCGCCGCTCCAGTTGTTGACCGGCGGGAACGTGTAGATCGGGCTCTCCAGCAGGTACTCCCAGCTGCCCGTGAACGGCTTGCGCGAGAGCACGAAGATCTCGGTCGCCTCGGGCTCGCCCTGACCGAGGGTCAGCACCCGCTGTCGTTCGCGGATCCGATCGGAGTCGCCCAGCGGCATCGGGCGCCCGTCCAGCGGCACCACGGTCCGCACCAGCCCGAAGCCGGTGGCGTGGTCGTAACCGGCCGCCGTGGCCGGGATCCGCTTGCCGCTCGCCGAGGTGACCATCACCGCGTCGGCCTCGAGCGTCAGGTAGCCGATCGTGAGCACCGTGCGCTCGTCCAGGATGATCCCGGTCCCGACCCGATCGGCGCCGAGGCTCTGAGCGCTGCTCGCGTCCGACGGCACCTTGGTGTCGATCCGGACGATCGACGTGTTGAACCGGGTGAGGTCGCCCATCGTCCCCGACGGCCGGGGCAGCGACTGCACCGGCTGCATGGCCGGCGGCGGGGTCTGCGCGGCCGAAGCACCGGCGGCGAGCACGCCCAAGACGGTCAGCACCGAGGCGGTGCAGCGCCGCATCCGGCGCGAACTGACCCGCGGCTGGGCGGATACGGACGGGGCGGCATGACCGCCAGCGGAAGCGTAAGCGCGCATCGACGACCTCCAATGCATTCGACCGATTGTCGCGGCGACCGTCCGGGGAACGCAAGCCGCACCTGCCAGGCTGCAGGGACACGCCGCCGAAGCGGCCTGCCCGGGCGGATCGATGGCAGTCCCGACCGACGAGCGGTCGTCGTCGTCGTGTCGAGCCGACACGCAAGCCCCGTGCCCGGCGCGCGCGCCCGCGCGCTCGGAAACGGTATGACGATTCCCGTCGCATGCCGGGCGGGCAGCCGACCGCGATGTTGCAATGCACCACTCTGGTCGTACTGTTTTTGACCGGAGGCCCCCAAGCCTCTATACTCTTCAGTCTTTGCCTGCCGCACGTCCGGCCGCGAGCCTGGTTCCGATGTTCATCGCGGTTGGTCTGCAGGTCGCCACGGTCGCCGTCCTGGCTCTCGCAGCCGGGCTGGGGTTCGGCTGGACGAGCGCGAAGTTCCTCGTGCTCGGCGGCGCGGCGGCGATCGTCCCGAACGCCTTGTTCGCGTTGCGACTGGCGGCTCAACGCGGGAAGTCCGCCGAGTCCTACCCGGCGGTCTTCTTCGTCGGCGAGTTCGCCAAGATCGGCCTGACCGCCCTGCTGGTCGCATGGGTGGCCCGGTCGATGCAGCCGGTGAGCTGGCTGCCGCTGCTGGTCGGGCTGATCGCCGCGCTGCAGGCTCCGCTGTTCGCGCTGCTGTTCGTGCGCGACGTGGAGCCGGGCGTCACGCACGGCGCCGCCTCGGGCGGGCCGGACGCGGCGTCGGCGGGCGAGGGACGATGACACCGAGCTGAGCGACACACACCACGCCATGGCCGACGCCTCTCACGCCCCGACCGCTTCCGAATACATCGTCCACCACCTGACGCACCTGAACACCTCGGGCAAGGCCCAGGCCAAGGTGGTCGACTTCTCCATCGTCAACCTCGACACGGTCTTCTGGGCGGTGGCGATGGGGTTGCTCACCGCATGGCTGATGCGGCGCGCCGCCAAGGCGGTGCACGCGGGGGTGCCCAACCGGTTCGTCGGCGCGATCGAGTCGCTGGTGGAGTTCGTCCACGAGCAGGCGCGCTCGATCGTCAAGGGCGATCTCAGCTACATCGCGCCCCTCGCACTGGTCTCGTTCGTGTGGATCTTCTTCATGAACGCGATGGACCTGATCCCGGTCGATCTCCTGCCGGAGCTCGGGCTGCTGGTGGGCATCGAGTACCAGCGCGTGGTGGCCACCGCCGACCTGAACGCCACGCTCGCGATGTCGATCGTCGTGCTGTGCTCGTCGATCTACTACGGCATCAAGATCAAGGGCGGCGGCGGCTTCGTCCACGAGCTGTTCTCCGCCCCGTTCGGCAGCGGCATCCTGCTCGCGCCGTTCAACTTCCTGCTGCAGCTGATCGAGTACGCGGCCAAGACCGTGTCGCTCGGCATGCGGTTGTTCGGCAACATGTTCGCAGGCGAGCTGGTCTTCATGCTGATCGCGCTGCTCGGTGGCACCGCCACCTGGTGGTTGATGGGGCTGCACTTCTTCGCCGGCCTGGGCTGGGCGATCTTCCACATCCTGATCATCACGCTGCAGGCGTTCATCTTCATGATGCTGACGCTGGTCTACATCGGCCAGGCGCACGAGCACCACTGAGCCCCCTTCGTTCCCGAAGACCCACCACCCACCGTTCCCGAAGACCTCGTTTCCAAAAAGGAGTCGTCATGACCAACGTCGCTTTCGTCGCCATCGCCGCCGGCCTGATCATCGGGCTGGGTGCCCTGGGTGCCTGCATCGGCATCGGCATGATGGGCGGCAAGTACATCGAGGGCGCGGCCCGTCAGCCCGAGCTGATGGACAAGCTTCAGACGAAGATGTTCCTGCTCGCCGGCCTGATCGACGCGGCGTTCCTGATCGGCGTGGGCATTGCGATGATGTTCGCGTTCGCCAACCCGTTCGCCGGCTGATCCGGGTCACGCAGACACACCGCGTCTCGGGGCCGCGCGTCGTCGTGAAGGCCCTGGAACCCTACCGAGGAATCCCGTCGTGAACATCAACGCGACGCTGTTCGTCCAGATCGTCGTGTTCCTGGCGCTCTGGTGGTTCACCGCCAAATACGTCTGGCCGCCGATCGTCAAGGCGCTCGACGAGCGCAGCAAGCGCATCGCCGACGGCCTGGCCGCCGCCGACAAGGCCAAGTCCGACCTCGCTGCCGCCGAGAAGCGCGTCGAGGCCGAGATCAAGGCCGCCCGAGCGAACGCCGCCGAGGTTCGGGCCAGCGGCGAGAAGCAGGCGGCCCACCTGGTCGAGGAGGCTCGCGCCGAGGCCGCGCGCATCGTCGCCGACGCCCGCAAGGCCGCCGAGGCCGAAGCCGCGCTCGCCGCGCAGCGGGCGAAGGACGCGCTGCGCGAGCAGGTCGCGACGCTGGCGGTGGCCGGCGCCGAGCGCATCCTGCGCCGCGAGATCGATGCCCAGCGCCACGCCGAACTGCTCACCGGCCTGAAGGCCGAGCTGCGCTGAGGCCGCGCGCGCATGGCTGAGAACCTCACCCTCGCCCGGCCGTACGCCGAGGCCGCCTTCAAGCTCGCGCTCGAGTCGGGCGCGTTGCCGCAGTGGTCCGACGCGCTCGCCCGGCTCGCCGCGGTGATGCGCACCGAGGTTGCGCGCGAGCTCGCCGGCAACCCGCGGCTGACCAACGACCAGATCGCCGGGCTGATCGGCGATGCCTCGGGCGTGCTCGACGGACATCAACGCAACTTCGTGCGCGTGCTCGCGGCCAACGAGCGGCTCGGCGTGCTGCCGGAGATCGTCGAGGTCTTCGAGGCGCAGCGCAACGCGCACGAAGGCGTGCTCGATGCGCGCATCGCCTCGGCCTATCCGCTGTCGCAGCAGCAGGTCGACGACGTGGTTGCCACGCTCGAGGCCAAGTACGGCCGCAAGGTCAAGGCCACGGTCAGCGTCGACGGCGACCTGATCGGCGGCATCACGATCCGGATCGGAGACGAGGTGATCGACACCTCGGTCCGCGGCAAGCTCGCCCAGCTCGCCGACGCGCTGATGAACTAGGAGAGAACGGCATGCAACTCAACCCGGCCGAAATCAGCGAACTGCTGAAGACCAAGATCAAGAACCTGGACGTCGCGGCGGACACCCGCAACCAGGGGA
>JBIKMO010000433.1:0-2912 GCA_044359175.1 Burkholderiaceae bacterium | reverse complement strand
CGGTGGCCGAGATGCTCTCGCGCCTGCGCGCCGCGGTTGCCGCGCCCGAGCACGCGTTCTGGCCCGACGACGCCAGCGTGCTCGACAGCCGTCGCTTCGCGAGCGCACGCATCCATGGTCCACGGCAGATCACGGACATCTATCTGCTCGGACTGGCCGTTGCGCACGGCGGCCGACTGGCGACCTTCGACGAAGGCATACCCCGTTCAGCCGTCATGGGTGCCGAGGCCAGGCATCTGGTCGTCGTCTGAGCGTCGTCGCTCAACGCCGCGTCCACTGCGGGCGCGCTGCTTACTCTGATCCTGGCGAGTCGGAACCGGGCCGCGCTACATCCTCCTTCGGTACTGCCCGCCCACCTCGAACACGTTGCCGTCGGCGATCACGGTGTCCTGCAGCGAGTTCTCGTTCTTCGCCAGCCCCCACTCGCGGTTGATGATCAGCTGGAATGCCGCGCGCGAGGTCACGTACTGCGCGTGGTCCGGCTTCTGCATCCACTCGGCTCGATTCGCGTGCCGCGGGTTGGGGCTCGAGCCGCGTCAAGCGCGGGCAGGCAGCCGCAGCATGAGCGTCAGCGGATGTACAGGCGAAGGCCGAAAACCATAGCCCTCGTAGAACGACTTCGCCCGATCGTGCAGCGCGTGGACCAGCAGCGCGCGCACGCCGGCGTTCTCGGCAACCGCGGCAGCTCGCTCGACCGCATCCTGAAGCAGCGCCGAGCCCAAGCGCATGCCTTGGGCGCTGCGGTCCACCGCCAGTCGCCCGAGAACCAGGACGGGCACGGGATCGGGCATGTTCCTGCGCACGCCGCTCGTCACGAACTCGTGCGACACGCCTCCTGCCGCCAGTGCGTAGTAGCCCATGACCTTCGCCGTTTCGTCGGCGACGACGAACGTTCGGCTGGCACCGCTCGACTGGTTTGCGAGCGCTCGGCGCTTGAGCCATTCGTCCAGCGAGGCTTCACCACATTCGAATGCGTCGAGCACGTGCGCCGTGGCCAGCGGCACCGGGGCAGAAAGGCGCAAGCTCAGCCCTTGACGGTCTTGCGAGCCCAGGGCGGCTCGACGGCCATCAGCCGCCTCAGGCCCGCATCGGGAGTTGCTGGGGAGTCGAGCAACTTGACGAACTGACGGAACCTGGCCGCGTCGAGCTTGAAGAACACTTGATCGAGCAACACGGCCTGCGCCCGATCGCAAGCGGCCTCCAGCATGAAGTCCGAGCGGGTCCTGCCCAGCAGCTCTGCTGCTTGGTCGATCAGGTCGCGCTGCTCGGGCCGAGCGCGAATGTTGATGGCGGCGTCTCGCATGGGCTTGCTACACAGTGGATACACGCATCCTGGGCTACTGTGTAGCGATTGTCAATACACGCTGCGCCGCCGTTGATCGGATCGAACGTTGGTTCTTCCGATTCACTCAGAACCTGTGAGCCCATCGGCTCGTTGAAGGGATCATCGGGGCATGAGCACCGAACGCGATCGACGAGAAGACAGTGGCGCGCGCGAGGCGACGTTGTTCGAGCCCGGCGAGCTGCCGGCGAGTGCGGTGCGCGCACGGGCCGCGCGCGAGCGCCAAGAACGCCTGGAGCGGGCGCTGGCGACGATGAAGCGCATCGAGGCGCGCGAGCCGAAGAATAAGGCCACGGCCAACAACAAGGCCGGCGGCGACGACGAGCCCGGTGCGCCCGCAGGCGGCGAGCCACCGAAGGCCGAGCCCGAGCCGCGGGTGAGCACGACCGACGCCGAGGCGCGCGTCATGAAGATGGCCGACGGCGGCTTCAGGCCCGCCTACAACGCGCAGCTGGCCGTCGATGTGGCCACGCAGCCGATCGCCGCCGTGGAGGTGGTCAACGCCAGCAGCGACATGCGCCAGGCCGTGCCGATGCACCAGCAGATCCGCAACCGCTACGGGCTCACCCCCGCGCAGTGGCTGGCCGACGGCGGCTACACCAAGCTCGAGGCGATCGAGGCGCTCACGCGCTGCGGCACGCAGCCGCTGATGCCCCGGCCCAAGAGCCGCAACGCCAGCGTCGATGCGTTCGCCGCCAAGCCCGGCGACAGCCAGGCGATCGCGCAGTGGCGGGCCCGCATGGCAAGCGACGCGGGCAAGCAGCTCTACAAGCTGCGGGCCGCCAGCGTGGAATGCGTCAACGCCCAGGCGCGACGCCGTGGCCTGACGCAGCTGCGGGTGCGCGGTCGGCTCAAGGCGCGCTGCGTGCTGCTGTGGCAGGCGCTGGCGCACAACCTGGTGCGCATGCGCAGACTGGGCTTCGCGTATCAGGCCTGAGCACGAACCCAAGCGCCGCACGCCCGCTCGCCGCTCAGCGTCCGCCAGGCCCACAGCGTCGGCAAAAGCGTTCCCGCTGAAACGCCTCGCCGCATCCGCGGCACGCGAGCGCACTGGCGCAACGCCGCCGCAGCCTCGCATCGACGCCGTTGTTGGACGCAAAGTCGAATGGTTCACGGCTTCTCAGTCCTGCACCGCCTCGCGCGCCCGGCCCCTGGGCGGGGGCTGCGGGTCCAGGCCCAGGTGCCTCAGGATCTTCTCGATCACCGCCCGCTCGAGGATGGCCGCGATGATCTTCACATCCCCGGCGCCGCACCTCGGGCAGTGCTGCATGTCGATCTCGAAGACGCGCTCGAGCAGCCGAGCCCAGCTGATGCGCTGCGGCCGCGCCCGCACCGTCTCGACCTCGCACTCGGCGGGCGCCGCGGCTTCGGTGTCCGCCTATTGCACCTGCCGTCCCTGCGGCACCACCAGCGGGCGCAGCTTGGCGTTGGGTGCCAGCACCCCATGAAACCGGATCAGGTGCAGCCGCGGCCGCGGCACCAGCGCCGCCAGCCGCTGCATGAACTCCAGCGGACTCATCACCAGGTGCGTCGTGCCGTCACGCCACGGCGTCTTCAGCTCCAGCTGCAC
>JBIKMO010000432.1:0-2914 GCA_044359175.1 Burkholderiaceae bacterium | reverse complement strand
CCCGCACCGAGCGCGAGCGCCACGCCGAGCGCCGCCCCGGCGACCGGGCGGGCTCGACCCCGCACGCCGTCGCGAGCCGCGCGTCGGTTGACATCCATACGGGTCCTCCTGCTGACGCCGCACAGCGTACCCATGCCGTGCGCGGCGACCGTGAACGAAGTCACGTACCGCCTGCCGCCGCGCATCGACCGTCGGTCGGGTCGACCCTGGGGGTGCGTGCGCGCACGCGGTCGCGGCGCGCAGGAGGAGAGAAGCACGTCATGCGGCGGCCGGGCCCGACCCGGCCACCGCGAACTCACTGAACGCTCAGGCGCCGCGCGCCGGCGACCGCCTTCTTCGGCAGCGAGAGCTCGAGGACGCCGTTCTCGAACTTGGCCTGCGCCTTGTCCTCGTCGATCTCGTCGGTGAGCGCGAAGCTGCGGGCGAACTGACCGTAGTAGCGCTCGCTGCGCAGCACGCGCTCGCCATCCTTCTGCTCGGACTCGCGCTTGACCTCGGCCCGGATGGTCACGCGATTGCCGTCGATGTCGACGTGGATCGACTCCTTGGGCACGCCCGGCAGATCGGCCTTCACGACGTAGCCGCCGTTCGCCTCGCTGACATCGACGCGCATCGGCACGGCCTGCGCGCCACCCTGCGTGGCTCGCGGCTCGGCCGGATCGGCCAGCAGGCCGCGGAACAGCGTGGGGAACACGTCGGCGAACGGATCGTAGATCGAGACCTTGGACATGTGGATTCTCCCGTGGTGACGGGCGCCGGGTGGGTTGCGCCCATGCAGCCGAGATGAGTTCGGCACCGACATTTTCAAGCGGCCACGAGACGCGTCGACGAACGCGTCCGACAGGATGCTTGACGCCGATCAACCGCAGCGCACCGAGCCTCGGCCGGGCAGCCAGCGCATGGACAGCCGATCGGCGCTCACCGGGCGCGGCCCGGCGTGCGCGCCGCTCAAAGCAGCCGGCAGGCCTCGTCGAACTCCAGACGCGGCAGGCGCTGCATCACCTTCGAGGGGTCGCCCCGGCCGAGATTGCACAGGAAGTTCGACCGCCAGCGTCCGTCCGGGAAGAACTCCGCGTCGACCCGCGCGTTGTCGAACCCGGACATCGGCCCCACGTCCAGTCCGACCGCGCGCGCGGCGAGCATGAAGTACGCGCCCTGCAGCGTGCCGTTGCGGAACGCGAAGCGTTCGCGCACCGCGCGCTTGTCGTCGCCGTCGAACCCGGCCTTCATGCCCGGGTTGTGCGGGAACACGCGCGGCATCAGCTCGTGGAAGTCGAGGTCGTACGCGATGATCGCGACCACCGGCGCGGCCAGGGTCTTGTCGACGTTGCCCGGCGACAGCGCCGGGCGCAGCCGCGCCTTGGCCTCCTGCGAGCGCAGGAACACGAAGCGTGCCGGCTGCGTGTTCGCCGAGGTCGGCGCCATGCGCATCAGCTCGAACGCCTGGCGCAGCTGCGCGTCGGTCACCGGCAGGTCCAGCCAGCCGTTCTGCGTGCGAGCCTGCGTGAACAGGGTCTCGATCGCGTGGGCGTCGATCATCGTCGGTTCCGCTGTCGAGGTGGATGGCAGGTGCGAGGATACCTAACCGCGACGCTCCGGCTCAGGAGCCACCGGCGTCGACTGCCAGGACGCCATCCGCCAACCCGACTCGCCGCGCCGCCAGACCTGCAGGTAGCGGCTGACGAAGTCCTTCGTCGCGCCCTTGACCACGACCTGGATCCGGACGTCGCCGTTGCATAACGCGGTGTCGCCCCAGATGCGCCACTCGCGGCGGATCGGAGTCAGGCTGCGATAGTCGTACCAGCCGGTGCAGGCACGCTCGACGTAGGTCGCCTTGTCCTCTTCGACCGCCGACGAGTGCACGTAGTGCAGGTCGTCGGCGAGCAGCGCCTCGAGGGTGGCGCGGTCCTTGCGCACCGTGGCGGCAGCGCGGCGGTCGTCGATCGTTTCGAGTTCGCGGATCAGGGCGGGGTCGGTCATTGGGAGCGTCCTTCGACGGGGTGGGCGCCGCGGTCATCCTGCCGTCGAGCCGGGTCGACCGCGCGGTCGGGGGGTCGGTACCGCGAGCACGGGCATCCACGGTCCGGCGGCAATCGGTCCGCCTCGGACGGCGTCAGCCCACGCGCACGATCTCATCCTGCACCACCACGTCGACCGCCGCCAGCCGCTCGCCGCGGCACGGCCCGTCCCAGCACAGACCGCCGTCGAGCTCGAACATCGCCGCGTGGTGCGGACACAGCAGGTCGCGACCGCCGCCGCCATCCTGCACGCAGTACACGCCCGGGGCGAAGGCGAGCGACACGCGCGCGTGCGGGCACTCGTCCACGTAGGCGCGCACGCCCTCCCCGACGCGGAACAGCACCAGCCGGAACGCCCGCGGGCCGTCGCCGAAGCGACGCTCCAGCCCGTCGTCCGCGGGCAGGTCGGCGACGGCCGCGAGCACCGTGCCCGCGGCCGGCGCATTGGGACGCTCGCGCCAGCTCACCTCGGCCCCGGCGCGCTCGGGGCGCGGGGCCGTGCGACCCGCATCAGCCGGCCCTCGTCAGCGGCGCCGCGGTCATCGCCTGCAGCGCCTCGAACGACAGCCCGTCGACCCACTCGAGCGCGCGCAGCCCCTGCGGCGTCACCTCGATGACCGCGAGGTCGGTGTAGATCCGCTTCACGCAGCCGATGCCGGTGAGCGGATAGGTGCATCGGGCGACGATCTTGGGCTCGCCGGACTTGGTCACGTGGTCCATCATCACGTAGGTCGCCTTCGCGCCGATCGCGAGGTCCATCGCGCCGCCCACCGCCGGGATCGCGCCCGGCTCGCCGGTGCTCCAGTTGGCGAGGTCACCGCCCGCCGACACCTGGAACGCGCCGAGCACGCAGATGTCCAGGTGACCGCCACGCATCATCGCGAACGAGTCGGCGT
>JBIKMO010000148.1:0-10492 GCA_044359175.1 Burkholderiaceae bacterium | reverse complement strand
GAGAACGTCGAGGAGGGCTCGACGGTGGCCAAGCAGATCGACGAGGTCACCGGCCTGTCGACGCTGGTGGTGATCGACGCGAAGCGTCGCGGGCCCACGACCAAAGGGGTGCGTCCGCAGGTCAAGCTGATCGACCCGATGGGCGCCGAGGTGCGCATCGCCGGCACCGACCACGCGGTGACGATCTCGTTCCCGGTCGGCGCGCTGATCACCGTGCGCGACGGTCAGCAGGTGGCGGTCGGCGAGGTGCTCGCCCGGATTCCGCAGGAGTCGCAGAAGAACCGCGACATCACCGGAGGCCTGCCGCGGGTGGCCGAGCTGTTCGAAGCGCGCGCGCCGAAGGACGCCGGCATGCTCGCCGAGGTCACCGGCACGGTCTCGTTCGGCAAGGACACCAAGGGCAAGCAGCGGCTGGTGATCACCGATCTGGACGGAAACTCGCACGAGTTCCTGATCCCGAAGGACAAGAACGTGCTCGTGCACGACGGCCAGGTGGTGAACAAGGGCGAGCTGATCGTCGACGGTCCGGCCGATCCGCACGACATCCTGCGGTTGCTCGGCATCGAGGCGCTCGCGCGCTACATCGTCGACGAGGTGCAGGATGTCTACCGGCTGCAAGGCGTGAAGATCAACGACAAGCACATCGAGGTGATCGTTCGCCAGATGCTGCGTCGCGTGCAGGTGGTGCAGCCGGGCGACACGCCGTTCATCACCGGCGAGCAGGTCGAACGCTCCGAGATCCTGGACGAGAACGACAAGGCGATCGCCGCGCAGAAGCTTCCGGCGACCTACGAGAACCTGCTGCTGGGGATCACCAAGGCGTCGCTGTCGACCGACTCGTTCATCTCTGCGGCCTCGTTCCAGGAGACCACGCGCGTGCTGACCGAGGCCGCGATCATGGGCAAGAAGGACGAGCTGCGCGGGCTGAAGGAGAACGTGATCGTCGGGCGGCTGATCCCGGCGGGCACGGGCCTGGCGTACCACCGGGCGCGCCGCGACAAGGAGGATGCGGAGGCGCAGGAGCAGCAGGCGCTCGCCGCGGCCGACGCGCTGTTCATGCAGCCCTCGGAGCTCGCCGCGCAGCAGGCCGAGGCCGAGGCGCAGGCGGCCGGTGCCGTGGACGGCGGCGGCGCGGGCTGATCCGCGCCGCGGCGCATCGCGCTCCGACGACAACGCCCGGCTCCGGCCGGGCGTTCCACGTCCGGCGGGCCGAGGGTGCACAGCGACGGGCGAGGCATGTCCGGATCGCTGCATTGGCCGGGCGGACCGTCGGCGGTAGAGTGACGGCTCGCCCGTACGCCGACGCCCGCCGTTCCGTCCACTTCCGAGGTGCCCCGCATGTCGCTCCCCATCGTCCGTGCCGCCGCCGCGGCCGCGCTGCTCGTCGCGGCCGCATCGGTCGTCGCCCAGCCCAAGACCCGCGCCGACTGCGAGCGCGACTACAAGCCGCAGGTGGGTCAGTCGGGCAAGGACGTCGTCTGGGTGCCGACGCCGGACGAGCTGGTCGCGCGGATGCTGAAGATGGCCAACGTCGGGCCGAAGGATTTCGTGATCGACCTGGGCGCCGGCGACGGCAAGATCGCGATCGCGGCCGCCAAGGGTTTCGGCGCCACGTCGCTGGGCATCGAGTACAACCCGGACATGGTCAAGCTCGCGAACTGCATGGTGCAGGTCGAGGGCATGGGCGGCCGCACGAGGATCGTGCAGGGGGACATCTTCAAGGAGGACTTCTCCAAGGCCGACGTGATCACGATGTACCTGCTGCCGCAGCTCAACCTGTGCGTGCGGCACCGGATCCTCGCGATGAAGCCGGGCACGCGCGTGACCTCGCACCAGTTCACGATGGGCGAATGGAGCGAGGACGAGAAGTCGGAGTTCGAGTTCCGTACCGGCTACCTGTGGATCGTCCCGGCGCGGGTGGGCGGCACCTGGACGATCCGCGACGCCGCCGGCGGCTCGGTCGGCGTCGTGCTCGACCAGAGCTTCCAGAAGCTGAGCGGCGAGGTGACCGTCGGCGGCGCGAAGCGACCGCTCACCGAGGCCTCGTTGCGGGGCGAGGACATCCGCCTCGCCTGGACCGACGCAAGCGGTCAGCCGCGCAGTTTCGCGGGCAAGGTGTCCGGCGCCGCGATCACCGGCACCCTGCGCGGCGCGGGCTCCGAACAGTCCGCCACCGCGGCGTTGCAGGGGGCGCCGCGCGTGGGTCGGTGGGCCGAGATGGCCGACGGCTGCGGGCAGTACTACGGCAAGTGATCGATCGCGCCCGGCGATCGGCCCACGCGTCCGGCCGGGCGATCATCTCCGACGGCAGGCCGGCCGGGTCGACCGCCAAGGCGCCCGCCCGGGCGGGCGCCGCCCTCGCCGCGCCGGGCTGCAGCGCCGGCACCGTCGCCCGTGCGCCGGGGTCCCGCACGGCGCCCGGTGCACGTTCGCGGCCCGTCCGATGCCGCCGAGCGGCCCGGCCGCTCGGCGAACGCAGGTTCGGTCGCCGCGGGTCGATATCCCGACCGAGCGACCGTGCGCCGCATGCCCGACCCCCGCGACCCCTCCGTTCCTCGTGCCGACCAGACGTTGAGTTCCGGCGGCCTCATCGCGTTGGCCGTGGTGCTGTCGGCGGTGACGGTCGTGGTGGCGGTGGGGGTGGAGTTGGCGGCCGCCGTACGCGCGGCGGATCGCGCGGGCGCGACGCTGCTGCTGCGCACCGAGGCATGGCTCGACCGGGTCGATGCGGAGCTCGCCGCGCTCGAGACGGCGGACCCCGGGACGGACGGCTGCAGCCCCGCCGATCGTGACGTTCTGCTGCGGGCGAGCCTGCATTCGGCCGCGGTGCAGGCGTTCGTCCGGATCGCATCCGGCGGTGAACGCTGCGGTCCGTCGGCGTCGCGCGCGTTCGTGGACGCGACCGACGGGCTGGTCGCGTCGCCGGTGCAGCGTGCGGGCTGGACCGCCGTGGGCGCATCGCGACCGTTCGTGCTGCACGCCGCGAGCTCGTCGTTCGGCGGGGTGCTCGCGACGCGCGCGGCACGCGACGGGTCGGTCCGGGTGGCACTGCTCGAACCGAGGTGGGCGATCGATGCGCCCGGCGCTCCGTCGGCGCCCGCCTACGCGATCGTCGTACGTCAGGCGACGCCGTTCGTGCTGCTCGAGGGGGGCGGGCCGAGGGCCGCCACCCGCGCCGACGGCGTCGGGATCGCGCCGACGGCAGCCGGGGGCCTGCGCCGCGTCGTGCACGATTCGACGCGCTGGCCGATCTCGGTGTCGACCGCGGTCGACGCGCGGGCGGTCGGTGTCCGGCTGCGCGACGCGGCCCTCGGCTGGGCGGCGCTCGGATTGATGCTGGTCGCGGGCGGCGCGGCGCTGGCGCAGCAACACATGCGCCGCCGCGACCGACCGGAGGTCAGGCTGCGCCGGGCGCTGCGCAAGCGGCGCTTCGAGCCGGCGGTGCAGCCGATCGTCGAGGCGCGCTCGGGGCGCTGCGTCGGCGTCGAGGTGCTGCTGCGGCTCTCGCACCCGGTCCGCGGACCGGTCAGCCCGGTCGAGTTCATCGCGCTGGCCGAGGCCACCGGGCTGATCACGCCGATCTTCGAGTTGCTCGTCGCCAAGGCGCGCGACCAGCTCGCGCCGATCGCGCGCCGATACCCTGATCTGGTCTTCGCGTTCAATCTCGCGCCGTCCCAGCTCCAGGATCCGGGGCTCGCCGACCGGCTGACGGCCGCGTTCGACGACGCGTCGCTGCAGCCGGCGCGCATCCTGCTCGAGATCACCGAGCGCGACCTGGTCGACGACGTGGCCGCTCGCGGCGTGGCCGTGCTGCGCGAGCGCGGATTCCGGGTCGCGATCGACGACTTCGGCACCGGCCAGAGCAGCCTCGCCACGCTCGAGAGGCTGCGGGTGGACCGGATCAAGATCGACCGCGAGTTCGTTCGTCGGATCGACGAGCCCGATGCGGGTACCGTGGTGCTCGACGCGATCATCGGACTCGCGCAGCGGCTCGGCACGCCGCTGGTGGCCGAGGGGGTGGAGACCGACACGCAGCGTCGCTGGCTCGCCGACCGCGGCGTCGACTGCCTGCAGGGCTACTTCTTCGCTCGGCCGATGACGGTCGGCGCCTTCGCCGCGTGGATCGACGGCGCGAACCGCGACGGTGCGTCCGTGCCGACCGGGCGCGGACGCGTCGACGAGGCCGCGCCGCCCGACGAGCCGCGCGCGGCGCTCGCATCGCAGGGCGGGGCCTGGTTCGCCTGGGGCGCCGGTGCGCGCGTCGCCGCCCTCGACCCCGAGCGGGTCGCGGCGTGGATGCGCGGCGTCGACGGCGTGGACCTGCGCGATCGGTACTGGGGGCTGCGCACCTGGCCGTGCAGCTTCGTGGGCCGCGAAGCCGTGGACTGGCTGGTCGCACGGTTCGCGCTCGAACGCGCGCAGGCGGTCCGACTCGGGCAGCGAATGGCCGCGCTCGGCCTGATCGAGCATGTCGCGCAGGAACACGACTTCGCGGACGCGATGTTGTTCTACCGGTTCCGCGATCCGGCGGCCGAGGTCGGCGCACCCGGTGGGGTCGCCGGCGTGGACCTGCGTGCACTGATCCACGAGATGCGCGGCGTGCACGGGGTGCAGCTGCTCGCGCACGACTGGCGGGGCGTGCGGTATCGGCGCGCGTTCACCGGGGCCCGGGCCACGCGTTGGCTGCAGCGCCACCTGGGTGTGGATCGCGACGCAGCCGAGGCGGTTGCGCGGGCGCTGCTGCGCACCGGCGCGATCCGCCACGTCGACGACGAGCGGGGGTTCCGCTCGAATCGCGAGCCGTTCCGCTTCGGTTGAGCCGCGGCACGCGACCGGGCCGGGGTGGTCGCCCGCACCGCGTGCTTCGGGCATGCTGCGTCCGATGGGATCCCTGCTCGCCGCGCTCGGCCGCCAGGCCCGCTGGGCGCTGCCGCTCGGCGTGTTCGCCGGCATCGTGGTGCCGCCGCTCGCCGAAGCGATGCGCCCGCTGCTGACGGCCGCGGTGATCGGCACGATGACCACGGCGCTGCTGCGGCTGGACCGGGACGCCCTCGCGGCCGTGCTGCGACGGCCCGCTCGGCCCGCCGCGATCGTCGCCTGGCTGCTGGTCGCCTCGCCGCTCCTCGCCTGGTGGGTCGGCGGCCTGCTCGGGCTGCCGGACGACCTGCGCCTCGCGCTGCTGCTGCAAGCGGCCGCGCCACCGATCGGCTCGGCCGCGGTGTTCGCGCTGATGCTCGGCGTCGACGGCGCGCTCGCGATCGTCGGCGCGGTGCTCGCAACCCTGCTGCTGCCGTTCACGCTCACGCCGCTGGTCGCCACGCTGCTGCCCGCTGCCGGTGTGCAGGTCGACCTGGCCGCGTTCGCCGCTCGGGTCGCGCTGGTGGTCGCCGCGCCGTTCGTGCTCGCCGGGCTGGCGGTCGCGGCGCTGGGCCGCGCGCGCCTGGCCCGTCACGACGAGCAGCTCGCCGGGCTGAACGTGGTGGCGCTGGTGACGTTCGCGATCGCGGTGATGGCCGGGGTGACCGACCGGCTGCTCGCGGACCCGGCCGCGGCGCTGCGAATGCTCGCCCTCGCGTGCGCCGCCGCGGTCGTGCTGCACGCCGCCGGCTGGGCGCTGATGGCCCGCGCCGGGCCGCGAATCGCGTGGTCGGCGGCGCTGCTGTCGGGCAACCGCAACATGGGCCTGATGCTGGCGGTCACGGCGGGCACCGCGGGCGAGGCGTTCTCGCTGTACGTCGCGATCGCTCAGTTCCCGATGTACTTCGCGCCGCTCGTGCTCGGCGGGCTGCTCGCCCGTCGCGCGCCGGCCGCGGTCACTCCGCCTTCGCCCCCGAGTCCTTGACCACCTTCGCCCACTTGACGATCTCGGCCTGCTGGTAGCGGGCGAGCTCGTCCGGGCCGCCCAGGATCGGGTCGAGCCCCAGCGTGCGCATCTTCTGCTGCACGTCGGGCAGGTTGAAGATCCGTACGATCTCGGCGTGCAGCCGCTCGAGCGTGGGGCGCGGCGTGCCTGACGGCGCGAATACCGCGAACCAGGAGGTCGCCTCGAACCCGGGCAGCCCCTGTTCGGCGATCGTCGGGATCTCGGGCGCCGATGGCGAGCGCCGGCTGCTGGTCACGCCGATCGCGCGCAGCTTGCCCTCGCGGACCACCGGCAGCGCCGACGGCATGTTGTCGAACATCATCGTGATGGTTCCGCCCAGCAGGTCGGGGATCGCGAACTGGCGCCCCTTGTACGGCACGTGCACGGTCTTCACGCCGGCCAGGCTGTTGAAGAGCTCACCCGACACATGCACCGAGGTGCCGATGCCCGGCGAACCGAAGGTGAGCTCGCCCGGCTTCGACCGGGCGAGCGCGACCAGTTCCTGAACGGTGCGCGCGGGCACGCTCGGATTCACCACCAGCAGGTTGGGTGTGGACGCGATCAGGGTGACCGGCGCGAAGTCGCGCACCATGTCGTACGGCATCTTCGCGTACAGCGCGCCGTTGATCGAATGCGTGCCGACCGTCCCCATCACCAGCGTGTGGCCGTCGGCCGGCGCACGCGCGACGAACTCCGCACCGATGTTCCCGCCGGCGCCGGGCCGGTTGTCGACGATCATCGTCTGACCCCAGGCGGGGTCCAGCTTCTCGGAGATCGTCCGGGCCAGGATGTCGGGCGCGCCACCGGTGGGGAAGGTCACCACCATCCGCAGCTGTTTGGTGGGGAAGGCCTGCGCGTAAGCGCCCGCAGCCGTGAGGGCGAACAGCACGAGGGTCAGCGCGGCACGTCGCTTCATGGGGTCTCCTGGCAAGGCAACGGTCTGATCCGGCCCTGAGCGCGGCCCGGTGGGCTGTCATTGTGGCATGCTGCCCCCGGCGGGCCAGAGCGGTTGACCCGTCCGAGCCGAACGCGTTATATTCCCAGGTTCTTCGGGATGCCCATCCCGGCGCTCTTTGGTGGTGGCTTCGGCCCCGTCCGCTTGCGGCGCCCGCGGGGCTTCCCGGCGCAGTCCCACGTGTTGACGCCGTCATCGAACCACGCCAGAGCCGACATGCCCACGATCAACCAGCTGGTCCGCAAGCCGCGGGAGCTCGCCCACGCGAAGAGCAAGAGCCCTGCGCTGCAGGAGTCGCCGCAGCGCCGCGGCGTGTGCACGCGCGTGTACACCACGACGCCCAAGAAGCCGAACTCGGCGCTGCGCAAGGTGGCCAAGGTGCGCCTCACCAACGGCTTCGAGGTGATCAGCTACATCGGCGGCGAAGGGCACAATCTGCAGGAACACTCGGTGGTGCTGATCCGCGGCGGGCGGGTGAAGGACCTGCCGGGCGTGCGCTACCACATCGTTCGCGGCTCGCTCGACCTGCAGGGGGTCAAGGACCGCAAGCAGGCGCGCTCGAAGTACGGCGCCAAGCGTCCCAAGAAAGCGTAGAGCCGCGGATGAACCTACTGCGCGTCCCGATCCCGCGCCTGTGATGCTCGCCGTACGCCGGTACGGCTGCGCTTCTCGGCGCGAACTCGGGCCTGCTCGCTACGGTTCCTCCACGACTCTACTTCGGCGTTCTTTCCCCGGCTGACCCCGCGGTCGGCCGGACCGTGGCGGAAGGGCGGCGCGTTGCCGGCCCCCGTCGAGTAAGCGACCGCTCCCCCGCGTCGGGTCCAGGGCGGTCATGGAAGGGCAACCTTCCGGCTGAATCCTGAAGAGGTGAACCATGCCCCGTCGTCGCGAAGTTCCCAAGCGCCTGGTGCTGCCCGATCCGCTGTACGGCAGCGAGGACGTCACCAAGTTCGTCAACGTGCTGATGCTCTCCGGCAAGAAGGCCGTGGCCGAGCGGATGCTCTACGGCGCGTTCGACCAGATCCGCACCAAGTCGGGCAAGGACCCGATCGACGTGTTCCAGCAGGCGCTCTCCAACGCGCGGCCGATGGTCGAGGTGAAGAGCCGCCGCGTGGGCGGCGCGAACTACCAGGTGCCGGTCGAGGTGCGTCCGGTGCGCCGGATGGCGCTCGCGATGCGCTGGCTGCGCGAGGCCGCGAAGAAGCGCGGCGAGAAGTCGATGGGCCTGCGCCTGGCCAACGAGTTGATGGAGGCCGCCGAGAACCGTGGTGGCGCGGTCAAGCGCCGGGACGAGGTCCACCGGATGGCCGAGGCCAACAAGGCGTTCGCGCACTTCCGTTTCTGATCGCCGCCCCGATCTAGCCTCCCCTCCCGACCGACGGTCCACGAGACCCCGAAGGATCGACCATGGCTCGCAAGACCCCCATCGAGCGCTACCGCAACATCGGCATCTCGGCGCACATCGACGCCGGCAAGACCACCACGACCGAGCGCATCCTGTTCTACACCGGCGTCAACCACAAGATCGGCGAGGTTCACGACGGCGCCGCGACGATGGACTGGATGGAGCAGGAACAGGAGCGCGGCATCACGATCACGTCGGCGGCGACCACCTGCTTCTGGAAGGGCATGGACATGTCCTTCCCCGAGCACCGGATCAACATCATCGACACCCCCGGGCACGTCGACTTCACGATCGAGGTCGAGCGCTCGATGCGGGTGCTCGACGGCGCGTGCATGGTCTACTGCGCGGTCGGCGGCGTGCAGCCGCAGTCGGAGACCGTCTGGCGCCAGGCCAACAAGTACAAGGTGCCGCGGCTCGCGTTCGTCAACAAGATGGACCGCACCGGCGCGAACTTCTTCAAGGTCTACGAGCAGATGAAGGTTCGCCTGAAGGCGAACCCGGTGCCGGTGCAGGTGCCGATCGGCGCCGAGGAGGCGTTCAAGGGCGTCGTCGACCTGGTGAAGATGAAGGCGATCTGGTGGGACGATTCCACGCAGGGGATGAAGTTCGAGTACGGGGACATCCCGGCCGAACTCGTCGATACCTGCACCGAGTGGCGCGAGAAGATGGTCGAGGCGGCCGCCGAGTCCAACGAGGAACTGATGAACAAGTACCTCGAGGAAGGCGAGCTGTCCGAGAAGGAGGTGCTCGCGGGCCTGCGTCAGCGCACGATCGCCGGTGAGATCCAGCCGATGCTGTGCGGCTCCGCGTTCAAGAACAAGGGCGTGCAGGCGATGCTCGACAAGGTGGTCGAGCTGCTGCCCTCGCCGGTCGACATCCCGCCGGTCAAGGGCCTGGACGACCGCGAGGCCGAGGTCTTCCGCAAGGCGGACGACAAGGAGAAGTTCGCCGCGCTGGCGTTCAAGCTGATGACCGATCCGTTCGTCGGCCAGCTGACCTTCATCCGCGTGTACTCCGGCGTGCTGAACTCGGGCGACACGGTCTTCAACCCGGTCAAGGGCAAGAAGGAACGGATCGGCCGGTTGCTGCAGATGCACGCGAACCAGCGCGACGAGATCAGCGAGGTGCGCGCGGGCGACATCGCCGCGTGCGTGGGTCTCAAGGAGGTCATCACCGGCGAGACCCTGTGCGATCCCGATTCGCCGGTGATTCTCGAGCGGATGGTGTTCCCCGAGCCGGTGATCCACCAGGCCGTGGAGCCCAAGAGCAAGAGCGACCAGGAGAAGATGGCGCTCGCGCTGCAGCGCCTCGCCCGCGAGGACCCGTCGTTCCGCGTCAAGACCGACGAGGAGTCGGGCCAGACGATCATCGGCGGCATGGGCGAGCTGCACCTGGAGATCATCGTCGACCGAATGAAGCGCGAGTTCGGCGTCGAGGCCTCGGTCGGCAAGCCGCAGGTCGCCTACCGCGAGACCATCCGCAAGCCGGTCGACGAGGTCGAGGGCAAGTTCGTCAAACAGACCGGCGGTCGCGGTCAGTACGGCCACGTGGTGCTGAAGATCGAGCCGCTGCCCCCGGGGGGCAAGGGCTTCGAGTTCGTCGACGCGATCAAGGGCGGGGTGGTGCCGCGCGAGTACATCCCGGCGGTGCAAAAGGGCATCGAGGATTCGCTGCCCGCGGGCGTGCTCGCCGGCTATCCGGTGGTCGACGTGAAGGCGACGCTGTTCTTCGGCTCGTACCACGACGTCGACTCCAACGAGAACGCGTTTCGCATGGCTGGCTCGATGGCGTTCAAGGAGGGCCTGCGGCGTGCGAGCCCGGCGCTGCTCGAGCCGATGATGACCGTCGAGGTCGAGACGCCCGAGGACTACGCGGGCTCGGTGATGGGCGACCTGTCGTCGCGCCGCGGCATGGTTCAGGGCATGGACGACATGGCGGGCGGCGGCAAGACGATCCGCGCCGAGGTGCCGCTGTCGGAGATGTTCGGCTACTCGACGTCGCTGCGCTCGCTGACCCAGGGCCGGGCGACCTACACGATGGAGTTCAAGCAGTACGCGGAAGCACCCCGCAACATCGCCGAGGCGATCGTCGCCGCGCGAACCAAGTGAGCTCAGTCGGCACCGGCTGAAGTTCGTATCGACGTTCCTATTCGAGAGATCAAGCAATGGCCAAGGGCAAATTCGAGCGTACGAAGCCGCACGTGAACGTGGGCACGATCGGTCACGTGGATCATGGCAAGACGACGCTGACGGCGGCGATCACGACGGTG
>JBIKMO010000147.1:0-10524 GCA_044359175.1 Burkholderiaceae bacterium | reverse complement strand
ATTGCAGCAGGACGATCGCGTCGAGCAGTGCGCGCTGGTAGGCGAGCACCTGCGGCTGGGGCATCAGCCCCTGCTGCTCGATCGCCCGGGCCCGCTCGAGGGCCTTCGTGCTGCGATCGAGCAGCGCATCGATCCGTCCGGCGAGCCGCTGGGCGCCGAGCGCGCGCCAGTAGGCGTTGCGCGCGTCCGACAGGATGTTCTGGACCACCTTGCGCTTGCGCTCCTCGGCGATCAGCACCTGGTCGGCCTGCTGCTGGGCGCGGAAGTACGACACGCCGAAGTCGAGCACGTTCCAGGAGAACTCGGCGCTCGCGATCGTGCGCGTGCGATCGGTCGAGGTCTGATGGAACGGGCTCTCGAAGCCCGTCTCGATCGTTCGCGAGCGGGTCGCCTCCTCGGGCGTGCGCGTCTGGTAGCCGGCATTGACCAGGAGCCTCGGGAACATGTCCCACCGGGCGAGGTCGAGCTGACCCTGCGAGAGCACGCCCTCCATCGCACGCAACCGGTAGTCGAGGTTGTACTTCATCGCCCGCGCGGCCACCTCGGAGTAGCCGAGCGGTCCGGTGATCGGCTCCTGATCGAGGTACATCCGCGCGCGGTCGTCGGCGACCCGCCGCGCCACCTCGTCGCGGGTCGTGGGCGTGGGCGTGATCGCGCAGCCGCCGACCAGCAGCGCGGCGAACAACGCCGGCCACATCGCGCGGCGAGCCACGGGGCGCGCACGGGGTCCGAACGGACTCGGAGTCGGGATTGGGGTCATCGGATGCATGGTGGGGTGGGGGCTGTCAGCACTGCCGGGCGGGCGGCGGTTTCGGGG
The DNA here is from genome assembly GCA_044359175.1 of Burkholderiaceae bacterium. GTDB lineage: Bacteria > Pseudomonadota > Gammaproteobacteria > Burkholderiales > Burkholderiaceae_E > UBA4615. The sequence goes on along the minus strand of JBIKMO010000147.1, from coordinate 9,707 downwards.
CGATCGATGCGGGCGAGCGGAACTGCTTCTTCTGCTGCTCGATCTGCTCGCTGAACGGTGCCGCGGGTCGCTGCAGCGCCTCGGGCAGCACCCTCTTGACCGGCTTGGGTTTGGGTTTGGGCTTGGGCTCGGGCGGGCAGTCGTCGGCAGCGGCCGCGGGGCGGGCTGCGGGTGCGACGATCGGCGCCGGAGCGCTGGCCGCCGCGTCCGCTGAGGTCGCGGCCGAGACCGGCTCAGGTACCGCTCCGAGCGGCGTCCAGTCGCGGGTCGGGCCGATCCGCTCGTCGCCGAACAGCCCGGTCGCGCGCGTCGAGGGGAACAGTCCGCCCGCGTCCAGATCGGTCGCGTTCGCATCCAGCAGCCGCTGCTGGTCGGTCAGCATCGCATCGCGCAACTGTTCGAGTACCCGGCGCAGCGGCGGATCGTCCCGGTCGAAGCGCGCCTCCGAGGTCATCGCTCCGGGCGCGTAGGGCGTGGCGAGCGCCGCACGGCTGGACGGCGCGTCCGGTGCGGCGACGCTCACGCCGGCGATCGCCTGCCCCGAGTCGGGTGCAGCCGGCGCGCCGGACGTCCCGACCCCGGTCGGCGCGCCGACGGTCGGGCGGTCGCCCCCCGGCGAACCGACGCCAAGGGGTTCGATGCTCACGGTCCCGATCGGGCCCGGGGTACCCGGCAGCGGGCCCGGCGCGCCCACCGGGCGCAGCGCGATCGTGATCGTGCCGGGATCGCTGCCGCCGTTCGGATCGAACACGGTAAAGCGCAGCACCCCGCCGGGCAGCGTGCCGTCCGGGCCGGGCGCCGGCGCGTACTCCGGGTTCGGCTGGTAGCGCAGACCCTGCAGTTCGGCCACCGTGATCGACTGCCCGGGAACGACCGGAGTGCCGTCGGCGCCGGTGAAGCTGCCCGCCTCGGGGCGCTGGATCGCGTCGATGCGTACGGTCAGGTCGGCGATGGGGTCGTCCGGGTCGGACACGGCGGGCGGTGGCGTCACCGGCGGGCGCACACCGGGCGGGGGCCGCAGGTCGATCGTGACGGCCGTGTCGCCGGCGAGCGGCGGGTCGTTCGCCCCGACCAGATCGATCGTGATCGTCGTGGTCGCGAGGTTGCCTTCGGAATCGCGGATCGTGTACGAAAACACGTCGGGAGCGGTCTGTTCGACGGCGAGCGCCTGCGCGGCCGGACCGGGAACGTACGCATAGGTGCCGTTCGCGTTCAGCGAGAGCGTGCCGAACGCGCCGACGACGTCCGACCCGACCGAGCCGGATACCGGGCCGCCCGACGGACCGCGCGCGACGCCGACCACGGTCAGCGGCCCGCCGTCGGGGTCGACATCCGCAACGTCGCCGGGCTGGCCACCGGCCACGCCGTCGCCGGCCACCGCGTTGCCGAACACCGGCGGTCCGTCCTCCGATGTGGAACGCCGGTCGGCCCGCGCCAACGGCGGATCGGCGACCGGCGTGACGGTGATCGGCACGGTCGCCACCGCCGACAGCGCGTCGTCGATCGGCTCGTTCGGCAGCCGGTCGTCGTCGCGGTCGCCACGGTTTCCCCGGTCGTCGACCCGCACCTGCAGCGTGTCCGCCCCGTTGAAATCGGGCGCGCCGCGGTAGCCGAGGGTCGCGAGCGCGGCGTTCAGGTCGGCGACCGCACCGGTGAGCACCACGGTCGGCGTGCCGTTCCCGATGACCGCGACCCACGGCGTGCCGGCGACCTCCAGCGTGCCCTGTCCGACCGTGAGCGTGACCCGTACCGAGCCCGCGGTGCCCGCGTCCGGGTCCGAGATCGACAGGGCGGGGATCGTCGCGCGCGTGTCCTCGGCGACGGTCCAGGGTCCGGGCACCGCGACCGTCGGCGGATCGTTGCGCTGCACGAAGGCGAAGTCGCGACCGGCGTGGACCATCCCGCCGGTCACCCCGAGATCGATGCGACCGTCGGTGCGCAGCCCTTCGACGTCGTAGCGGGAGCGCAGCTCGCCGAGCGCGCCGCCCTCGGCGGCCGACAGCGCCGTCGGCACGGTGATCCGCACCGCACCCTCGGGCACGGCGCCGAATCCGTAGGTGCCATCGGCCTGGGTACGTGCGGTCCGCACGCCGTCGTCAGCGGTACCGAACGTGCGGTCAGGCCCGGCGTGCGTGAGCGTGACCGTGACCCCGCCCAGTCGCGCCTCGCCCGCATCGATCGCGTCGTTCGGCTCATTCGTGTCGTCCCACACGGTGCCCCGGATCGTTGCCAGGCCGGCGGCGTCCGCATCGCGGTACGTGTTGGCCGCGCCGCCGTAGTCCGCCGGGTCGCCGGTGCGTTCGCCGGTCGTGGTCGTGACCACGGCCCCCGCGCCGGTCGTCACGGCGAGCGCCGTGCCGGCCGCCGACAGCGACGTGTAGGTGACCACCGCGTCGCGCGGCGCGACCGGCACACTCGGATCGGAGAGCGTCGCACCGTAGCGGATCGCCACCGACTCGCCGGGCGCGAGCATCGGGATTCGCAGATCGAGCGTGTCGGCGTCGCTTGCGTCGATGGCGCCTGGCGGCAGCCCGCTGACCGTTGCCGACCCGGCGAACGCGACCGCGGTCGCGCCCGCGAACTCGTCGAGTACGCGCAGGTCGTACGCCGTCTGGTCGCCGGTATGGGTGAAGACCAGCTCGAAGGTGACCGCGTCGTCGGTGGCGGCGATCACCCGCTTGTCGACGTCGACGATCGACGGTTCGCCGATCGTCACCGTCACCGCGTTCGAGGTCGCGCGTACCGTCCCGCCGGTCTGCCAGACGAAGGTCGCGCTGCGATCGACGCCGGCGATGTTGCCCGAGGCGTTGTCGACGATCGCATTGAACTCGATCACGACGAACTCGCCGTTGGCGTCACAGTCGGTGTTGGTGAGGTCGCCCAGCGCGAAGCGAGGCGAGTCGCCCGACGCCATCACGCTGCCCGCGGCGACCGGCGCACCGAGCCGATCGCGGACCGCGGCGCTGGGCAGCGCGTACGACGGCGTCACGGAGACCACCGCGGTCGCGTCCGCGCCGCCGCCGGGTCGATCGAGCAGTGCGCCCGACAGCGCGGTCGAATCGATGCCGCCGCTGGTGCCGTCGGCCACGAACGCAACCGTCGCGGAGCCGTCGTTGACGAAGCGGACGTCAGCCGGCAACGCCGGGCAGATCTCGGCGTCCGGTGCGATGCCCTCGGGCAGCTGCACGACCATCCGGTAGCGCAGCACCTCGCCCGGCACGACGGTCGCGCCGGACGAGCCCGCCTCTGAGCTGCGCACGAGCGTCAGCAGCGGCACCGGCGTGGTCACTCGAGCCGCATCGGTGGCGACATGGTCGTTGAGTACGCCGCCCGGATCAGCCGGGTTGCCGGTGCGCTCGGCGTCGCCGGCGGTCGCGAAGGGCGACAGGTCCCGGTTCGCGGCGCCTGGCAGCGAGCTGTAGCGCACGGTCGCGTTCTGTTCGGCGACCGTGCCGGGCGCCACGACCGTCGCGGTGTAGCGCAGCACCACCGTGCTGCCGGCGTCCAGCCTCGACCAGGTGGCGACGATGCCCGCGCCGCCGAACGCCAGGCCTGCGGCCGGCGGTCCGGCGACCTGCACGAGCGAAGCCGGGTCGTACGTCAGACCGGAGGGCAGCAGATTCGCGATGTCCAGCGCGACATCGAACGCCGGCGGACGGTCGGCGGCCGCGGTGAGGGTCAGCTCGAAGTCGATGCGGTCACCGGCGCCAGCCGAGGTCGCCGACGGCGCGAGCTCGAGTGCAAGCGCGGGCTCCACCACGATCAGGTCCGGCGCCATGGTCGCGAGCTCGCCCGCGGCGAACGTGACGCGCGCGTCATTGCCTTGCCGCGTGCCCTCCTGATTGCCGGCCACGTTGGCGACCACCACCGTGTAGCGCACGGTGATCCGCTCTCCCGCGGCGTTGTCGGTATTCGCGTTGGTGATCGTACCGAGGGGGATGGTGATGCGGTTCGCGGCACCCCCGGCAGCCGTCGGCACGATCGCGCCGGGTGCCGGCGGCTCGCCAGCGAAGGTCACGCCGGGACTCGCGGTGATCGCATCGATCGACACGAACGACAGCCCGGGGGCGAGCGTATCGACCAGGGTCGCGTCGCGGGTCCGACCCTCGGGCACGAGCAGCGTGACCTCGTAGGTCACGCGCTCGCCGATCACGACCCGCTCGCCCGCGGTGGTCGACGCCGGTTCGCTGCTCGAGACGATGGTCTTGTCGAGCACCGGAAGCGCGACCGTGAAGACCGCCGTGTCGGACGGATCGGCAGGTGCGCGGTCTGCCCCGCCCTCGATATCCGCGTAGTGCGTCAGCGTCGCGGTCGCCGCGCACGCATCCCCTGCGGACGCCGTGATCCGCACGCGCGCATCGTAGGTGACCACGATCACGCTCGCGCCCGCCGCGGTGGCCGCGCCGGACGCATCGGTCGTGCCGGCGAGCCGGCCGCGGTCGTCCGCGGTACCGGCGATGCCATCGGCACCCGCGAGGTCGACCAGCTGCAGGCCCGCGCCGCCGAACAGCGCTTCGAACGCGTCGGCCTCGCTCGCGAGCGCCGTGCCGTCGCCACGCACCAGCGCCGCCAGCATCGTGGGCGTGCCGTCGTAGATCACCGATCCGTCGCCGAGGACGACGCGCAGCCGGCTCATCGAGGCCGGGTCGATACACGCGGGCAGCGCCGCGCCAATCGTCACGTCGAATGCGCCCCGGTAGGACTGCCCGAGGTTCTGCACGACGATCGCGTACCGCAGCGCATCGCCGCCGTCGACGCCGGTGACGTCGGCGTCGAGCAGCGGCACGCGTGCTGCGTCGATCACGGCCGCGAGCGGGCTCGCGGAGGCGTCGCCGGCCGGCCGCACCAGCGCCCGCGGGTCGACCGGCGCATAGCTCGGGTCGAAGACCGAGGTCGCCTCGTCCACGTCATCGCCGACGATCCCGTGCACGATCCGAAGCTGCGATTCGGTCGTTCGCACCGCCACGGCTGCCTGCGCCAGGAGCGCCTCGTTCGCGGTGTTGAGCGCCGAAGCCACCGCCTGCGCGGTGAGCAGAGCACCGTCCTCGATCGGTGCGTCCGGCAAGGTCCGGACGGTGAATGCCACGCGGATCGTCACCGGTGTGTCGCACTCATCGGCGCGGTCACCGAAGTCGAACCGCAGCGCGTTGCCGCCGCCCAAGACCGTGACCGTCGGCGCGGCGCCGCCGCGGCCGTCGCCGCCGACGATCTCGTACGAGTACTGGCCGACCGGCGGCTTGGGGTAGTAGCCACCCGGCATGAGCACGCACGGATCCGGAACGCCGTCGGCGTTCGGGTCGGCCGCGCTCACGATCGGCAGCGGCAGGAACGCGGTCAGCGACAGGCCTCGGGCGTCTCCGGCGGGCACCGTGGTGGTCATCACGTAGGACACCGTGTCGCCGGGCGCGATCCGAGTCGGGTTCGCCGGATCGATCGGCACGCTCGCGCCGTTGCGGCCCCAGACCACGATCGACAGGGTGCCGGTGCCGACGGTGCCCGACGTGCGGCTGTCGTCCGCCTGGCCGGCCAGGCTGGGTCGGGCCGGGTCGAGCCCCGCGTCGAGCACGGTCCCGGAAACCGTCGTGCGACTGACCACCCGATCGCCCGCGCCGAGCGCACGCGCCGACGGACCCGGCACGCCAATGCCGTCCGCGTCGGGCGCCGCGACGCGGTACTCGGACAGCACCCGCGCCGAGTACACGATGCGTACTGCGGTCGCACCGCTCTGCGTGAGGTCCGCGCCGACCAGGTCGCCGATCAACCGCTGGCCGGCGGAAGCGGGCAGCGCGGCCGCAAGGTCGAACACCACCCGCTCGCGGCCGTCGGGCAGCACGACCACCGCATAGTGAACGCCCCGGGCGAGCGTGAGGGACTCGGTCGCCGCACCGCGCGAGAAGGTCAGCACCGGGTCGGGGAATCCGCCCGCCGCGGCATCGAGCAGCATCAGCCCGTCCGACAGCGTCTCCACCACCTGCAGCGGCGAGGCCCCGGGTGCCCCCGGGCCGTCGAGGACGTGGCCGAATGCGAAGAAGTCCGAGACCTGAACGTCGAGCGTGTGCTGCAGCGTGTCCCCGGGCGAGAGCCCGGGCGCGGCTGCATCGAACAGCACCGACCGGGTCGACTGCACCTGCAGCGACGATGCCTCGAGCGCGTGCGCCGATGCGAGCGACGAGCCCACTGCACGCGACGCGTCGCGCGCATCGAGCGGCGCCCACTGCGCCGCGAGCGCGCTGCCGGCGACCACGATGCGCGCGTCGCCGCTCGCCGGGTCGATCACCGGCCGGCCGTCGGAGTCGAGCCGCGGAACGTGGAAGGCGACCACCATCGCTGCGTCCACGGCGGCGCTCGTCCCGGTCACCTCGGCGAACGTGCGCGACACCGTGCCGCCCGGCGTTGCGGGCGCCGAGTTGCCGGTCGCCAGGCCCGACACCAGTACGCCGTTCACGTTGCTCCAGCCGCCCGGCGGCGGATCGCCCAGGCCGGTACCACCGATCGACGCCGGGGTGCCCGACACGGCGGTGAACTGCATGGCCGACGCGAGCGCGGTCGACAGATCGACCGAGGTCAGCGTCTGACCCTCAGCGAGGTCGACGTCGATCCGGTACGCGCGCTCGTGGTTCGGCCCGGTCGCGGTCTCGTTCTCGGGGCCCAGGTAGGTCGTGGTCAGGCGAAACAGCGACGGGACGATCGCGAGCGTGACCGGTGCCGAGGACGCGGTTGGATCGGTGGTCGAATCGGACAGCGGGTCGTTGCCGAGCCGAAATGCGCCGCGCGCTTCGATCTGCAGCGGGGTGCCGACATCGGCGAACGACGACAGCCGGGCGTCGACCGTGATCTCGAGCGCAGGGGCGTCCGGCGCGAGGCCGCCGAAGGGCAGTTCGACCACGACCAGACGATCGCCAGGCCGGTATCCGCCCGGGATCGGCACGCGATCGCCGTGTGCGCCGGTCTGCGCGAACGGATGGGCAACCGTGCCGAGCCCGATGTCATCCGCGGTGAGCACGATCTGGGTCAGCGCGAGCGGGCGGCCGAGGTGGCTCGCGCCGAGGATCGTGACCCCGTCGGCCGACGTCCCGCCGTCCGCGCCGGATGACGGCACGAACAGGTCGATCGTCGGCCCGAAGCCCGCGGCGGTACCGCGGTTGTCGAAACCGACCGTGAACGCGAATGCTTCGCCGATCAGCACGTCGCCGCGCGGCATCGACAGCGAGACCGCCGGCGCGGACGGCAGCAGGTGCGGCCAGGCGGATGGATCGGCGAGCGCCGGCGCGGCCTCGACCTGGCCGACCGTCCGTTCCAGCGTCCAGTCGCCGCCGGCCGCCGGGGCGCCGGTCGCGGTCGTCGAGGCGGCGACGTCGGCGGAGGTGGCGTCGGCGATCGCCTGCAGGAACGCCACACCGCGGTGTCCGCCGCCCACCTCGCATCCGTAGAGCAGCAGGTCGCCATCGGACGCCAGCCCCGCGCCGATCCGCGCGAGTTCGCTCCGGTACGAAGCGAGCCCTGCGAGATCGACCGTCCGCGTGCCCAGCGTCAGCTGCCCCACGCTGCCGTGCGAGACCAGATGGATCGCCTGCAGCGTGCGGTCGCCGGCCGCGACCGCCTCCGCGATCTGCACCAGCCCGTCGCGGCCCGGATCCAGCACCAGCACCTGGACGCCCGCTCGAAGCGCCCCGAGCAGCGCGTCGACGTCGGTGACCGTCGGGTCGACGACCACCAGTTCCGCCGGCGCGTCCGCCGGATCGGGCGTGACCGGGGCGGCCACGGCGACCGTCGATGAGGCGGTCACATACGCATCGACGGGCGCCGTCTTCGACGCCGCCGCGCGAGTCGCCGGTGCGGGCGCCGGATCCGAGGCCGACGCGGGGCGGGGTTCGTCGACAGCGACATCGACGCCCGCGGCGGTGGGCGCAGCACCGTTCGTCGGCGCGCTCCGGGGGGCACTCGGAGGGTCTTGACTCCGCGACCCCGCCGGCATGCCGACGCGATCGCCCGCACGGCCCACCTCGGATGCACCGGTCCTCGGGTCGGCAGCCCAGCGCGGTGCATCCCATCCGGCGGGCCCGACGCCGTCGAACATCAGGCGCGGCTCCAGCGCGATCATCGTACCCGCAGGCGCAGGTGCGCCGCGCGGCGGGGCCGCTGCGTCCGACGGGCACGAGCGGACAGCGTCTCGGTGGCGTATTGGCATGCTCAAAATCGCGCGCTTTTTTAGGGACTTGGAGCGGAAACCTCCAAATTGTCTCAAAAGAGCGCAGCCTGCGCCAAGCCATGGTGTTCTGGACCGCCCGGAACGCCACACGAGTTCACACTCGTTTGCAGTCGAGCGATCGACGGCCCGTCGCCCCTGGGACGGACAGGCGATCCGACCGACGCGGCCTCGGATACCCGCAGTCGTGATCCCGAACCACGCGGCGCCCGCGGCTTCGCGCTACCATCGCGCCGCCGAGCGCGGCGGTCGGACCGCCCGGCGACGACAAGGGGTCGAGCGTGCGGGGTTGGGTGTCGCGAGTGCCGGAGAACTCCGGGGGTTTAGGTCTGCGCTTCCGGGCGGCGATCGGCGCGGCGGTGTTCAGCGCCGGGGTGCAGACCACCGCGCCCGCGTCGGCGCAGTGGTTGGAGCCGGCGGGCGAAGCGATCCGGGTGGTGTACGGACCCTCGGCCATCCACTTCAATCCCAGTCCGGATCACGTGCACTGGAACCATCTGGTCGGACTGGAACTGCTGACGCCTCGCTGGGCCGCGTTCGGCGCCTCGCGCACGATCCTGGGCTTCACGTCGTTCGACAACTCGTTCGGCCAGCCCAGCCAGTACCTGTACGCCGGCCTCGAGTGGGACGTAGGCCGGCTCGGCGGCGGAACTGTCTTTGGCAGCATCACCGCGGGGCTGCTGCGCGGCTACCGCGACGAGTATCAGGACAAGATCCCGTTCAATGGCCTGGGTATCGCACCAGCGATCATTCCGGCGATCGGCTGGCGTTATCGGCAGTTCGGTATCTGGATGACGCTGCTGGGCTTCAACGGTCTGATGTACGGCGTCAGCTGGACCGTTCCCCTCGATTGACGCGCGCGCGCTCGGCGGACGCGCCCGCCAACGGCCCCAGAACCGCAGCCGAATCCCTCGAGGCGCGCCGCACCCACGGTATTCGAGCGCGCACCAAAGACAAACGCCCCGAGAAGGTCTCGGGGCGTTCGTTTCGGGTTTGCCTGACGATGTCCTACTTTCACGGGCGAGCTGCCCACTATCATCGGCGCAGAGGCGTTTCACGGTCCTGTTCGGGATGGGAAGGGGTGGTTCCACCTCGCTATGGTCGTCAGGCATGACTTGTCGGCCCCTGCCTGTCGGCAAGCGCCCAATCCGGTAGAAGTCGGGAACCTCGCGGGTTCCTGTGATCGAGTCAGCCGCCGTCTCGTGATGCGGCAGGCTTCGTCTGAACTGCAAAACTATAGGGTCAAGCCTCACGGGCAATTAGTACCGGTTAGCTTAACGTATTACTACGCTTCCACATCCGGCCTATCAACGTCCTGGTCTAGAACGACCCTTCAGGGGGATCGAGTCCCCAGGGAGATCTCATCTTCAGGCAAGTTTCCCGCTTAGATGCTTTCAGCGGTTATCTCTTCCGCACATAGCTACCCTGCGATGCCACTGGCGTGACAACAGGTACACCAGAGGTGCGTCCACTCCGGTCCTCTCGTACTAGGAGCAGCCCC
>JBIKMO010000146.1:0-10556 GCA_044359175.1 Burkholderiaceae bacterium | reverse complement strand
GAGCATCGGTCCCCAGGCCGCGCCGCCGGTGACGATCGCGAAACGCCCGTCTCCGAGTGCGGCCGCGTGCCGGCAGGCTTCGTCGGCGAAGCCGATCACCGGATGCGGCGCGAGTTCGCGCAGCGCGTCCAGGCCCGGATCGCCGAAGCAGGCGAGCACGACCGCATCGACCGCGGTGGCGTGCTCGGCCCACGCGTCGAGGGCCGCATGCGCGGCGATCGCAGCGGCTGCGCGCGACGCGATGTAGCGGGCGCCGAAGCGGCCGGTGGCGCCGATCAGGTGGGTGCCCGGGCGGGCGAACGCGCGGGCAGCCTCGGTCACCCGCGCGGTGATCGTCTCGGAGGTGTTCGGGTTGATCAGCAGCACGCGCACGTCGGCTCGCTCCACGGGTCGGGAGCCGCGAGCGTAGCTCCGGGCGCCCGCGTGCGCCACCGGTCGCGCCTGCCGGGCGCACGCTGAGGTCGCGTGCTTCTTTACTGCGCCAAGCGGGTGCTGCTGACGCTGCCGATCATGCTGGGCGTGGCGCTGTTCTGCTTCCTGCTCGTGCACATGGCGCCGGGCGATCCGCTGGTGTCGGTGCTGCCGCCGGATGCCACCGCCGAGATCAAGGCGCAGATGATGGCGGTCTACGGCTTCGACCGTCCGTACCACGAGCAGTTCCTGCGCTGGCTGGCTCGGGTCGTGCAGGGTGATCTGGGGTCGTCGATCCGCACCGGGCGTCCGGTCTGGGGCGAGCTGTCGAAGGCGCTGGGCAACACGTTGATGCTGGCCACGCTCGCGACCGCGATCGGCTTCGTGCTGGGCACGCTGTTCGGGTTCGTCGCGGGCTATTTCCGCGACACGTGGATCGACAAGACCGCCTCGGCGCTGTCCGTATTCGGCGTCTCGGTGCCGCACTACTGGTTGGGCATGCTGCTGGTGATCGTGTTCGCGGTCCAGCTCGGCTGGCTGCCGCCTACCGGGGCCGGACCGGGCGGATCCGATGCCTGGGTCTGGGACTGGGCGCACGTGAGGCACCTGATCCTGCCGGCGATCACCATGTCGGTGATCCCGATGGGGATCATCTCGCGCACGGTCCGCGCGCTGGTCGCCGAGATCCTGTCGCAGGAGTTCGTCGCCGGTCTGCGGGCCAAAGGCATGAGCGGGGCCGGCATCCTGCGGCACGTCGTGAAGAACGCGGCGCCGACCGCGCTCGCGGTGATGGGTATCCAGCTCGGCTACCTGCTCGGCGGCTCGATCCTGATCGAGACCGTGTTCTCCTGGCCGGGTTCCGGGCTGCTGCTGAACGACGCGATCTTCCAGCGAGATTTGCCGCTGCTGCAGGGTACGATCCTGGTGCTCGCGCTGTTCTTCGTCGTGCTCAACCTGGCGGTGGACGTCATGCAGACCACGCTCGACCCGCGGATCAAGCGGTCCTGACGCGCATGCCCGCCGACGCCCTTCGCTCCGATCACGGCTCGCTGCCCGCGCCGGCCGCGATCGTGCGCTCGCCGGGATACTGGTCGACGGTGCTGCGGCGTTTCCTGCGCGACCCGGTCGCGGTCTGCGCCGCCTGCGTGGTGCTGGCGCTGATCGCGATGGCCGTGCTCGCGCCCTGGATCTCGCCGCATGATCCACTGCACGGCATGGCGCTGAAGCGGCTGCGGCCGATCGGCACCGACGGGCATCCGCTGGGCACCGACGAGCTGGGCAGAGACATGGTGTCGCGGCTGATCCACGGTGCACGCATCTCGCTGGTGATGGGCATCGTGCCGGTGCTGCTCGCGCTGACCATCGGCTCGGCGATCGGCGTGATCGCGGGGTACGTCGGCGGCTGGACCAACACCGTGCTAATGCGCACGATGGACGTGCTGTTCGCGTTCCCGTCGGTGCTGCTGGCGGTCGCGCTGGCCGGTGCGCTCGGTCCGGGCCTGTTCAATTCGCTGCTTGCCCTGACCGTCGTCTTCGTGCCGCCGATCGCCCGGGTTGCCGAGAGCGTGACCACCGGGGTGCGCGCGCGGGACTACGTCGAGGCGGCGCGCGCAAGCGGCGCGGGCGCGCTCACGATCATCTTCCGCCACGTGCTCGGCAACGTGCTCGGACCGATCTTCGTCTATGCGATGAGCCTGATCGCGGTCGCGATGATCCTGGCCTCAGGCCTGTCCTTCCTCGGCCTGGGCGTGAAGCCGCCGCAGCCCGACTGGGGCTTGATGCTGAACACGCTGCGCACCGCGCTCTACACGCAGCCGCTGCTGTGCGCGCTGCCCGGGCTGATGATCTTCGTGACCTCGATCAGCTTCAACCTGATGACCGACGGGCTGCGCTCGGCGATGGACATCAAGGCATGAGCGACGCGTTGCTCCAAGTCCGGGGGCTGTTCAAACGGTTCCCGGTCAAGACCGACCTGATCGGCCGCACGGTCGTTTCGGTGTCCGCGGTCGACGGTGTGGGATTCGACCTGTTCGAGGGCGAGACGCTGGGCGTGGTCGGCGAATCCGGCTGCGGCAAGTCGACCCTGGCGCGGCTGCTGCTGCACCTGATCGATCCGACCGCCGGCACGATCCGGTTCGACGGGCAGGTGGTCGGCAGCGCCGCGATGCCTTGGAAGACCTTCCGTCGCCAGGTGCAGATGGTCTTCCAGGACAGCTACGCGTCGCTGAACCCGCGGCTGACGGTGGTCGAGTCGATCGCGTTCGCGCCACGCGTGCACGGCGTGCCCCGAGCCGAGGCCGAGTCGCGGGCCTGCTCGCTGCTCGATCGCGTCGGGCTCGACCCGGTGCGGTTCGGTGGCCGGTTCCCTCACGAACTGTCCGGCGGCCAGCGCCAGCGCGTGAACATTGCTCGGGCGCTCGGGCTGCAGCCGCGGGTCCTGGTCCTCGACGAGGCGGTGTCGGCGCTGGACAAGTCGGTCGAGGCTCAGGTGCTGAACCTGCTGCTGGATCTGAAGGACGAATTCCGGCTCACGTACCTGTTCATCAGCCATGACCTGGAGGTGGTGCGTTTCATGGCCTCCCGGGTGCTGGTGATGTACCTCGGGCGGGTCGCCGAGCTCGGTCCGACCGAGACGCTGTACACCGGCAGCCGCCATCCGTACACCGGCGCGCTGCTCGGCTCGATGCTGTCGATGGATCCGGATCGACGCACCGACGCGGCGCCGATCTCGGGCGACCCGCCGAACCCGATCGATCCGCCGGCTGGCTGCCGATTCCACACACGCTGCCCTTACGCCGAGCCGGTGTGTTCGGCCGAGCCGCCGTCGCTGGTCGAGCTCGCCGCAGGCCATGCGGTGGCCTGCCACATGGCGTACGTCCCGTCCGGCCACACTCGGGCGAAGGCCGCAGCGTGAGCGAAGCGCCACCGATCCTGGACGTCCGCGGCCTGAGCGTGACCTTCACCGGCGGTGCGGCACCGGTTCGCGCGGTCGACGACGTGGATCTGCAGGTGGCGCGCGGCGAGGCGATCGCGCTGCTGGGAGAGTCCGGGTCTGGCAAGAGCGTGACGCTGCGCTCGATCCTGCGGCTGCACCCGCCGCGACGTACGCGCATCGACGGGCGGATCCTGGTGGACGGCACGGACGTGACGACGCTCGAGGCCTCCGCGCTCGCGGACTTCCGGGGCAGGGTCGTGTCGATGATCTTTCAGGAGCCGATGCTCGCACTCGATCCGGTGTACACGCTGGGCGAGCAGATCGTCGAGACGATCCTGCGCCACGAGCGCGTTGCGCGCGACGCGGCGCGGGCGCGCGCGCTCCAGCTGTTCGAGCAGGTCCGCATCCCCAGCCCGCTGCGGCGGCTCGACGCCTATCCGCACGAAATGTCGGGCGGCATGCGCCAGCGCGCGATGATCGCGCTCGCGCTCGCCTGCGACCCGCGGCTGCTGCTCGCCGACGAGCCGACCACTGCACTCGATGCGACGGTTCAGGTGCAGGTGCTGCTGCTGCTGCGCGAGCTGCAGCGCCAGCGCGGTCTGTCGATGATCTTCGTCACCCACGACATCGGCGTCGCGGTCGAGGTCGCCGACCGGATCGCGGTGATGTACGCCGGGCGGATCGTCGAGATCGGCTCGGTGCGGGACGTGATCCGGTCGCCCCGGCATCCGTACACCCGGGGGCTGCTGTCGACCCGTGCTCACGGCGGGCGCCTGTCGGGCGAGCGCCTGCCCACGATCGCCGGCAGCCCGCCCGACCTGGCTCGCCTGCCCCCGGGGTGCGCGTTCGAACCGCGCTGCACGCTCGCGATCGAGGGCTGCCGTCAGCGCCGTCCCGAGGCCGTGAGCCTGGGTCACGGGCACTCGGCCCGCTGCCTGCGCACCGACGACACCACCGGGCCGGTCGTGGTCGCGCAGGCCGATCCGCCCCTTCGCCGAGGAGCACCTCCGTGACCCCGTCCCTGTCCACCGACGTGTCGTTCCAGACCGCCGCATCGCTGATGCGCGCGCAGGGGCACGATGCCCCGCCCGAGGCCGCGGCGGACGTCGCAGCCTTCGCGTCGCGCATGCTCGCCGGATCGCGGGCGGCGTTCGACGCGCTCGCGTTCGAAGACGAGCCGGCCGGTTGGACCGCGGCGGCGAACCGGCTCGCGCGATGACCGATGCCGAGCTCGTCGTACTGGACTGCACCGCGCTCGCCGCGGCGATCCGTCTGGGGCGGGTGACCTCCGAGCGGGTCACCGAAGCGCTGCTCGCCCGGGCCGAGGCGGTGCAGCCCGTGCTGAACGCTTTCGTCCGGATCGATGCTGAGCAGGCGCTGAGCGCGGCACGCGCCGCCGATCGCGACCTCGCCGCGGGCCGCGTGCGCGGACCGCTGCACGGCGTGCCGATGGCGCACAAGGACATGTTCTACCGCCGTGGGGTGCCCTCAGGCTGCGGCAGCCGCATCACCGTCGACCATCCCGCGACCACCACGGCCACCGCGCTCGAGCGGCTCGACGCCGCAGGAGCCCTGCAGTTCGGCGTGCTGAACATGGCCGAGTTCGCGTTCGGTCCGACCGGGCACAACTGGCACCTCGGGCATTGCCGCAACGCGTGGAGCCCGGAGCACGTGACTGGAGGTTCGTCGTCCGGCTCGGGCACGGCGGTGGCCGCGCGGGCGACGCCGGCGGCGCTCGGATCGGACACAGGCGGCTCGATCCGGATGCCCGCGAGCTTCTGTGGCGTGGCGGGCATCAAGCCGACCTACGGTCTGGTGTCGCGCGCCGGTGCGATGCCGTTGTCGTTCTCCATGGACACGATCGGTCCGCTCGCTCGCACGGTCGAGGATTGTGCGCTGCTGCTGCGCACGATCGCAGGCGCCGATCCGCGCGATCCGACCTGCGACCCGCGACCGGTGCCGGACTACGTGGCCCTGCTTGAGCGCCCCGTGCGCGGGCTGGTGATCGGTCGGCCGCGCAGCTATTTCTACGACGCCTGCGACCCGGAGATCATCGCTGCGATGGAGGACTCGCTCGATCGGCTGCGCGAGCTGGGCGCGACGGTCGTCGACCTGGACCTGCCGGACGTCGACGCGTGGAACGCGGCCGGGACGATGGTCATCTCGGCGGAGGCTGCGGCGGTTCACGGGCCGTGGCTGCGTTCGCGCCCGCACGACTACTCGGCTCAGGTGCTCGCGCGGCTGCGCGGCGGCCTCGCCGTGCCCGCCACCGCCTACATCGACAGTCTGCGGCTGCGCGGCCGGGCGATCGCCGAGTTCGGCGCGGCCGTGTTCTCCAAAGTGGACGTGCTGCATTCACCGACCATCGAGCTCGCCACGCCCACGATCGCGCAGACCGACGTCGGCGGCGGGCCGGGCATGGCCGCGCTGCTCGCCCGGGTCACCCGGCTCACGCGGCCGGCGAACTTCCTCGGGTTGCCGGCGCTGTCGGTGCCCGCGGGCTTCTCGCGCGCTGGTCTGCCGATCGGCATGCAGCTCACCGGCCGGCCATTCGACGAGGCGACGCTGCTGACCCTCGGCCATGCGTACCAGCGTGCCACCGGGCTGCACGAGCGCGCGCCCGCGCTCTAGCTGAAGCGTCCGAACCAGGCGATCGACAGCACGCCGGCGAGGGCGGCGAGCAGCGCCGCGGCCGCCGAGAACAGCGAGGTGACCTCGGTGTCCTTGCGTTCGAGCACGAACCGGCTGTTCAGGTCCTGGTAGACCTTCTTCAGGTCGGTCGCGGTACTCGCGTGGTAGTACTCGCCCCGGGTGATCGAGGCCACCGCCTTGAGCGCCTCTTCGTCCAGCCGCACGTATGCCGACCATCCCTCGAAGCCGATGGTCGCCCCCTCGAGCGTCCCGAAGCCGACGGTGAACACCCGCACCCCGCGGTCAGCCGCCATCTTCGCGACCTCGATCGGATCCGGTCCGGTGGTGCGGCGCCCGTCGGACAGGAGCACGATGACCCCGGACGCGTACGACCCGGGCCTGACCGGGGCGGGCGGGGACACCTCGGGCCGCCCGGCCCGGTCGAGCGGCACGCCGCGGTTCGCGTCGCGCCCGCCCCGGCCGAAGACCACCGATTCGACGTCGATGCCTTCGTCGGGGAAGAGCGTGGCGAGCGAGACCACGAGCGCGCTGCCGGTCGCGGTGCCGCGCTGGAGCTGGAAGCGATCGATCGCCGCGATCAGGTCGTCGGTGCGCTCGGTGGGTTTCTGCACCAGCTGCGCCGATCCGCCGAAGGCGACGATGCCGATCCGGGCGCGCGGCGGGTGATCGGCGATGAACGCTTTCGCGGCCGCCTGCGCGGCGGTGATCCGATCGGGCATCACGTCGTTCGCTCGCATGCTGAGCGACACGTCGATCGCCAGCACGATGGTCTGGTACTGCGAGGGCAGCGTGATCACCGCGGTCGGTCGCGCGCTCGCCAGCAGCGCCGCGATCAGCGCGAGCAGCAGCAGCGCGGGCGGCACGTGCCGACGCAGCCGCGATCGCGAACCCAGCGCCTCCCGCACCAGCCCGAGGCTCGCATAGCGCACCGCGGCCTTGCGCCGGCCGAGCAGCCAGACGTAGGTGGCCACCATCAGGGGCACGACCAGCAGCAGCCAGAGCATCCGGGGCCACAGGAAATCCATCGCAGCTGCCTCTCGGGGGGCGGCGCCGCGCCTGCGGACACCGCGACGGCTTCGTTATAGCACCGGAGCGAGCCGTCCGGTCGGCCGCGTCCCGCGCCGCTGCGGCGCCATGCACGACCGCCGGGGGCGGTTCATTCCGCCTTCGGCGGCGAGTAGGTCTCCAGGGTGATGCGTTCTCGCGCCAGGGTCGCCGCCACCGCCGGGTGCTCCGCCAGTCGATGGACGTAGGCCCGGTAGGCCGGCAGCGAGGCCGGGTCGATTCCCGCGTAGCCGCCCCAACGGAACAGCGTGAGCGCGTAGAAGTCGATGAACGACGGCCCGGCGCCGCCCAGCCAGGGCTCGGCGCAGGCCAGCCAGCCCTCGATCCGTTCTAGGAGCAGGCGGTACTGCCCGATCGCCGTCGAGCGGACCTTCGCTTGGGTGTCGGCGTCGTCGGCGAACTTCTGCGGCATGAACACCCGCGTGAAGGTCGGATGCACCGTGTTGTTCATCCACGCGAGCGAGGACAGCGCGCGCGCCCTCGGCCAGAGGGCGCCCGGCAGCAGTCCGACCTGCGGGAACCGCGCGTCGATGTATCCGCAGATCGCGAGGATCTGGTCGAGCGGCTCGCCGTCGACGACGAGCAGCGGCACCTGTGCGTTCGGATTCAGCGCCCGGAACGGTTCCGTCAGATGCTCGCCCTTGTGCAGTCTCACCAGCACCGGCTCGAAGTCCTCGCCGGTCGCGGCCTTCACCGCCTCGAGTGCGGCGTGGGGCACGAACGAGCACGCCCCCGGTGCGTAGTACAGCTGGATGCCCATTGGAATCTCCTCGCGACGTGGTTCGACGGCGCGCCGCCGCCAGAGGCGAGGGTAGCGCAGGCCGGTGGGCGCGTGGCGTGCTGGGGCGCTCGACTCGGGGACGCCTCGGTTACCATCGGCGCACAGCACCCGGAGCGCCGATGTCCGATCCCCGCATGCCGCCGGCCTGGGCGGTCGACTACGACCGTTGGCCGTATCCCGACCTGGTCGCGCACCGCGGCGCCGGGCGGCTCGCGCCCGAGAACACGCTCGCGGCGATCCGTCTGGGCGCATCGCTGGGGCACACGATGTTCGAGTTCGACGTCAAGCTCACCGCCGACGGCAAGCCGGTGCTGCTGCACGACGCAACGCTGGAGCGCACGACCGACGGCACCGGCCCCGCGGGGATGCGAACGCTCGCCGAGATCGCCCAGCTGGATGCAGGCTCGTGGCACTCCGCGACGTTCGCGGGCGAGCCGGTGCCGACGTTCGGCAACGTGGCCCGCTGGTTGCGGGCGAACCGCCTGATGGCCAACGTCGAGATCAAGCCGAGTCCCGGTCGCGAGGCCGAGACCGGCGCGCTGGTCGCGATCGCGGCTGCGATCGCGTGGCGAGACGTCGAGGTGCCGCCGCTGCTGTCTTCGTTCTCCGAGACCGCGCTGCAGGCAGCGCGCGACGTCGTGCCCGGGCTGCCCCGTGCGCTGCTGCTCGGTGCGCTGCCGGACGACTGGCTCGCCCGCTGCCTGCGATCGGGCTGCGTCGCCGTGGATGCGGATCACCGGGCGCTCGACGCATCGGTCGTCGCGCGTGCGCACGGCGCGGGTCTGCGGGTGCTGACCTACACCGTCGACGAACCGGACCGTGTGCTGACCCTGCGTGCCTGGGGCGTGGATGCCGTGATCACCGATGCGGTGGACCGGCTGCGGCCGACGCCCGCCGATCGCCGCAGGAGCGGGTGATGGACGAACGGGTGAGCGTGACCGTGCACGCCGGCGTCGCCGACGTGCGGCTGAACCGCGCCGACAAGATGAACGCGCTCGATGCGGCGATGTTCGAGGCGCTGATCGCCGCCGGAGAGCGGCTGGCGCGCGAACCCGGGGTCCGCGCGGTCGTGCTGTCGGGCGAGGGACGCGCGTTCTGCGCGGGGCTCGATCTCGGGCGCTTCCAGCGGATGGCCTCCGACGGCGGCGACGGCAGCGGTCGGGATCCGGCGCTGCGGCTGGGCCCACGGACGCGGGGAGCGTGCAACGATCCGCAGTACGCGGCCATGCTCTGGCGCGAACTGCCCGTGCCGGTGATCGCGGCCGTGCACGGGGTTGCGTTCGGCGGCGGGCTGCAGATCGCGCTGGGCGCGGATCTGCGGCTCGTTGCGGCCGACGCGCGCCTGTCGGTGATGGAGATCCGCTGGGGGCTGGTGCCCGACATGGGCGGCATGGTGCTGATGCGCTCGCTGCTGCGCGGCGACGTGCTCTGCGAGTTGGTCTACGGCGGTCGGGTGGTCGACGGGCGCGAGGCGGTCGCGCTCGGTCTCGCGACCCGGGTGTGCGACGACCCGCGGATCGAGGCCCTGGCGCTTGCGCGGGAGATCGCCGGCCGCAACCCGGACGCGGTGCGGGCGGCCAAGCGCCTGTGCCGGCTCGCCGATCGCGCCGATCCGGCCGCGCTGCTGCAGGCCGAATCCGACGAGCAGGCGCGCCTGCTGGGCAGCCCGAACCAGCTCGAGGCGGTGCGCGCGCACCTGGCCGCGCGCGCGCCGTCGTTCGTCGATCCGCCGGCCGGGCTCAGCGGCGGTTGACCAGCCAGATTCCCGCAGCGATCAGCGCGGCGGCGACCGCCAGCGATGGGGTCATCGATTCGCCGAGCAGCAGCGTGCCGAACGCAACGCCGAACAGCGGCGTGAGAAAGGTATAGACCGACACCGTCTGGGCGGAGTGGCGCTGCACCATCACGAACCACGCGAGGTAGCTGAACGAAGCGACCACGAGCACTTGCCACGCGATCGCGGCCCAGACCATGGGGGTCGGTGCGAAGACCCCGCGCTCGCCCAGCAGCACGCCGGCCGCCAGCAGCAGCGGTGCCGACACCACCAGCTGGAACAGCAGCGTGCGTTCCGGGCGCTCGTCGCGCAGCGGCGAGGCCTTGATCATCAGCGTGGTCGCCGCCCAGCAGGCGGCTGCGGCCACGCACATCAGGTCGCCCCGCCAGTCGCCCTGTGCGGCCCCGCCCGGGGCGCGCTCGATCAGCGCGACCGCGACCCCGACGAAGGCGAGCGCGAGACCGGCCCAGCGCGTTCCGGTGAGCCGCTGTCCCGCGCTCGCGTGCATGCCGATCGCGACGAAGAACGGCGCGGTGTACAGCAGCACCGACCCCCGGGACGCGGTCGTGAGTGCGAGCCCGACGAACAGGAAGACGAACTCCAGTGCGAACGCGAGCCCGATCAGCACGCCCCAGCCGACCGTGCCGGCGGCGGGCCGCACCGGGATGCGCCGCCATGCCATCCATGCGGCGATCACGACCGCGGCACCGGCCGAGCGCATTGCGGCCTGCCACAGCGGCGAGATGCCCTCGGCGCCGATCTTGATCGAGACCTGCGCGAGACCCCAGATCGCACAGAGCGTGACCATCGCAGCGGCCCCGCCGAGGCCGATCGGGCGCTCGGCGGGCGATGCGGCGGGCGATGCGGCGGGCGATGCGGCGGGCGATGCGGCGGGCGATGCGGCGGGCGATGCGGCGGCACCCGGCTCCGGCCTGGCC
>JBIKMO010000013.1:0-31843 GCA_044359175.1 Burkholderiaceae bacterium | reverse complement strand
TTCACGTCTTCCGCGTGCAACGGGTTGGCACTCACCAACTTGATTTTCGTTCGGATGTGTGGGCGCACACGCAACAGTCGTCCTCGTGATGCACCATTCGTCCGCGTTGTCAAATCGCCCGTCGGCGGCCGTGCCGATGCGATGTCTCGCATCAGCCACGCCCGCCGATCAGCGATCGATCACTGGCACGCCTCGCACCCCGGGTCGTCGAGCGCACAGAAGTTCGGTGCGATCGGATCCCCGGTGGCCGCCGGACCCACCGCCGCCGTCTGCGCGCGGTACGCGAAGCCGCCACCCGCGGTCCCCTCCGAGGACACCGCGTTCAGCTGACCGAGCCGGTCGGTGGTGCTCTTCTCTGCGTGGGTCGCTCCCTGGGTCCGCAGGTAGTAGGTGGTCTTGAGCCCGCGCAGCCAGGCCAGCGTGTAGGTCTCGTGAAGCTTCTTGCCCGAAGCGCCGGCCATGTAGATGTTCAGGGACTGCGACTGGTCGATCCACTTCTGCCGGCGCGAAGCGCACTCGACCAGCCACGCCGGATCCACCTCGAACGCAGTCGCGTAGATCTCGCGCAGCTCGGCAGGTACGCGGTCGATCTTCGCCAGACTGCCATCGAAGAACTTCAGGTCGGCGACCATGACCTCGTCCCACAGACCCAGCGCCTTCAGCTCGCGCACCAGGTAGTCGTTGACCACGGTGAACTCACCCGACAGGTTCGACTTCACGTACAGGTTCTGGAACGTGGGCTCGATGCACGCGCCGACGCCGATGATGTTCGAGATGGTCGCAGTCGGCGCGATCGCGATGCAGTTCGAGTTGCGCATGCCGTGCTCGCGGATGCGGGCGCGCAGCGCCTCCCAGTCCATCGATTCGGACGCGTCGACCTCGACGTAGCCGCCGCGCTCGTCCCGCAGCAGCGCGAGGCTGTCCTGCGGCAGGATGCCGCGGTCCCAGAGCGAGCCCTTGAAGCTCGAGTACCGTCCGCGCTCCTGCGCGAGTTCGGTCGACGCCCAGTAGGCGTGATAGCAGACCGCCTCCATCGAGCGGTCGGCGAATGCCACCGCGTCGTCGCTCGCATACGGCACGCGCATCAGGTGCAGGCAGTCCTGGAAGCCCATGATGCCCAGCCCGACCGGGCGGTGCTTCAGGTTCGCATTGCGCGCCTTGCCGACCGCGTAGTAGTTGATGTCGATCACGTTGTCCAGCATCCGCATCGCGATCGCGATCGTGCGCTTGAGCTTGCCCTGGTCCAGCGCCCAGCTGCCGTCCGGGCTACGGACCATGTGCGCGACCAGGTTCACCGAGCCCAGATTGCACACCGCGATCTCGGTGTCGCTGGTGTTCAGCGTGATCTCGGTGCACAGGTTCGAGCTGTGGACCACGCCGACATGCTGCTGCGGCGAGCGCAGGTTGCACGGATCCTTGAAGGTGATCCAAGGATGACCGGTCTCGAAGAGCATCGACAGCATCTTGCGCCAGAGGGCGATCGCCGGCACCTTCTTGTGCAGCTTGAGCTCACCGCTCGCCACGCGCGCCTCGTGGCGCAGGTAGGCCTCCTCGAACGCCTTGCCGAACCGATCGTGCAGGTCCGGGCAGTCGGAGGGCGAGAACAGCGTCCACTCGCGGTTCTCCATCACCCGCTTCATGAACAGGTCGGGAATCCAGTTCGCGGTGTTCATGTCGTGCGTGCGCCGCCGGTCATCGCCGGTGTTCTTGCGCAGCTCGAGGAATTCCTCGATGTCCAGGTGCCAGGTCTCGAGGTACGCACACACCGCGCCCTTGCGCTTGCCGCCCTGGTTGACCGCGACCGCCGTGTCGTTGACCACCTTCAGGAACGGCACCACGCCCTGGCTCTTACCGTTCGTGCCCTTGATGTGGCTGCCCAGCGCCCGTACCGGCGTCCAGTCGTTGCCCAGGCCGCCGGCGTACTTCGCGAGGAGCGCGTTCTCCTTGATCGCCTCGTAGATGCCGTCGAGGTCGTCCGAGACCGTGGTCAGGTAGCAGGAGGACAGCTGGGAGCGCTGCGTGCCCGAGTTGAACAGCGTCGGCGTCGAGCTCATGAAGTCGAAGGTCGACAGCAGCTCGTAGAACTCGATCGCCCTCGCCTCGCGGTCGATCTCGTTGAGCGCGAGCCCCATCGCGACCCGCATGAAGAACGCCTGCGGCAGCTCGATGCGCCGCTCCTCGACGTGCAGGAAGTACCGGTCGTACAGGGTCTGCAGACCGAGGTAGGTGAACTGGTTGTCGCGCTCGGCCACCAGCGCCCGACCGAGCCGGTGCAGGTCGAACTGCTCGAGCCTCGGATCGAGCAGGTCCGACTCGATGCCGCGGCGCACGAATCGCGGGAAGTGCTCGGCGTAGCGCTCGGCCATCTGCGCCTGCGACACCTCCTCGCCCAGCACCTCGCGTCGCACCGTGTGCAGCAACAGCCGCGCGGTGACCTGGCTGTACGCCGGATCGGTCTCGATCAGCGCGCGCGCCGACAGGATCGCGGACTTGTGCACCTCCTCGATCGGCACGCCGTCGTAGAGGTTCTTCAGCGTCTCGGACAGCACCTGCCGAGGCTGCACCGTGTCCCCGAGGCCGGCGCAGGCCGCGTCGATCAGCGCCACCAGCGCCCCCTCGTCCAGCGGACGCATGACGCCGCCGTCGAGCACGCCGATCCGCGGACCGGCGCCGCGCGGTGCACCCGCCGCCTGGCGTGCCGCGCGCTCCTGGGCGCGTTTCTCGCGGTACAGCACGTAGGCACGTGCGACCTCGTGCTCGCCCGAACGCATCAGCGCGAGCTCGACCTGATCCTGGATGTCCTCGATGTGGAACGTGCCGCCGGCCGGCTTGTTGCGCATCAGCGCACCGACCACCCCCTGGGTCAGCTGCTCGACCAGCTCGCGCACCCGCGCCGAGGCCGCACCCTGGCCGCCGCTCACCGCGAGGAACGCCTTGGTCATTGCGATCGCGATCTTGCCCGGCTCGAAGCCGACCACCGACCCGTTGCGGCGGATGACCTTGAAGTCGGCGAACCGCGAGGCGTCCCCGCTCGCCTCGGGGGCGAACGCCGCGGCGCCCAGGCCGGACGGCTTCAGGAGGGACGAAGGACGCGGCGTGTTCTCTGCAGCCCGTTGCATCTTGACGTGTACTCCACAGTTCGAACTCGGAAAGGCTCCGCGCCGGACGGAGCCCGATCGGTGACGACCCGTCTCCCGCGGGGGGTCGATTTGGTTTCGCGCTCGGGTCGAGGGATCCCGTTCGGAGACGCGGCGACCCACCTGCGCTCCGAGGACGCGGATAGCGTCCGGGGCACTAGCGGTAGGGTCCGCCCGCTGTTTGTCCACTAATTCTAGTGGCCGCGCGAGCGATTCGCAAGCGCATCCTGGCCTCGAATCGGCTGCGCCGTCAGTCACTTGCGGGCGCTTGCTCGCAACCCGCATGGAGTCACGATCCGCGCGTTCGCATCCAGCATCGGCGCGGTGTTTCACCGAGTTGTCACCCGCCGAGCCGCGTCAGCGCGTCATCGTCGCGTCACGATCCAGTATCCTCGCGGCCGTCCAGACCGAACGGCCGCGTGAGCCCCGTTCCCAGCAGCGTCCCCAGATAGCGCTCCCAGTCGAAGCTCGGGCCCGGGTCGGACTTGCGGCCCGGGGCGACGTCGCTGTGACCGACGACGTGGCGCAGGGGCCAGCGCTGCGCGAGCGCCCGCGTCAGCCTGGCGAGCACGCGGTACTGGGCGTCGGTGTACGCGCGCTCGCCGGTGCCCTCGAGCTCCACGCCGATCGAGAAATCGTTGCACCGCTCGCGCCCCAGGAACGCCGAGACCCCGGCGTGCCATGCGCGCAGATCGCCAGGTACGAACTGCAGCAGCTCGCCGCGGCGGCGCAGCAGGAAGTGCGCCGACACCCGCAGCCCGCGCAGCGACACGAACGCCGGGTCGTCGTCGAGCCGGTTGGTGAACAGCCGCTCGACCGCATCGCCGCGAAAGCGCCCCGGCGGCAGGCTGATGTGGTGGATCACCAGCAGCTCCACGCGGGCCTGCGGCGGTCGCGCGTCGCGGTTCGGCGAGGGCACGCGCCGCGCGAGGCGGTACCAGCCCTCGGCGTCGAACGCCGGCGCGGCGCGGCCGGCGCGCGTCATTGGATGCCGAGCCGCTGCATCCGGTAGCGCAGCGCGCGGAAGCTGATGCCGAGCCGCCGGGCGGCCGCGGTCCGGTTGTGGCGTGTCGCCTCGAGCGCCCGCAGGATCATGTCGCGCTCGACCGAGTCGAGATACCCCGGCAACGACTCGGCCACGCCGTCCGCGTCCAGCCGCGCGCCGATGCCGCCGGGCGGCGCGTCGGCCGGCGGCTCGCCGGGTGCGTCGCCCGGCGTCGCCGGCTCCTCGTCGAGCGGCTCGCCGCCGGACGGGCGCAGACCGAGATCCTCGACGTTGATCACGTCGCCCACCGCGTACGCGAGCGCGCGCTCCAGGATGTTCTCGAGCTCGCGCACGTTGCCCGGAAACGGATAGGCCTGCAGGAAGCGCAGCGCGACCGTCGACAGCCGCGGCGGCGCCGTCAGGCCGCCGCGACGCGCGAGCCGGTCGAGCACCGCCTCGGCGATCGCCGGCACGTCCTGCAGCCGCTCGCGCAGCGGCGGCACCCGCAGCTCGATCACGTTCAGCCGGTAGTACAGGTCCTGCCTGAACCGACCGGTGGCCACGCACCGCTCGAGGTCCTGATGGGTCGCGCTGACCAGACGCACGTCCACCGGCTCCTCGACCGTGGCGCCCACGCGCCGTACGCTGCGCTCCTGGATCGCACGCAGCAGCTTGACCTGCATCGCGAGCGGCAGGTCGGCGACCTCGTCGAGGAACAGCGTGCCGCCGCTGGCCGCCTGGAAGAACCCCGGCCGATCCTGATCGGCGCCGGTGAACGCGCCGCGCCGGTGGCCGAAGAATTCGGACTCCATCAGCGTCTCGGGGATCGCACCGCAGTTGACCGCGACGAAGGGCTGCTGCGCGCGGGCCCCGAGCCGGTGGATCAGCCGCGCGACCAGCTCCTTGCCCGAGCCGGACTCGCCGGTGATCGCCACGGGCGCCATGCTGCGGGCCAGCCGCGCGACGTCGGCGCGCACCGACTCGATCGCAGGCGAGCCGCCGAGCAGCACCGTGGCGGCGAGCGCTGCACCCGCGGTCGCCGGGGGCCCGTCCTCGACGGTCTCGGGCGGCTGCGCCGCGGCGGCGCTCGTCGCCGGCCCGAGGTCGGCGCCGCGCGCCGGGCGGGGGCCGAGCCGAAGCGCGGAGCGCACCAGCGCCCGCAGCGCATCGAGCGCCAGCGGCTTGGACAGGTAGTCGAACGCGCCGGCCTTCAGCGCAGCCACCGCGCTCTCGGCGCTGCCGTACGCGGTGATCACCGCCACCGGCGTGTCCGGGTGGTCGCGGTCGAGCTCGGCGACCAGCGACAGCCCATCGCCGTCGGGCAGGCGCATGTCGGTCAGGCACAGCGCGTAGCGTCGCAGGCCGAGCAGCCGCCGCGCCTCGGTGAGGTCGGGGGCGCAATCGACGTCGAGACCCATGCCCACCAGCGTCAGTTCGAGCAGTTCGCGCAGGTCCGCCTCGTCGTCGACGACCAGTACGCGCGGCGCGCGCGGCGGGCGCGCCGCGGCGCCCGGCGGGTCGGCGGCGACCTTCATCGCGGCGGCTCGGCGGGCGCCGGCGGGGGCGCAGGCTCGACCACGAACGCGCTGCGCACGGCCGGCGCCGTGCTCGGCGGCCGATAGCGAAGGATCGCGCCGTTGGCGGTGCACAGCTCGCGCGCCAGGTGCAGCCCGAGCCCGGTGCCTCGGGCCTCGGTGGTGAAGAACGGCTCGAACAGATGCGCGCGCGCGCCGGCCGGCACGCCGGGGCCGTCGTCCGCCACCACGAGCGCCGGCCGGCCCGGACCCTCGCCGTCCCACTCGATGCGAACCGCCCCCGGCGCGGCGCTCGCGTGTCGCAGCGCGTTGCCCAGCAGGTTCAGCAGCACCTGCCTCAACTGACCCGCATCGAACCAGATCGGCGCCTCGGAGGTCAGCCGGCACTCCACGCGCAGCGGATCCGCGTCCGACTGCGCGAGGTACTCCGCGACGGTCTGCCCGATGAACCGGGCCGCGGGCAGCGCCTCGGGCGCCGTGCCGCCGCGGCGTGAGATCGACAACACGTCCTCGATGATGCGGTTGATCCGCACGCAGTTGTCTTCGACGATCGCGGCCAGGCGCCGGTGCCGGCCGTCGCCGACCACCTCCGCGAGCAGCCCGTTGGCGTGCCGGATCGCGGCGAGCGGATTGCGCACCTCGTGCGCGATCGACGCCGACAGCCGTCCCATCGCGACGAGCTTGAGCTGCTGCGCGCGCTCCTCGAGCCGACCCAGATCCTCGAGCACGATCACCGCGTCCGACACCCCGGGCGGCGCGGGCAGCCGTCGCGCGCGCAGCCGCCGCCCCGGTGCACCCGCAACCCCCGGGACCGCGAACTCGACCGCGTCCGCGGTCGGGACGTTCAGGGCATGCGACGGGTCGACCGCGGCGAGCGACGGCGAGCGCACCCCCAGCGCGGCCCGCAGCGGCACCAGGCCCGGCAGCGGCGACGGTACGTCGCCGCCCGCACCCAGCATCTCGCGCGCCGAACGGTTGCTCGCCAGCAGCTCGCCGGTGTCGCCGAGCACGATCACCCCGTCCTGCAGCTCGCTGATCACCGCCTGGGTGACCGCGAGCTGATTGCGAAGGTCCTCGCCGCGGCGCCACGCGAGCCGCTCCTGGGTGGCGAGCCGGCGCGCGAGCCGGCTGACGATCAGCACGGTGACCAGAAGCGAGGCGCCGATCATCGCCGCCGGCAGCAGCATCGGTTCGCCGGTCTCGCCGATCAGCGGGCGCACGGTCGCGTCCAGCAGCAGCAGCACCGTCGAGGTCGCCGCGAAGAACGACGCCAGTCGCGTGCCGAGCAGGATCGCGGCGCCGGCGTTCGGCAGGATCAGCAGCGCCGCGAGCCCGCTGGGTATGCCGCCGGCCGCATGGATCAGGACCGACAGCATGCTCAGGTCCGCGACGACCTGCACGGTCGCGTTCACCGCGAACGGCAGCGGCCCCGGCCGGGACAGCGCGACGAAGGCCGCCGCGGCCGCCAGATAGGCGATCGAGGCCGGCAGCCACAGCGCGAGGTCGAACCCCTCGCCCAGACCTCCGAAGCCACGCAGCAGCGGCACGTAGCCGAGCAGCAGCGCGGCGACTACGACCCGCGAGAGCGCGAAGTAGCCGAGCGAGCGCCAGTACGCAGGCCACGCGTCGCCCTCCGCCCGGCCTTCGCCCGCGCCCGGAGCGCGCGCGGGCCAGGCGGGGCGCCCGGCCCCGGAGGCGATGCCCGCGCCCACCCGCACGTCGGACGGCCGAGTCGCGCCCGGATCGCGCGTACCGACCCCCGGAGTCGCGTCGGGGCCGGCCCGGGGCGCGGCGTCGATATCGGCGCGGCCGCCCGGATCGGGCCGGGGGTCGCCGATCGCCTCGGACTTCGACCCGGCGGGCGTCCGGTCGACGCAGCCGGCGCGCACCACGTCAACCGTCATCGCGGCCTTCCCGGGCCCGGGCGGCGAGCGCCTGGTCGCGGTGCTCGTCGCCGCAGAAGGTCCGGCCCCCGGCCCAGCGCGCCTCGGTGCCCGGCAGGTGGACCCCGCAGACCGCACACCGCACCATGGTTTCGGGTGGCGCCACGCGCCCGGGCTCGGCACGCGCATCCGCGCCCCGCGCCGCGGGGGGCGCATCGCGTCGCGCACGCTCGGCGCGCCGCTGGCTGATCACGACCAGGCGCCACGCGGCCCACAGCACGAGGCCGATCAGCACCCAGGTCAGCACCTTGCCCATGCGTCCTCTCCCGGCCGGCGGTCGGTCAGACCCGGCGAAGCACGACCTCGAGGACGAAGCGCGTGCCGACGTAGGCGAGCAGCAGCACCGCGAACCCGCCGAGCGTGAACCGGGTCGCGATCCGGCCTCGCCACCCGCGCAACGCCCTGCCGGCCAGCAGGACCCCGAAGAACAGCAGCGCCAGGACGGAGAACACGGTCTTGTGCTCCAGGCGCATCGGTCGGCCGAATACCTGCTCGGAGAACACCATGCCGCTGATCGTCGTGAGCAGCAGCAGACCGAAGCCGACCCAGATGAACCGGAACAGCACGCGCTCGAGCACCATCAGCGGCGGCAGCCGACCGACCCAGTCGGACATGCGCCCGGCGCCGCCGCCCGCGGCCGGCCGTTGCAGGTCGCGCTGCACCCACAGCATCAGCAGCGCATGGACCGCAGCCAGCAGCAGGACCCCGTAGGCGAGCGTACCGGCCAGCAGGTGCGGCACGAACAGCGGCCGCTGCGCGAGCGCGCCGAAGGCGATGCCCGGCCAGGCGAGCGGCAGCAGCAGCGCGACCGCCGCGAGCGGCAGCACCAGCAGCAGCACCGCCTGGAGCGCCACGCGCAGGCTCTCGAACCACAGCAGCACCAGGCCGATCCACAGCGTCGCCGACAGCGCCTTGGCGAAGCCGAAGGTGAAGCCGTCGGTGCCGAGCGGCCAGGCGAACGAGCCGGCGTGCAGCAGGATCGCCAGCGGCAGCAGCCAGCGCACCGGGCCGGGCTGCGCCGCGGTCGCGCCCGAGGACGGATCGGCGGTCGACGACGCGTTCGCCGGCCGGGCCGACCGCCAGGCCACGGCCCACGCGGCCCCGTAGAGCAGCGCGGGCAGCACGAACAGGAGCAGTACAATCATCGCGATCGCAGTGTATCGCAGCGCCATGTTCGAGAACCTGACCCAGCGGCTGGCCCGCGTCGTGAAGACGATGCGCGGCGAGGCGCGCCTGACCGAGGCCAACACGCAGGAGATGCTGCGGGAGATCCGCATCGCGCTTCTGGAGGCCGACGTCGCGCTGCCGGTGGTGCGCGACTTCGTCGCCCGCGTGCGCGAGAAGGCGCTCGGTCAGGAAGTCCTCTCCAGCCTGTCGCCGGGACAGGCGCTGGTGGGGGTGGTGAACCGCGAGCTCACCGAGCTGATGGGCGGTACCAGCAGCGAGCTGAACTTCGCCACGCAGCCGCCGGCGGTGGTGCTGATGGCCGGCCTGCAGGGCGCCGGCAAGACCACCACGGTCGGCAAGCTCGCCAAGCGCCTGCGTGAACAGAAGCGCAAGGTGCTCGCGGTGTCCTGCGACGTGTACCGTCCCGCGGCGATCGACCAGCTGCGCACGGTCGCCGCCCAGGCCGGTGCCGACGTGTTCCCGTCGGCGCCCGACCAGAAGCCCGTGGACATCGCGCGCGCCGCGCTGCAGTGGGCCCGCAACCACTACCACGACGTGCTGCTGGTCGACACCGCCGGCCGCCTCGGCATCGACGAGGCGATGATGCGCGAGATGGCCGAGCTGCATGCCGCGCTGACGCCGATCGAGACGCTGTTCGTCGTCGATGCGATGCAGGGCCAGGACGCGGTGAACGTCGCGCGCGCGTTCAAGGAAGCCGTGCCCCTCACCGGGGTCGTCCTCACCAAGCTCGACGGCGATTCGCGCGGCGGCGCGGCGCTGTCGGTCAAGGCGGTCACCGGCTGCCCGATCAAGTTCGTCGGCGTCGGCGAGAAGCTCTCCGGGCTGGACGTGTTCCACCCCGACCGCATGGCGCAGCGCATCCTCGGCATGGGCGACATCGTCGCGCTGGTCGAGCAGGCGCAGTCGACCGTGGACGCGCAGGTCGCGAAGGACCTCGCCGACAAGCTGAAGGGCGGCAACCGGTTCGACCTCAACGACTTCCTGATCCAGATCGGACAGATGAAGAAAATGGGCGGCCTGTCGTCGCTGCTCGACAAGCTCCCCGCCCAGTTCCAGGCCGCCGCCGGCCAGGCGGACCTCACCAAGGCCGAGAAGGACATCCGCAGGATGCAGGGGATGATCCACTCGATGACGCCGGCGGAGCGCTCGCGGCCCGAGCTCCTCAAGGCGAGCCGCAAGCGCCGGATCGCCGTCGGGGCGGGCGTCCAGGTGCAGGACGTCAACCGGATGCTGTCGCAGTTCGAGCAGATGCAGGCGATGATGAAGAAGATGCAGAAGGGCGGCCTCGCGAAGATGATGCGAGGCATGAAGGGCATGATGCCCGGCGGCCTGCGCTGAGAGCCCGGCGAGCGCGCCCGCCCGGATCATGGACCCCGACCTGCCGCCCGGCATCGGCCGCGTGCTCACGGCGGCCGCCGACACCGCGCCGTTCCTGCTCGACTGGCGCAAGCGCTGGCAGGGCCGTGCGCGCGCGGTCGTGCAGCCGGCGTCCGTGAACGAGGTGTCGACGCTGGTGCGCTGGTGCGCTCAGCACCGCGTGCCGATCGTCCCCCAGGGCGGCAACACCGGGCTCTCCGGCGGCTCGGTGCCGGACGACAGCGGCCGCGCGATCGTGCTGTCGCTCGTGCGGATGAACCGCGTTCGGGCGGTCGACCCGATCAACGACACCGCTACGGTCGAGGCTGGCGTGCCGCTCGCTCGGGTCCAGGCGGCGGCCCGCGACGCCGGCCGCATGTTCCCGCTGTCGCTCGCGGCCGAGGGCAGCGCAACCCTCGGCGGCAACCTGTCGACCAATGCCGGCGGCACCGCGGTGCTGCGCTACGGCAACGCGCGCGAGCTCTGTCTCGGGCTCGAGGTGGTGCTGCCCTCGGGCGACGTGCTCCAGGGGCTGCGCGGGCTGCGCAAGGACAACACCGGCTACGACCTGCGTGACCTGTTCATCGGCGCCGAAGGCACGCTGGGCGTGATCACCGCGGCCACGGTCAAGCTGTTCCCCCCGCCGGCGGCGCAGCTCACCGCGATGGCCGCGGTCGCGCGGCCGCAGGACGCCCTCGCGCTGTTGCAGCTCGCGCAGCGGCTGCTCGGCCCGTCGCTCACCGCATTCGAGATGATCTCCGACCTGTGCCTGGAGCTGGTCGCGCGTCACTTCCCGGACCACGCCCGGCCCTTCGCGGCTCCGCACCCGTACTGCGTGCTGCTCGAATCCTCGGACGCCGAGAGCGAGGCGCACGCCGCCGCGCGCCTCGACGCGCTGCTCGCACAGGCGGTCGATGCCGGCATCATCGCCGATGCGGTGGTCGCGCAGTCGATCGCCCAGTCGCGCAAGCTGTGGTCGCTGCGCGAACGCATCTCCGAGGCGCAGGCCGCCGAGGGCAAGAACATCAAGCACGACGTGTCGGTACCGATCTCGGCGATCGGCGAGTTCGTCGAGCGCACGAACGCGGCGCTGCAGCGCGCGTTCCCGGGCATCCGCATGGTGGTCTTCGGCCACCTGGGCGACGGCAACCTCCACTACAACGTGTCGCCGCCTGAGGGCACCGACGGTGAGGCGTTCATGGCGCTGCAGCCGCAGATCA
Organism: Burkholderiaceae bacterium; assembly: GCA_044359175.1. Taxonomy (GTDB): domain Bacteria; phylum Pseudomonadota; class Gammaproteobacteria; order Burkholderiales; family Burkholderiaceae_E; genus UBA4615. The sequence continues at coordinate 20,479 of JBIKMO010000013.1, read as the reverse complement.
ACCGCCTGGTCCACGACGCGGTCGACGCGGCGCACGGCTCGATCTCGGCCGAGCACGGCATCGGCGTGCTCCGGCGCGACGAGATGCAGCGCTACACGTCGCCGGTCGAGCTCGCGCTGATGCGCACGCTGAAGAACGCGATCGACCCGCTCGGGATCATGAACCCGGGCAAGGTGCTGGGCTGACCGGGCGCTCCGCCCGCGGCCGGACCTGCGCGACCGTCCGAGCCCCCGACCGGACCCGTGCGATCGCCGCCGCTCGTCCGCCCGCGACCCGTTCGTGGCGACGGTGTGCCCGCGCAACGGCCGGACTGTCATCGAACCGTCATGCGGCCGTAGACTGCGTGGCACGCTCCGTTCGCCGCCCGCCGCCATGTGCCGCCTGCTCGCCTATCTGGGCGCCCCCGTCTTCCTGTCCGACCATGTCGAGGCGCCGCGGCGCTCGCTGATCGCGCAGTCGCTGGACTCGGCCGAGGCGAAGACCGCGACCCAGGGCGACGGCGTCGGCGTGGGCTGGTACGGCGAGCGGCCCGAGCCGGGCGTGTACCGCGAGTCGCGGCCCGCGTGGTCCGACGAGAACCTGAGGTCGCTGTGCCGCAGCATCCGCGCCGGCCTGTTCTTCGCGCACGTGCGCGCGGCCACCGGCACCGACGCGTCGCGCGCGAATTGCCACCCGTTCGTGCGCGAGCGGCGGATGTTCATGCACAACGGGCAGATCGGCGGCTACGGTCGGATCCGCCGGCGCGTCGAGTCCCTGATCGACGATCGGGTCTACGACGGGCGGCTCGGCACCTCCGACTCGGAGGCGATCTTCCTCGCCGCAGTGTCGCGGGGACTGGACGGCGACCCGGCCGAGGGCTTCGCCTGCGTGCTCGCCGAGGTGGCGCGACTGCAGCGAGAGCACATGATCCGGGCGCCGCTGCGGTTCTCGGCCTGCTACACCGATGGCCGCTCGCTGCACGCGTTCCGCTGGGCGTCGGACGACCGCTGCCCGTCGCTGTACCTGCGCCGGTTCGCCGACGGCGTGCTGATCGTGTCGGAGCCCTACGACGAGGACCGGAACGCCTGGTCGGCGGTGCCGCCCAACAGCGCGGTGACGGTCGACGCGTCGCTGCGGGTGACCGGATCGCCGTTCGCCCCGGCGTCCCGGTCCACGGCCCCCCGACGCACGGCGAGCGCCGCCTGAGCGGCCGAGCGTGCGCGGCCCGCGCCGACCTCAGCGCACCGACCCGAGCATCGCGCCGGCGATCCGCCGGACCCGCGCCGAGCCGGCGTCGCCCAGCGGTCCGATGATCCCGAAGTGGTCCGCGCCGGCAAGGACCTCGACGCGCACGCGGCGCCGCGCGTCGCTGCCCCAGGCCGCGCCGAGCGCGACCGACTGGCGCAGGTACTCCGGGCCCTCGGCGCCGCCCACCATCAGCGTCCAGTCGCCGTCGGCCGGCGGCGCCATCCGCAGCGGCGCATTGCGCGACGCCTCGGCCGCGTCCATCGCGAGGGTGTCGTTCAGGTAGCAGAGCCGGATCGGCTCGAGGTCGTGCAGCCCGCTGATCGCGAAGCCGCCGCGCGGCCGCCGCCCCGGCGGCACGCCGGCCTGGGCGGCCCAGTCGGTCGCGGCCACCGCTGCGGTGAGGTGCCCTCCGGCCGAGTGGCCGGCGACCCAGACCCGCCCGGGATCCCCGCCGAACGACTCGGCATGAGCCAGCGTCCAGCCGACCGCGGCGCGACACTGCGCGACGATCGCGTCCATTCGAACGCCCGGCATCAGCGCGTACTCGACGTTGACCACGGCGACGCCGTGCGGCACCAGCCCCAGCGCGACGAAGTCGCTCGCCGCAGCGGTCATCGACATCCAGTAGCCGCCATGGATGAACACCAGCACCGGCGCACCGGCCGCGGCGGGGAACAGGTTCAGCGTCTCGCGTTCGCCGGCGCCGTAGCGCATGCCGACCCGCGCGCCCGGCAGCGCCCGCGCGCGCGCGCCATCGGCCGCCCAGGCGTCGAAGTGCCGCTGGAACGACGGCACCTTCGCCCGGTTGTCGAACTGCGCATCGAGGGCCGCGCGGTCGTAGTCGAGGAAGACGGCGGCCACGTCAGCGCCCCGCCTGCGCCTGCTCGCGCAGCACGCGCTTGAGCAGCTTGCCGGTCGCGCTCTTGGGCAGCTCGGCGACCAGGTCGACCCGTGCGGGCACCTTGTACGCGGCGAGGTTCTCCCGGCACCACGCGATCACCTGCCCGCCGGTCAGCGACGCACCGGGCCTCGCGACGATCGCCACGGCGACCTGTTCGCCTGCCACCGCGTCCGGAACGCCGTAGACCGCGCACTCCTGGATCTGCTCGATCCGGTACAGGTACTGCTCGACCTCGGCGGGCCAGACCTTGAAGCCGGACACGTTGATCATGTCCTTCACGCGGTCGACGATGTACACGTACCCCTGGTCGTCCATGCGGCCGATGTCGCCCGAGTGCAGCCAGCCGTCGCGCAGCGCCTCGGCGGTGGCCTGCGGCTGGTTCCAGTAGCCGGCCATCACGCCCGGGCCGCGGATCACGATCTCGCCCCAGTCGCCGCGCGGCACCTCGCGCCCCCGCTCGTCGTGGATCTCGATGCGAAAGCCCTCGACCGCCCGGCCCACCGAGCCGAAGCGATGTTCGACCGCGTCGTTGTAGGCGGCGAACGGCGAGCACTCGGTGAGCCCGTAGCCCTCGAAGATGCGGCGGCCGAACCGCTCGGTCCAGCGGCGCGAGATCTCCTCGGGCATCGTCGAGGCCGCGGACATCTCGTAGCGGATCGAGCCGAGGTCCCAGCGGGACAGGTCCATGCCGATCAGCCCGATGAAGATCGTCGGCACCCCGAAGAACATCGTGATCCGGTCGCGCTGCACCGCGTCGAGCACCGGCTCGGGCACGAAGCGGCGGAACATCGCGAGCGTCGCGCCGGCGTGCACCGCGCCGTTCATGATGTAGTTCTGCCCGTACACGTGGAACAGCGGCAGGAACAGCGCGAGCCGGTCGTCCGGCCGCATGCCCGAGGCGCGCGCTGCGGTCGCGACGTTGGTCGCGACGTTGGACTGGGTGAGCGTCACGCCCTTGGGGAATCCGGTGGTGCCCGACGAGTACAGCAGCGCCGCCGGATCGTCGCTGCGGCGCTGCACCGACTCGAAGCGACCGGCGGACTCGGGCACTGCGGCGAGCCAGTCGGCGAGCGACGCGCAGCCGGACGGTGCCGCGCCCTCGGGAACGTCGCAGACCACGACCTCGCGCAGCCCCGCGAGCGCGGCGCGCGGCACCTGCGGCACCATGTCGCGCAGCGTGAACAGCACCTCGGCGCCCGAATCCTCGACCAGGAACTGCACCTCGGCCGACTTGAAGATCGCGTTGATCGACACCGTGACCACGCCGGCCCGCTGCGCGCCGTAGTAGACCGTCGCGAACTCGGGGACATTCGGCAGGTACAGAGCGACGCGATCGCCGGCCTCGAGGCCGCGGTCGCGCAGCGCATGCGCCAGGCGGCTCGCTGCGGCGTCGAGCGACCGATAGTCGATCGTGCGGCCCTCGAACAGGATCGCGGGATGGCCGGGCGCCTCGCGGGCGCGCCGCTGCAGCGGGTCGGACAGGTTCATCGTCGTTCTCCTCGCCCATGGATGATCCCACGAGCCGGCCCGTATGATGGGGCCCTCCCCGCCTCGCCGTCCGCCCGCCGATGACCCCGACCGCCTCGCCGTTCGTGCGCACCGCCAGCTTCGAATCGATGCGCGCACTGCACGCGGACACCGCCGTGCAGCACCTGGGCATCGAGTTCGTGCAGATCGGCCCCGACCGGCTGCGCGCGCGGATGCCGGTGGACGCGCGCACGCGTCAGCCGATCGGCCTGCTGCACGGCGGCGCCTCGGTGCTGCTGGCCGAGACGCTGGGCAGCGCCGCGGCCAACCTGTGTCTGCCCCCCGACCGTCATGCGGTGGGTCTGGAGATCAACGCGAACCACGTCCGCGCGGTGCGCGACGGCTGGGTGACCGGCGAGTGCCTGCCGGTGCACCTGGGACGGACCACGCAGGTCTGGCAGATCGACGTGCGCGACGATGACGGACGACTGGTCTGCACCGCGCGGATCACGGTCGCGGTGCTCGAGCGCGACGCCGGTGGCCCGGCGGCGGCCGGCGGCGACGTCACCGCACGCTAGTCCTGCGCCCCGAGGCGGACACCACCGGTCAGCGGCCCGGCGCGGCGACCTGCTGCACGCGGGGCCGGCCCTCGTCGTACTGCCAGCGACGCCATGCCGCGAGCACAGCGTTCGGATACTCCGGCCGGCCCAGGCTGCCGTTGTATCGTCCCAGCGCGCGAAAGAGGTCGCCGCGCTCGACGTCCAGGTAGTGGCGCAGGATCACGCACCCGTAGCGCAGATTGGTGCGCGTATCGAACAGCCGGGCCGGATCGCCGTCGCCGATCACCGCGGTCCAGAACGGCATCACCTGCATGTAGCCGCGCGCGCCCGCCGAGGAGATCGCGTGACGCCTGAATCCACTCTCGACCTGGATCAGGCCGAGCACCAGGTGCGGATCGAGGCCGGCGCGCTGCGCCTCGTAGCGCACCATCTGCAGGAAGTCGACGCGCTCGCGATAGGTCGGCTTGTGCCGAAGCGGCAGCCGCGCGGACATCTCGGCCAGCCAGTCGACCTTCTCGAGCGACGATGCCCAGCGCGGTTCGGGGTCGGCGCGGTCGACCAGCGCGGCGGCGAGCGCGCCCCGGACCTGGTCGGACAACGGCTCGTAGCGTTGTGCGCCCGCGTGGGCCGACGGCGCGGCGAGCAGCAGCGCCGCGCACGCGGCGACCGTCGCGGCCGCCCGCCGCATGCCGCCCGCCCCGTCATACCGCTCGTCGCACGCGTCGCTCAGCACGTCTTCAGGATGTCCCGCACCGCGTCGGCCGCCTGCTCGAGCGGCACGGCGGTCGTCGAGAGCCCGCGCCGAACCGTCAGCTCGACCCGACCCTCCTTGAGGCCACGCTCGCCGACCGTGACGCGCAGCGGCACGCCGACCAGCTCCCAATCGGCGAACATCGCGCCCGGCCGCTCGTCCCGGTCGTCCAGGATCACGTCGACGCCTGCCGCCACGAGTCGATCGTACAGCGCATGCGCGGCTTCGCGGACCCCCGGCGAGCGCGAGTAGCCAAGCGGCGCGATCGCGACGTCGAACGGCGCGATCGGCCGTGGCCAGACGATGCCGCGCTCGTCGTGGTTCTGCTCGATCGCAGCCGCCGGCAGCCGCGTGACCCCGATCCCGTAGCAGCCCATCTCGAACGGCCGCGAGCGGCCGTCCTCGTCGGTGAACACCGCATTCATCGCGGCCGAGTACTTGGTGCCGAGGTAGAACACGTGGCCGACCTCGATGCCGCGCTGGATCGCGAGCGTGCCGCGGCCGTCGGGCGACGGGTCGCCCGCGACCACGTTGCGCAGGTCGGCCACCGCCACCTCCGCACCGCCCGGCAGCGGGAGATCGCGACCCCAGTTGACCCCGGTGTAGTGGACGTCCGGCGTGTTGGCGCCGCAGACGAAGTCGCTCATGTTCGCAACCGTGCGGTCGACGACGATCCGCACCGGGCGCCGGGTACCGATCGGGCCGAGGTAGCCCGGCGGACAGCCGAAGTGCTCGACGATCTCCGCCTCGGTCGCGAACCGCAGCCCGGCCAGGCCCGGGACCTTGCCGGCCTTGACCTCGTTCAGCTCGTGATCGCCGCGCACCAGCGCCAACCACACCTGCGTGGCGACCACCGGCCGCGGCGCGGCCGAGTCGTCCCCGTCCTTGGCCGGCGCGCGCTGGTCGACCGCGAGCACCAGCGATTTCACGGTGCACTCGAGCGGAAGACCGAGCAGCTCGGCCACGTCCTCGCAGCGGGCGCGACCCGGGGTCGGCGTAGCCGCGAGCGGCTGGGTCGCCGGGGCGCGCTGCGCGACCCGCGGCAGCGCCTCGGCGAGCTCGACGTTGGCCGCGTAGTCCGACTCGGGGCAGTACGCGATCGCGTCCTCGCCGGTGTCGGCGATCACCTGGAACTCGTGGCTGGCCGAGCCGCCGATCGCACCGGTGTCGGCGGCCACCGCACGGAATCGCAGGCCCAGCCGCTCGAAGATGCGAACGTACGCGTCGAACATCGCCCGGTAGCTCGCGAGCGCGCCGTCGCGGTCGCGATCGAACGAGTACGCGTCCTTCATCGTGAACTCGCGCCCACGCATCACGCCGAAGCGCGGCCGGCGCTCGTCCCGGAACTTGGTCTGGATGTGATACAGGTTCCTGGGCAGCTGGCGGTAGCTGCGCAGCTCGTGCCGGGCGACGTCGGTGATCACCTCCTCGGAGGTCGGCTGCACGATGAAGTCGCGCGCGTGCCGGTCGCGCACCCGCAGCAGCTCGGGCCCGTAGTGGTCCCAGCGCCCGGACTCCTGCCAGAGTTCCGCGGGCTGGATCACCGGCATCAGCAGCTCGATCGCGCCGGCGCGGTCCATCTCCTCGCGGATGATCGCCTCGACCTTGCGGATCGTGCGCAGGCCCATCGGCATGTACGTGTAGATGCCCCCGGCGAGCTTGCGGATCATGCCGGCGCGCAGCATCAGCCGATGGCTCACCACCTCGGCGTCCGCGGGCGCTTCCTTGAGGGTGGAGACCAGGAACCGGGAAGCTCTCATGGGGTGTGGGGGCGCCGGAGTCGCGCGCTGAGCGTCGATATAATCGATTCAATTCTAAAGGATCGAAGGGATAGCCCATGCTGGACCGGGACGGCTATCGCCCCAACGTCGGCATCATCCTGGTGAACGCCCGCAACGAGGTCTTCTGGGGCAAGCGCATCCGCGAGCATTCGTGGCAGTTCCCGCAGGGCGGCATCAAGCGCGGCGAGACGCCCGAGCAGGCGATGTTCCGCGAACTGCAGGAGGAGGTCGGGCTGATGCCCGAACACGTGCGCATCATCGCGCGTACCCGCGAGTGGCTGCGCTACGACGTGCCGCAGCACTGGGTGCGCCGCGAGTGGCGCGGTCACTACCGCGGCCAGAAGCAGATCTGGTTCCTGCTGCGGCTGATCGGACGCGACAGCGACGTGAGCCTGCGCGCCTGCGAGCACCCGGAGTTCGACGCCTGGCGCTGGCACGACTTCTGGATCCCGCTGGACACGGTCATCGAGTTCAAGCGCGCGGTCTACCAGCAAGCGCTCACCGAACTGTCGCGCCACCTGTTCGGTCGGCCCGAACCGTCGCGCTACCTGCGCCAGCACGCGCGGCACCGGCCGACGCGCGAGGGCCGCGGCCCGCGCGAGGCCGGCGGCCCCGCCGCAGCGGGCGAGGCGGCGGCGCAGGGCACGCCCGACGCCGCAGGCCCGCACGATCCCCGCGGCGAGCCCCCCCCGCTGCGAGGCCCGGTCGGCGACGAGCCCGCCGACCCGGGCCCGACCGAGCGCTGACCGTCGATCGACCATCCCGCCGCGGCGCACCGATCTGCACGCCGCGAGGTCAGCCGTGCACCTCGGTCTCGCCGTGCGCCGCGAGCAGCGCCATCAGCCGGCGGCGCATCACCAGCCCGGGCCGGTCGCTGTCCATCGACCGCTCGATGCCGCGCCGGCCCAGGTCGACCGGCGCGTCCGGATCGGTCGACTCCAGGATCGCCTTGTCCTCACGGGTGATCGCGTGGTCGAAGGCGATCAGCATCTCGGCCGGACAGTCGGCCTCGGTGTCGTTTCGGAACAGCCACTGGGCGAGTTGGAGGCTCCCGTCGTCGATCGGGGTGAAGCAGTTGAAGATCACGTGCCGCACGCCGCTCGGGTACTCGATGTCGAGCCGCCGGCAGAACGGCAGGTACCACGCGTTGCGCATCCGGCGCGTGGTGACCGGATCGGACACGCCGCTCACGCGGTGCAGCCCCGGGGGGTTGGCCGCGTCGATCACGGTGTCCGCGCGAAAGCCGTCGTCGGTCTCGACCAGTTCGTACCGGCTGGGCACGGGCTGCGCGGCCACGCCGAAGGTCGCCCGGTGCACGAAGCTGAAATGTGCGTTGTCGAACGCGTTCTCGAGCACGCGCAGCGGACTGGTGTCCCAGCGCTCCCAGAACTGGAAGATCGTCCGCCAGCCCGGGGCTCCGTACTCCGGCACCTCGGGGATCGGCGCGATCGGCTCGTCGAGCGCGACCCACGCGTAGCCGTAGCGCTCGACGCAGCGGTGGGCGGGAACCGCGTAGCCGTCCGGCAGCGGCCGCTCGGCCGGGTACTGCGGGATACGGACCACCCGGCCGTCGCGGTCGTACTCCCAGCCGTGGTAGCCGCACGCCAGGCGCCCGCCGTCGACCCGCCCGAGCGACAGCCGCGCGGTGCGGTGCGCGCAGCGGTCGCGCAGCGCGGCCGGCCGCCCTTCGCCGTCGCGGAACAGCACCAGCCGCTCGCCCATCAGCGTGACCGCAAGCGGCCGGTCGCCGAGCTCGGCGATCGGCGCGACCGCGTGCCAGAACCGGCGAAAGACCGGCTGCCGCGAGGTGAGCATCGCTCGCCCGGCGCGTGCGCCTTCAGCGGGCGACTTCAGCGGGCGGCCGAGGCCGGCGCCGCGGCTGGCGCGGCCGCGGCGTCGGCCGGCGGGCCCGCGGTCGGTCGACCGGCCGCGCGTGCCGCGGTCGCGAGCGCGGCAGCGCGCCGCAGCGCTCGGCTGTCGTGCTGCCCGGGTCGGGTGAGCGCACGCAGCAGCGTACGGGAGGTGAGCGACGGCATCGGCGGCTCCGGCGGCGGCGCCCCGTCGCGATCGGCGGCGGGTGCGGACGGTCCGTCTGCAAGCGGCGTGCCACCGCCACCCCCGACGGCGCGCGCCGCGGCCGTGCGCGACCGCGACGCGGACGGGCACGCGCGGTGCGGCACGCCCCGGGCCGGTGCGGCCCGCGCTCAGCGCGGCGCCGGAGCCGGCATCCCGAGCCGCTGCACCCAGGGAGCGAGCGCGGGCAGGATCGACCGGTGCAGCGCGATGCCGTCGCGCAGCTGCGCCCGCTTGGCCGCGAGCGCACGCTCGCCCGGCAGGCGCACCGGCACCGCCGGATCGCGGGGCGGCGACGCGCGGCACGCGGCGACCAGATGGTCGAGCTGGCGCTCGAATGCCGCCCGACCGCCGAACGCTGCCGGGTCGGTCAGGCGCACGCAGACCGACGCGCCCCAGCCCTCGGGCGGATCCGCCCGGCCGTGGCCCGCCAGCCCGCCGGTGAGCGCCTCGACCGCGAGCGCGAGCCCGTAGCCCTTGTGGCCGGCCTCCAGGCCGCCGAGCGGCAGGATCGTGCCGGGCGGGCGGGCGGCGAGCACCGCCGGGTCGTCGGTGGGCGCCCCGGAGGCGTCCATCCACCAGCGGTGCGCACCGCGCTCGCCGCCGGCGGCCAGCCGCGCGCTCATCCCGTTGGTGGTCACCGACGCGGACACGTCGATCAGCACCGGATCGCCCGAGGTCGGAATGCCGAGCGCGAGCGGATCCGGGGTGAAGACCGCGCGCGTGCCGCCGAACGGCGCGACGCTCGCCACCGCCGGATCGGCGCTGTGGATCTCGACCAGCAGCCCGTCGCGGGCCGGCGCCTCGAGGTACGCGGCCAGGCACGCCACGTGGTGGCTGCGGCCGATCGCGACCACCGCCGTGCCGTGCTCGCGTGCGCGCGGCACGGCCCAGGCGAGCGCACGGCGCACCAGCGCCGGACCGGGCAGCCGGCCACCGTCCCAGGCCGCTGCCGCGCTGCGCTGCGACACGGTCCGTGGCTCGCCGGCGCGCGTCATCGCGCCGCGCTCGAGCTCGCCGAGATAGCCCGGCAGCAGCGCGAGGCCGTGCGTGTCGTGCCCGAGCAGATCGCCCTCGACCAGCACCTCGGCGACGTCGCGTGCGAGCGTGTCCTGCAGCCCGACCGCCCCGAGCAGGCCTCGCGCCCAGTCGGCGAGCGCCCCGGCGTCGTGCCGGACGGCGTCACCGGCCATCAGTAGACCGCCCGGCCGCCGGACAGGTCGAAGACCGCGCCGGTCGAGAACGAGCACTCGTCGCTCGCGAGCCAGGCGACCATCGCGGCGACCTCCTCGACCGTGCCGAATCGCCCCATCGGGATCTTCGACAGCATGAAGTCGATGTGCTGCGGGGTCATCTGGTCGAAGATCGCGGTCCGCACCGCCGCCGGCGTGATGCAGTTGACCCGGACCCCGGTGCGGGCGGTCTCCTTGCCGATCGACTTGGTCAGGCCGATCACCGCCGCCTTCGAGGCCGAGTACGCCGGTGCGTTCGGGTTGCCGTCCTTGCCGGCGATCGACGCGATGTTGATCACCCGTCCGTAGTCGCGTTCGACCATCCCGCGCACGATCGCCCGGTTGCACAGGAAGGTGCCGTGGACGTTGACGTCGAACACCTTGCGCCACGCCTGCGGCGGGTACGTCCACGTGGTCGCGTTCGGCCCGGTGATGCCGGCGCTGCACACCAGCACGTCGATACGGCCGAATGCTGCGTCGGTCGCGTCGGTCGCCCGCTGCACCGAGTCCTCGTCCGCGACGTCGACCGCGATCGCAAGGTGACGCTCGCCGAGCGCCGCCGCCGCGGCCCGGGCGGCCGCCTCGTCCAGGTCCCACAGCGCCACGCGCGCCCCGCTCGAGGCCAAGCGCCGCGCGACCGCCAGGCCGATGCCCGACGCTGCGCCGGTGACGACCGCGCAGCGGTCCTCGAGGTCGATCTGGTTCATCGCGGCGGTCTCCTCGTGCACGCCGGCGGCCGCGCCGGCGCGCCGGACTGTAATCGATGCGTGGGCACCGGGCAAAGCCGGCGCGGGCCGCCCGGTATGATGCCGCACGCCCGGGGAGACGCGCCGATGAAGGTCCTGTTCACCGATCACGACATGCTCGACGTGACGCTCGAACGCACGCTTTTCCGCGATGCGGGCATCGAGCTCGTCGAAGCGCAGTGCCGCACCGAGGACGACGTGATCGCCGCCGCCGACGGCTGCTCCGCGCTGCTGGTGCAGTACGCGCGCGTCGGCGCGCGGGTGTTCGAGGCGCGGCCCGGGATCGGGCTCGCCTCGCGGATCGGCGCCGGCTACGACACGATCGACGCCCACGCCGCGCGGGCCGCGGGCGTGTGGGTCGCCAACAGCCCGGACTACGGCGTGGGCGAGGTCGCGAGCCACGCGCTCGCGATGATGCTGGCCTCGATCCGCAACGTGGTGCGCTGGAACGCCGACGTCAAGGCCGGCACCTGGCACTACAGCAGCGCCGGCGCGGTGCCGCGGCTCACCGACATGACCGTCGGCATCCTCGGGCTGGGCCGCATCGGCAAGCGCTTCGCGCATGTCGCGCGCAACTTGTTCCGCCGAGTGATCGCACACGACCCGCACCTGATCGACGGGGACTTCCCGGCCTACGTCGAGCGCGTCTCGCTCGAGGCGCTGTTCGAGCAGGCCGACGCGGTGTCGATCCACTGCCTGCTGAACGACGAGACCCGCGGCCTGGTGGGCGCGCCGCTGCTGGCCCGCATGAGGCGCGGCAGCTTCCTGGTCAACACCGCCCGCGGCGCGGTGGTCGACCTGGACGCGCTGACCGCCGCGGTGTCCGAGGGCCGGCTCGCCGGGGTCGGCCTGGACGTGCTGCCCGTCGAGCCCGTGCCGAGCGGCCATCCGCTGCTCGCCGACCCGCGCGCGATCTTGTCGCCGCACGCCGCGTTCTACTCGGCCGCCTCCGAGATCGAGCTGCGGCGCAAGGCCGCCGGCAACGTGGTCAGCTGGATGCGCACCGGGCGCCCGGATTACCCGGTGGTCGTCGGCACGCGCCGCCCGCCTTCGGCCTGAATCCCGGCGCCGGTCGCCGGCAGCGTGACCCGGAACAGGCTGCCGCCGCCGTCGCGGGGCAGGCAGCGCACGTCGGCGCCGTGACGCAGCGCGATCTGCCGCACGAGCGCAAGCCCCAGGCCCACCCCGCCACGGGACTCGCCGTGCCCGGCGAGCCGATGGAACGGCTCGAAGATGCGCTCGCGTTCCGCCTCGGGCACCCCGGGGCCCCGGTCGGCCACGTCGATGCGCACGCCCGCCGCGTCGGCGCGCAGCGACACCTCGATCGGCGACCCCGCGGCGTGCCGTCGCGCGTTCTCGAGCAGGTTGCGCAGCAGCCGCCGCAGCAGCCGCGGATCGCCGGTCACGGCAGCCGCCGCGACCGGCTCGGGTGCCGCGCGCGACCCGCCCGGCACGCGAGCCGCGGCGGGCGGCCCGGACGGGTCGACCGAGAGCTGCGCCGAGGTGCGCGCGCACTCCTCGGCGAGCACCGCGAGCAGGTCGACCGGCTCGGACACGATCCCGGCGCCGGCGTCCAGCCGCGAGGCGAGCAGGATCTCGTCGATCAGCGCGTCGAGCTCGGCGACGTCCTGCTCGACCTCGCGCACGAGCGCGTCGCGGCGCGGCCCGTCGGCCTCGGCCAGCATCGAGGCCGCCACGCGAAGCCGCGCGAGCGGCGAGCGCAGCTCGTGCGACGCGTTGGCGAGCAGCGCGCGCTGAGCTGCGACCAGCGCCTCGATCCGCGCGGCGGCCTCGTTGAACCGCGTCGCCAGGCCTGCGACCTCGTCGCGGCCCTGCACCGGCACGCGCGCCGACAGGTCGCCCCCGCCGAGCGCCTCGACCCCGCTCTGCAGCCGCTCGAGCCGCCGCGCGAGACGGCGCGCGACCGGATACGCGCCGAGCGCCACCGCGGCCGCCAGCGCCACCAGCAGCAGGCCCCAGGCGAAGGGCCGCGGCGCACGGCCGTCGACCGGTCGTGCGACCGCCCACCGGCCGTCGGGCAGCCGCAGCGACCAGACCGCCGGACCGCCGTCGCGCGACGGCTCGCGCCCGCCGCGCCGGTCGCCCGCTCCGTCGGCCGGCGCGGGAACGGGGCCGCCCGCGGCTGCGATCGGCCGGCGCTGCGCGTCGAACAGGCCGAGGTCGGCGCCGGAGCTCCGGTGCCAGCGCTCGAGCGCCGCGCGCTGCGCATCCGGCGGCGCCTCGGGCGGCGGCAGCACCGCCGCGATCACCTCGGCGAGCAGCGCGCGTTCGTCGGGCCGTTCGCGGTCGCGCTCCAGGCCGACCTTGAACAGCACCGCCGCGAGCAGCCCGAAGATCGCGAGGCTCGCGAGCATCGCGACGTAGATCCGAAGGTACAGCCGTTTCACCCGGCGTCCTGGCTCTTGGCGAACACGTAGCCCGCACCGCGCACGGTGATCACCCGCCGCGGATGCCTCGGATCGTCCTCGATCGCCGCGCGGATGCGCCCGACGTGCACGTCGATCGACCGGTCGAAGGCCTCGAGCGGGCCGCCCCGCACGGCCGCCATCAGCTGCTCGCGGGTGAGTACGCGCCCGGCGCGCTCGGCGAGCGCGAGCAGCAGCGCGAACTGGTGTCCAGTCAGCCCACGCGACCGCCCGTCGACCCGCACCTCGCGCGCGCCGCGGTCGATCTCCAGGCGCCCGAAGCGCAGCACGTCGGCGGCGGGCGTGCCCTGCGCGACGCGCCGCCGGAGCACCGCGCGGATGCGCGCCAGCAGTTCGCGCGGCTCGAACGGCTTGGGCAGGTAGTCGTCGGCGCCGAGCTCCAGTCCGACGATCCGGTCGGCGATGTCGCCGCGCGCGGTCACCATCACGATCGGCACCGGGCCGCGCTCGCGAATGCGCCGGCACAGGTCCAGCCCGTCCGCGTCCGGCAGCATCAGGTCGAGCAGGACCAGGTCGTACGCCGCGCCGGTCGCAGCGAGCGCAGCGAGCCCGCGGGCGCCGTCGGCGGCCTGGGTGACCTCGAATCCGGCATCGCGCAGGTAGGCGACGAGCATCGCGCCCAGGCGCAGGTCGTCCTCGATCAGCAGCACGCGGTGCATCGTGCGATTGTCGCCGACCCCGGGACGCGCGGTGCGCCGGACCGCCCGCGCCGCCGCCGCCGGGCGAGGCCGCGCGCCGGACCCGGGGCGGCGGCCACGCGCCGGCGCCGCATCACGCGCCGCGCCAGCCGCGCCGCTGCAGCCGCTCTGCGAGCTTGGTGCGCTGCTGCGGGGTGAGCACCTCCGCGGTGTCCGCGAGCGCCTGCGCGATCCGCCGCGACGCGGTGTCCGCGAGCGCGATCTGATCGGCGCGCAGCGCCTCGATCGCGGCGCGATCCACGGTCGCGGCCGCGAGCAGCTCGACCGACTGGCGGCGCGCCGTGCGGGTCCGCTCGCCCAGCGGCACCAGGTCGTCCGAGGCCGCACGCGCGATCGCCTGGATCCGCTGGCGCTGCTCGGCGGTGCCGTCGACCGCGTCGATCACGCGGTCGGCCATCCGCTCGACGAACCGAGCGGCGCGCTCCGGATCGATCGGCCCGGCCGCTGCCGCACCGTGGCCGCCGCGGAACGGTCCGTGCGAACACGCGGCCAGCGCAAGCGCGCCGACCAGCACCGCGCCCACGGCGGCGACACGCCAGCCGCGCCTGCGGGGCAATCGATCGGGGGACGGTCCGGTGGACGATGGCATCAGAGGCTCCTTCGTGGGTGCGTGGCGGACGGCGCCCGCCGACCCGTGCAGTCTGCGGCGACCGCGTGAACGCGGTTTGGCCGGCGAGTGAAGTTGTGTGAAGCCCCCGGCCACGCGCGGCCGGCGGTTCACCCGAGGGTCCAGGCCGCATGGCACGCGACTTGCTGCCGGCAAAGCTCCCGTGCGGCGCACCGTACCGGTGCATGCCGCCGCGTCTCTAGCGAGGATACCGATGCCCACGCTGCCACGTTTTCTCCCGATCCTCGTGCCGACCCGGGTGGCCGCCATCCTGCTCGCCACGCTCGCGCTGGCGTTGCCCGGCACGGCCCGCGCCCAGGGCACGCTGCGCATCGGCATGACCGCCGCGGACATCCCGCTCACCTCCGGCCAGGCCGACCAGGGCGGCGAAGGTCAGCGGTTCATGGCGAATACGGTCTACGACCAGCTGGTGATGTGGGATCTGACGAGCGCGGACAAACCCTCGACGCTGGTGCCGGGGCTCGCCCTGTCGTGGAGCGCGGACGCTCGCGAGCGCACGCGCTGGACGTTCCGCATCCGGCCGGGCGTGCGCTACCACGACGGGTCGCTGTTCGACGCGCAGGCCGCGGTCTGGAACTTCGACAAACTGCTCAACGAGAAGTCGCCGCAGTTCGACCCCAAGCAGGCCGCCCAGGGCCGCTCGCGGATCCCCGCGATCGCGTCGTACCGCGCGATCGACGCGCAGACGCTGGAGATCGTCACCAAGGAGCCGGACGCGTTCCTGCCCTACCAGCTCGCCTGGATCCCGATGTCGTCGCCGTCGCACTTCGAGAAGCTCGGTCGCGACTGGAACGCGTATGCGAAGACGCCGTCGGGCACCGGGCCGTGGAAGCTCACCTCGTGGACCCCGCGCGAGCGCGCCGAACTGGTGCCGAACCCGGACTACTGGGACAAGGCGCGGGTGCCGAAGCTCGACCGGCTGGTCCTCGTGCCGCTGCCGGAGGCGAACGCGCGGGTCGCGGCGCTGCGCTCCGGGCAGGTCGACTGGATCGAGGCCCCGCCGCCGGACGCGGTGGCGAGCCTGCGGGGCGCCGGGTTCCAGATCGTCACCAACGCGTACCCGCACAACTGGGTCTGGCACTTCTCGATGCTCGAGGGCTCGCCGCTGCGCGACGCGCGGGTGCGCCAGGCGCTGAACCTCGCGATCGACCGCGAGGGCCTGAACCAGTTCCTCGGCGGGCTGTCGCTGCCCGCCAAGGGCTTCATGCCGCCCGGCCACGCGTGGTTCGGCAAGGCCGCGCCGCTGCGCCACGACCCGGCGGCCGCGCGCCGGCTGCTCGCCGAGGCCGGCTACGGGCCCTCGAAGCCGCTGTCGCTGAAGGTGGTGATCCCGTCGTCGGGCTCGGGGATGATGCAGCCGATCTCGATGAACGAGTTCCTGCAGCAGAACCTGCGCGACGTGGGCGTGCGGGTCGACCTCGAGGTGATGGAGTGGAACGCGCTGGTCGCCGCATGGCGCGCGGGCGTGAAGGACCCGTCCAACCGCGGCGCGGTCGCGATGAACTACAGCTACTTCATTCAGGACCCGTTCACCGCGTTCGTGCGGCACGTGCAGTCGGACCTGGTGGCGCCGCGCGGCACCAACTGGGGCTACTACGCCGACAAGGACATGGACGGGCTGATCCAGGCGGCGCGCACCGCGTTCGAGCCGGCCGCGCAGACCGCCGCCCTGCAGAAGCTGCACGAGAAGTTCGTCGAGGACCAGCTGTTCCTGATGGTCACGCACGACGTGAACGCCCGCGCGATGAGCCCGCGCGTGCGCGGCTTCGTGCAGGCGCAGAACTGGTTCCAGAACTTCTCGGGCATCACGATGGCGCGCTGACGGCCGGGTTCCCTCGACGCCGGCGAGCCGCTTCACCAGCGGCTCCACCGTCGGCGTCGAGGACGTGCGTCGCGAAATCGAGCGCGGGTTCGAACTCAGCGGCGAGCGATCAGCCGCGCTTCGCCACCACCTGCCGCTGCTGCCCCAGCTTCTCGATGCCCAGCGTCATCACGTCGCCGGGCTTCAGGAACTGCTGCGGCTTCATCCCCATGCCCACCCCCGGCGGCGTCCCGGTCGTGATGATGTCGCCCGGGTTCAGCGTGAACAGGTAGCTGCAGTACGCCACCAGCTTCGCGCAGCCGAAGATCATCGTCTTCGTGTTCCCGCGCTGCCGCTTCTGGCCGTTGACGTCCAGCCACATGTCCAGGTTGCCCGGATCGCCCACCTCGTCCGGCGTGACCAGCCACGGGCCCACCGGGCCGAAGGTGTCGAATCCCTTGCCCTTGTCCCAGGTCAGGCCGTGCTCCATCTGCCACTCGCGCTCGGACACGTCGTTGACCACGCAGTAGCCCGCCACGTGCTTCAGCGCGTCCGCCTCGGACACGTCGCGCGCGGTGGTGCCGATCACGATGCCCAGCTCCACCTCCCAGTCGGACTTCACCGAGCCCCGCGGCAGCACCACGTCGTCGTCCGGGGCGCTCATGCTCGACAGGGTCTTGTGGAAGACGATCGGCTCCTTCGGCACCGGGTTGCCGGTCTCGGCAGCGTGGTCCGAGTAGTTCAGGCCGATCGCGACGAACTTGGTCGCGCCGGTGAAGGGCACGCCCAGGCGCGGCGTACCGCGCACCTTCGGCAGCGCGTCGGCCTTCAGCTTCGCGAGCCTGGCGAGCGCCTTCGGCGCGAGTTGCGCGGGCCCGATGTCGGGCACCACGTCGGCGAGCGAGCGGAGCTGGCCTTCGGCATCGATCAGGCCGGGCTTCTCCTTGCCGGGCCGGCCGTAGCGGACGAGTTTCATGCGGGGTCCTCGGTGGGTGGGTCGGGGTCAGATCATGGTGCCGCCGTCGACGACGAACGGCTGCCCGGTGGCGAAGCGCGACTCGTCGCTGGCCAGGTAGACCGCGATCGGCGCGATCTCGTCGGCGGTCGCGAGGCGGCCCATCGGCTGGCGGGCGACGAACATCCTGCGCGCCTCGACCGGGTCGGCGAACGCGTTGATCCGGTCCTGCAGGCTCGGCGTGTCGACGGTGCCCGGGCAGATGCAGTTGCAGCGGATGCCGCGGCCGACGTAGTCGATCGCCACCGACTTCGTGAGGCCGATCACCGCCGCCTTGCTCGCGCCGTACGCGAAACGGTTCGCGAAGCCCTTCAGGCTCGAGCACATCGACGCCATGTTGATGATCGAGCCGCCGCCGCGCGCGAGCATGCCGGGCAGCGCCGCGGCGATGGTCTTCCACTGCGCGCGCACGTTGAGGTCGAACGACAGCTGCCAGTCGCGATCGCTGCACTGCTCGAGCGAGCCCTGGTGGACCCAGCCCGCGCAGTTGAACAGCACGTCGAGCGGCTGCGCGCCGACGACCGCCGCGACCTGCGCGTCGTCGAGCACGTCGAGCGCCCGCGTCTCGATGCCCGGCACGCCGGCGAGCGACGCGAGCAGCGCCGGATTCACGTCGGTGGCGATCACCTGCGCGCCCTCGGCGGCCATCATCAGCACGCTCGCGCGACCGATCCCCTGCCCGGCCGCGGTCACGAGGATCCGCTTGCCCTTCAGCCGTTCGCCCATCGTCCCGCCCCCCCGTCCCGATCCGCGGTGCCGCGAAGCGCTGGATCATAGCGCGGCCATCGCGCCCGCCGCCCCGTGCCGCGCCGTTCGCCGGAAGACCGACGCCGCGGTGGCGCCCCCCGCGCGCGCCCGGCCGGCCGCGCACGCTCAGCGGGCAGGCTCGGCGCGGGCGCCCAGCGCGTCGAGCCCGCGTGCGCGCAGCGCGCCGAGCGCCGCGGCGAGCGCATCCGCACGCCGCGCGTCGCGCGCCCAGTGGGCGGGGAACACCTCGGGCAGCGCGAGCATCGCGTGCACCGCGCCGTGCGCGTCGCCGGGCGTGCGTGCGAGCGGGCGCAGCCGCGCGGCGAGCGGGTCGTCCAGCGGCAGCTCGCCGTCACGCCCGTCCGCGCCCGCGCAGAAGCGCATCCAGCCCGCGATCGCGAGCAGCGCCGCGTCGTACGGCCGGCCGGCGGCGGCCGCGTCGTCCACCGTGGCCACGAGCCGCTGCGGCAGCTTGCGCGACGTGTCCTGCGCGATCTGCAGCAGCCGGTGGCGCAGCGCCGGATTCGCGAAGCGCTCGCGCAGCCGCGCGGCGTAGGCCGGCGCCTCGGCGCGGACCGACGCGGGCAGCGTCGCGGCGACCTGCGTCCACAGCCGGTCGACGAACGCGGCGAGCCGCGGCTCGGCGATCGCGGCGTCGACGGTCGCGATGCCGGCGGGCGCGCCGAGCATCGCGAGCGCGGTGTGTGCCGCGTTGAGCATCCGCAGCTTCATCGCCTCCCAGGGCGCGACGTCCGCCACCACCCGCACGCCGACCCGCTCGAGGGGCGGCGTCTCGCCCGCGAAGCGCGCCTCGACCACCCACTGCGAGAACGGCTCGCAGGCCACCGGCCACGCATCGGCGCAGCCCAGGCGCGCCGCGGCCTCGGCGCGGTCGGCGTCGACGGTGGCGGGCACGATGCGGTCGACCATCGTGTCGGGACACGCCGCCTCGCGCTCGAGCCACGCCGCGAGCGTCGCGTCGGCTGCGGCCGCCTGCAGCAGCCGCTCGCGCAGCCGGCGGCCGTTGCCGGCGAGGTTGTCGCACGACAGCAGCGTGAGCCCGCCCGCGCCCGCCGCGCGGCGCGCCGCGAGCCCGTCGCGCAACAGCGCGATCGCACCGCTCGGGCCGAGGTCGTCGTAGCCCTTCTCGGTGATCGTGAGCGTCACTGCGCGGACCGCCGGGTCGGCGAGCCGCGCGATCGCAGCCGCGCGCTGCGCGGGGGCGAGCAGCAGTTCGCGCAGCGCGCCCGGCACGCGCACCCGGGTGCCGCCGCCGTCGCGCTCGAGCAGCGCGTACAGTCCGTCCTGCGGCCCGAGCGCCTCGCGGGTCGCCGCGCTGCGCAGGCTCACGCCGCACACGCCCCAGCGCAGGTCGCCCGCGACCAGGAGGTCATCGAAGGCGATCGCCTGGTGCGCGCGGTGGAAGTTGCCCACGCCCAGGTGGACCACGCCGATCGCCACGCCCGCCCTCGGGTAGCCGGGACGGCGCACGTCGGCCGGCAGTCCCGCGAGCGCCGCGTCGCACAGCCGCGCCGGCCGACCGGCGCCTGCGGTGCGCGCCGCGCCGGCGGTCACGGCGTCATCGACGGCCGAAGCGACCGCGTCGGGTCGGCCCAGTCGGCGTTGGGCACCAGCGGATACCAGCCGGGCCGGCCCGGGTCGCGGTCGTACGGATACGGACCGAGCTCGAGGAACAGCGCGTGGTAGCGCGCGACCTTGTCGGGGTCGAGCGCGACGCCCAGCCCCGGGCCCGTGGGTACCGCGATACGCCCGTCCGCATAGCGCATCGGGCCGCCGCGGATCACGTCGTCGGCGAGGTGGTGGTAGTGCGCGTCGGCCGAGTAGCCGAGGTTCGGCAGCACCGCGCCGAGGTGGAGCATCGTCGCGAGCTGCACGCCAAGCTCGCCCGACGAGTGCACCGCCACCCCCAGGCCGAAGGTCTCGCACACGCCCGCGGCCTTCACGCACGGCCGGATGCCGCCCCAGAAGGTGGTGTCCAGCAGGATCACGTCGACCGCGCGCGCCGCGACGTTCGCGGCGAGCTGCTCGAAGTTGACGACCACGGTATTCGTCGCCGTGGGGATGCGCACCAGCTCGCGCAGCCGCGCCATCTGCGGCAGCCCGTACACCGGGTCTTCGAGGAAGTCGTTCGGCAGGTCCTCGATGCCGCGCGCGAACGCGATCGCGTCGGCGAGCGACCACGCGCAGTTCGGATCGTGCCGCATCCGCTCGCCCGGGAACGCGCGGGCGAGCGCGCGGTAGCACTCGAGCTCGTGCGCCGGCGGGAACACGCCGCCCTTGAGCTTGTGCGACCGGAACCCGTGCTCGGCCTTGAGCGCCGCCGCGTGCTCGACCAGCTGAGCGGGGGTGCGCACCTCACCGCCGCCCGCGGGGTCCGGGTAGCG